>QHWJ01000202.1 GCA_003222535.1 Acidobacteriota bacterium | reverse complement strand
GTCCTCGGCGTCTCGCGCCCGACGTTGTCGAGCCTGCTGAATGGTCAGGCGGATCTCTCGGGGGACATGGCGCTGCGGCTGGAAAAAGCCTTCGGGGTCCGCATGGACACGTTGATGCGCATGCAGGCTTCGTACGACATCGCGCGCACGCGCCAGCGCGAGAAGTCGATTACCGTACGTCGTTATCGAAAGCGGGCCGCCTGATGGGCACCGTCTACCGACAGAAGGGCCGCACCATTTGGATGCTGAAGTACTACCGCGAGGGGCGGCCCATCGTGGAGAGCAGCGGCACCGACGACAGGACGAAGGCAAAGAAGCTGCTGCGCAACATCGAAACGGACGTCGATCGCGGCTTGCCGATGTCCTCGACGGTCGGGAAGCTTCGGTGTTGATTGTCGAGCCAAAGCGTCACGCCGCGACAATGGGGTGATCAAGACGCCGGCTCGCGAAGCGCAGGCACGCAGACACGTCGGCCGGTTCGAGATCCGGCAAATGTTCTCAGCGGTTTCTGCGAGCTCTGCGTTGATCGTCGTTACGCCTGAGAGCCGTGCCGCGGCCGGCGGGCCGCTGCGGCTTCGGGAGCGTTGCGCGATGCAGCGAGATCTCAAGACGCTCGGTCTTTCAGTCGCGTCTTTCACGGATTCCGCGCACGCCGAGTGTTTGACCCTCTCGTGAGCCCGTGGTATGTACTGCCCACCTTGAGTTGGAAGGCCATGAGTCGCACGAAATGAATCGAAGGAACGGACTCATATGAGGGCGGATCAATGCGAATGATTCTTGGCGCCTCGGCCATCGCGGTTGTGTGCCTGGTGGGCGTCACCTGGGGCGCCGCCGGCAGCCGGATATCGCGGCACTCCTCGATGGCCTCCGTTAACCAGCCGGACCAGGCGAAGCGGCGTCCAGCCCTCTGGCTCGTTGCCAACGGCCCGTTCGCGTTGGGAAGCGATCAGGCGACATCATCAGGCCCCCCACTGCTGGCGGAACAGGCGTTCAAGAACATTCAGGCGCTCAAGGGCATTTCCGTCGACGATTTCATGGGGACGATGGGCATCATGTCGGGCTCGCTGGGCTTTGACTGCTCGGAGTGTCATGACTCGGCGGGCACCGACAAAGTCGATTGGGCGGCCGACACCCCGAGAAAAGTGACCGCGCGAAGGATGGTGAACATGGTGACTGCCATCAATCGCGACCATTTCACGGGACGACAGGTCGTCACGTGCTGGACGTGCCATCGCGGCCGCGATCGCCCCGTGGTCACCCCGGCTCTCGATGTCGTGTACGGCACGCCCATTCTGGAGAGGGACGACCTGGTGCCCGCGTCGCCTCCCGGATTGCCGTCGCCGGACCAGATTATCAACAAGTACCTTCAAGCACTCGGCGGGGCCCAGCGATTGGCTGGCATCACCAGCTTTGCCGGCAAGGGGACGAGCGTCGGGTTTGGCGGGTTCGGCGGCGGAGGCGCGGTTCAAATCTATTCGAAAGCTCCCGATCAGCGCACGGCGATCATCGAGTTCAAGGACGCCCCGGGCCGCGACGCGAGCATCAGGAGCTACGACGGGAAAACCGGCTGGATCAAGACACCGTTGACGGTGTTGGGCGAATATCAGCTGAACGGAAGTGAACTGGACGGAGCCAGGCTCGATGCACAGCTCTCCTTCCCGGCACAACTCAAGCAAGCCCTGACCAACCTGCGCACTCTTGATCCGGCGACGATCGACGATCGCGAGGTCGACGTGGTTCAGGGTAATGGCCCGAGACGTCTGTTCGCAACGCTGTATTTCGACAGACAGACGGGCCTGCTGCTGCGGATGGTGCGGTACGGCAATTCGCCGATCGGCCGGCTTCCCACGCAGATTGATTATTCTGACTATCGCGACGTCGGCGGAATCAAGATGCCCTTCCGATTCACGTTCGCGTGGCTGGATGGGCGGGACGCTTTTCAGTTGAACGACGTGCAGCTGAACGTCCCGATCGACGCGGCGAAATTCGGCAGACCGACCTCCCTCGAGTCGCGGCCCTAGTTGGCCGCTCGATCACGGGGCCTTTGCGTGTGGCCGGGAACGCCGACTATTTCTTCTCGTACGGGGCGCCCGTCCCCGTCGAGCCGAGGAACAGCTTCCGGCCATCGGGATAGGTGATGTCTCGACCGTTCGCACGCAGGCTGCCGTCCTTGGCCTGGTACCCGGTCACCGCGATCGCCTCGCCGATCTTGAGGGTGTCCCTCGAAATCCCCCGCCGCATCAGGGTGTTCGGCGTCCCACCCTCGATCATCCACACCTCGGTCTTGCCGTCCGGCTTCTTCACCTCGATGTGGAGCCACGCGTGCGGGTTTATCCACTCGGTTTTGACGAGGGTTCCTTCGAGCTTCAGCGGCTTGTCGGCGTCGAATTCCGCTGAAAACGCGTGGTGAGCACGGAGCGGCGCCGCTGCGAGGATCAGGCTGACACCGGCAACCCCAACGAAGATGTGTCTGCGCATCGTGCTGACTCCTTTTTTTGCACCCTGGTTGATATCAGTTCGTTCGCACTTAGTCAAGAACCGCCGCCGTGGTGTTACTCTAAACCGGCGTCGGCCTGGGGCCCGCCCCAAGGAACAGGCTGCCGCCCAGGCAGAGAAAAAGAGTGCGGCCGGCGACAGGACGGCGAGTACGTGTGCGTCAGGCGAAAACTCAAGATCGCGGACCGGATCGGATCCGACCATGTTCGGGCTCCATGCGCCTCCGACCGTGCGGGAGCAAGGACGAACAGAGGTGAAATCATGAAACGGCGTTGGCTGCGGCGGTTTGCCGTCGTGTCGTCGTCGGTCGCGATCGCGCTGGCCATCGATCCACTCTGGGCGCAGCAGGGCGCGGCCGGAGGCGAGTGGAGGTCGTATGCGGGCGACCTCGGTGCCACGAAGTACTCTCCGCTGAGCCAGATCGACGCCAGGAATTTCGGCACGCTCAGAGTCGTCTGGCGCTGGCAATCCGCCGACCGCTTTCTCAGCCGCACGATTCCGGGACGCGGTGAAGTCTGGGCAAACGCCAGTCTGACCTTCGATCAGCTCAACAAGGCCGACCCGAAGCGATGGCGCGACGGCGAGCCGCCGACCATCACCAACTTCAAGGCCACTCCGCTCATGGTGGGCGGCCGGCTGTATCTGAACACGCCAACGTCGGTCGGCGCCGCCATCGACGGCAAAACCGGCCAGACAATCTGGATCTACAACCCGAAGAGCTACGAAGCGGGCACGACGACCATGAGCGCGCGGTGGAACCAGCGCGGCGTCGCCTACTGGACCGACGGCAGCGACGAGCGGATCTTCTGGGGTACCGGCGACGGCTACCTCGTCGCGGTCGATGCGAAGACGGGCGTGCCGGTCGAAAGCTTCGGCGATCGCGGCCGCGTCGATCTGATGGAGGGGCTGCCGTATGCCGTCCGCGGATCTCGCGACTGGCTCAACGCGCTGACCTATTCGGTGCAGTCACCGCCCATCGTCGTTCGCAACACGGTCATCACGCCGGCTTCGATCTCGTCGTACAACATCCTCAAGGAGCAGATTCCCGGGTGGGCGCGCGGGCTGGATGCGCGGACGGGAAAACTGAAGTGGACATTTCACACGATCCCGAGGCCGGGTGAGGTGGGCAACGAAACGTGGCAGGACGACTCGTGGTCGTACACAGGAAAGGTCAGCGGATGGACGACCTACAGCGCCGACGAAAAACTGGGGTACGTGTACCTGCCGCTCAACACCGCCGCGCCCGATTATTACGGCGGACACCGGCCCGGCGACAATCTCTTTGCGGAATCGCTGGTCTGCCTCGATGCCGAGACCGGTAAACGCGTCTGGCACTACCAGTTCGTGCATCACGGGCTGTGGGACTACGACCCGCCCGCCGCGCCGAATCTGCTCGACATCACCGTCAACGGCCGCCGGCTCAACGCGGTGGCGCAGGTGACGAAGCAGGGCTTCGTCTTCACGTTCGACCGCGTGACGGGCGAGCCCGTCTGGCCAATCCAGGAGCGGCCGGCGCCGCCTTCCGACGTGCCCGGCGAGCACGCGGCGGCGACGCAGCCGTTCCCCACCAGGCCGGCGCCGTTCGAGTATCAGGGAGTCACGATCGACGATCTCGCCGACTTCACGCCCGAGATCCGCGCGATGGCGGTGGCGGCGATCAGGAACTTCAGAATCGGTCCGCTATATACGCCGCCGTCGCTGTTCGTCCCGGGCGGAAACCAGGGGACGCTCGGACGTCCGAGCGCGGGCGGCGGCGCGAATTGGTCGGGTGCGGCCGTCGACCCCGACACCGGCATGCTCTACGTACCGTCGAGAAACTCCATGTCGATCTTCCGGCTCGAGGCGCCGCGGCCCGGGCAGAAGGGCACGCTGCTGTATCTCGAGCGGCGTGGTGGTTCAATGCCGAGGATGCCGGAGTCCCTGCCGCTGTTCAAGCCGCCGTACTCGCGGATGACCGCGATCAACATGAACACCGGCGAGCACGTCTGGATGGTGCCGCTCGGAGACGGCAACGGCATCCGGCGCCATCCGATGCTGAAGGATCTCAACCTGCCAGCCGTCGGCGGCGACAGCACGACCAGCGGACCACTCCTCACGAAGACGCTTATCGTTCACGCCATCACGACCGGAGGGACCAGCAATGGGCCGCGGCTCGTCGCACGCGACAAAGCGACAGGCCGGGACATCGCGTCGGTCGACCTGCCGGGCCTCGCCATCGGAACGCCGATGACCTACATGATCGACAACAAGCAGTACATCGCGCTGACGGTTGCCGGCGAACCGGCCCCCGAGCTCGTGGCGCTCGCGCTGCCGTAGCGAAGCGATGCTATGCTGACAGTCAACACAGACGTCGGTCACTCGCTGAAAAGAGAGGGCATCATGCGAAGGAGTCTGCCTGCGCCAATCGTGTTGGCCGGCGTGGTGGCGTTCTGTGAATTCCCCACCGCTGCCGCGCAGGGCAATGCACCAAATCGACCATCCGCCACCAGGACGTCCACGAGGCCGTCGCCAAAAGATCGGTTCGTCGGCACCTGGAAACTGGTCAACACCGAACAGCGAAACGCCAGGGGCGAAGTGATCCCACCTGCATCTGCGGCGCCGGGGAACCCGAACCGTACGGGCTACATCATCTACGACCCCACAGGGTACATGGCCGTGTCGATCATGCCGGTCGGCCGCACGAAGTACGTGGGCGCCCAGCCGACCGACGACGAGGCGAAGGCGGCGATCACGGGCTACGCAGCGTATTTCGGTACCTTCTCCGTCAACGAAGCCGAGGGGATCGTCACACACCACCTTCAGGGCAGCTTGAATCCCGGGATGGCCCCTGACCAGAAGCGATTCTTCGAGTTCTCCGGTAAGCGCCTCTCGTTGAAACCGCCACGTGCCTCCAACGGCAACCAGTCGCGGTTGACGTGGGAGCGCATCCCGGATCTGCCGAACCCGACAGCCGAACACCGGCGCTTTTTCGGGTTTTTCAAGCTCGTATCGAACGAGCGGCGCAACGAGAAGGGCGAGCTGGTGCTGACGAATCCAGGGCAGAGGGGCTACATCATCTATACGCCCGCCGGGTTCATGATGGTCCACATGGTGCAGCCGGATCGTAAACCGTACTCAGGCGCGCAGCCGACGCCCGAAGAAGCCAGACAGGCGCTCCGCACGTACACGAACTACTTCGGTCCCTTCTACATTCACGAGACCGACGGCTACGTCGTCCACGATCAGGTCGGCACGTTGAACATGGGCCGCAACGGACCGAACCCCCTCCAACGGTTCTATCAGCTTTCGGGTACGCGCCTGATGCTGAAGCCGCCGGCGACCTTCACTCCCGACGGCCACACGGTCCAGGGCACCATCACGTGGGAGCACGTCGACGGCGACCGCGGGACGCGGTAACCGCGCGACTAGGAGCGTGTTCACATTTCTCTGACACGCTCCTAGTCGTCATTGAAGATGTCGTACGCGATCTTCCAGTCGTCATTGACGCGCTTGTAGATCACCACATATTTGCCGCTCGTGGTGTTGGGGTCCGGGCCCCCGCGCGACGATGCACTTCGTCGCGCGGTCAGGCTGGATCTGCCCGCCTCGAATGCGTGCGCGCCGCCGATGGCCGATTCCATCGGGAACAGTCGGAAACTGGAGATGTCCTGCTCAAATCCGCGCGCGTAATATGACTCGATGGCGCGACGGCCCCTGACCATCGGCTGCTTGGGCGGCATCACGATCGCGTCTTCCGCATAGAACGAAGCAACTCTCGCGGCGTCTTTCGCGTTGAACGCGTCGGCAAACGCGCCAGCGAGCTTGTCGAGTGCCGGATCGGTCGTCTGCTGTCCGCCGCTTCCCGCGGCGATCGCGATCAACGTGGCGCCGAGGAATACCGCAACAGATTTCATGCAAGGCTCCTGTCTGCATATTTCGCCACGGGCTGTCAAGGCAGCTCGTCGTCGGTGAAAGGCGTACGGCACGGCTGCCGGCGTTCGTAGAGCCTGAGGTTGCCCGCCATGTGCCGCACGACATCGCGGAGGCCGGCTTTCTCGGCGGCCGCGATCAGATCGCGCTGTACCGCCGCCGCCTGCTCGTACTCGCCCAATTCAGCCAGCGTCATGGCGGCGGTTTCACCGAGCTCGATGCTCTGCTGCTTCTTGAGCAGCTCGTCGATCAGTGCCTTCGCCCGCGAGCCGTCGCGCACGCGCGCGTCGGGTGCGGCGGCCAACAAGCGCGCCAGCGTGTGGGCGAACACCGGATCTTCGGGGTAGACCTTCATCGCTTCGGCCAGGCGGTCCCGAGCCTGCTGGTACTGATGTAAACGCACGAGGGTCATCGCGTAACCGAACACGGCGTCCTTCAGCGTGGGATCCATTTCGAGCACTCGCTCGTAATGGCCGCGCGCCTCTTGCGGGCGTCCGCTTCGCGCCAGCACGCCGGCCAGCTGCGCGCGCGCTTGAATGTAGGCGGGATCGTACTTCAGCGCGTTCAACAGGTGCTCGATGGCTTCCGCGTGCCGGCCCCCGGCCTCCATGACAACACCGAGGCTGAAATGCGCCTTTGCATACTCGGGTGACGTCCGGATCACCTGCTGGAACTGTTCCACGGCGCCGCTCACGTTCCCACTCTGATACAAGGCTGTCCCGAGCCGATGGCGCAGCGACGGATCGGCAGGCCTGAGCTCGAGCCCCTTGCGGAAGTCTTCCGCCGCCGCCGCCCAGTTGCCGGCATCCAGCTCCCGGCCGCCGCGGACGTTGTATGCCTCCGCGCTCTGGAGCAGGTCGTCGAGCTGGCGCATCAACGGATCCGCCGGACGGGGCTCGATGTCACCCTTCTGCCGAAGCTGCGCTTCCGCTTTTGACAGCTCCCCTCGGCCGCGATACGCCATGGCGAGCTGATAGTGGCTGGCCGTCGCCTGCGGGTCGAGTGCGAGCGCCTTTTCCAGGTGCGTCACGGCTCCGGCGTAATCTTTCCGCGCAAGCGCCGCGCGGCCGGCGCCGAAGTGTGCCGCCGCTGACGTCGAGTCCAGGGTCAACGCCTGAGTGAACAGCGGCTCGGCGGCGTCGGACCGCCCCTGGAGCAGGTACACCTCGCCGAGCCAGACGAGCGTCGCGACATCGTCGGGTCGCAGATGACGCGCTTTCTCGAACGAGGCTGCAGACTTGGCCAGCGGCCCCTTCGCCTTGTAGAGCTGCCCCAGAAAGTACGGCCAGCGTACGTCGGCCGGAGCGAGCGCCTCCGCGTTGAGATAGCAGGCCTCCGCGGCGTCGAAGTACGTCGCGGCCATGAGCAGCTCGCCCAACTCGCCATAAGCCGTCCCGAGCTCCGCGGGGTTCGTCCCCGGATGCTCGATTTGTGCGGCGAGTAATGAATACCGGGCCCGCATCTGGTCGCGGACAGATACCTCCATGGCGGAAAAATCGGGCACTGTAACGGGCTGCAGCCCAAGGCCGTGCGGCGGATTCAGCAACGACGCACTGCCGGAAGGCGCGGGAGCCGCGTGCGGTTTGGCGGGGGCGGTTCCGTCGTTGCCTTGAGACCTGCAGGCGCCACCCAGAACGGCGCATGTTCCGGCCACTGCGCCAACGCGGACCAGCCCGTATGCTCTCACGGCGCTTTGCCTTCCCCTTCTTTGAAGACCATCCATCGGTCGATGGCGACGGCGCGCCACTCCTCGACGCCGCCACCCGGCCAGTGGACGCGGACAGTCGGTGTTTCGCTCGATTTGCCGAGGCCCGCAAGCACGCGCGGATCGTTCGCCGAGGCATAACTCCCGTCGGATCGCGCGCGCCGCCAGAGCGTCGGGCCGTGGTTGCGAATGATCTCGACGCGCGCCCCCAGCATGTCGCGCCGTGTGCGCGCGCCGACCAGCTTCATGCCGAGCCAGTGGTTCCGGCTCCCGATCGTGTTCATCAGCAGGCGAACCGGTCCGTTGATATTGCCGACGACCACGTCGATGTCGCCGTCGTTGTCGATGTCGCCGAACGCCGCTCCGCGACTGACGTCGAGCAACTGGAACACGGCGCCCGCGTCCCTGGTGACGTTCTCGAATCGTCCGTTGCCCAGATTCCGGAACAGGAGCTTTCGCTCGCCGTACGGAAACAGCTCGTCGCCGCGCTCCCTGATCGCTTCGATCGCTCCGTTGACTGCCAGGAGGTCCAGCCAGCCGTCGTTGTCGAAATCGAACCAGGCCGTTCCGAAGCCGGTGTATCCGCGGCTCATCGGCCCAAGCCCCGACGCCGCGCTCAGATCCTCGAACAGTCCGGAGCCGAGATTGACGTAAAGGTTGTTCCCTTCAGCCGGTAATTGAGTCGTGAAGAGATCTTCGTCTCCGTCATTGTCCAGATCGCCGGCGTCCACCCCCATACTCCCCTTGGGTTTGCCGTCGGCGCCCACCGCGGCGCCGGAAAGCAGGCCCATGTTCTTGAACGTCCCATCCCGCTGGTTGATCCACAAGACGTTCTCGCGGCCGTCGTTGGCCACGTAAATGTCCATCCATCCGTCGTTGTTGAAATCGGCGGTGACGACGCCGAGCGCCGGGCCGAATGGTCCTCCCTTGAGTGCAGTGGCTGTGACATCGGTAAACGTCCCATTGCGGTTGTTCCGGTACAGGCGATCGCCCCGCGGCCGGTACACGGCCGGCGTGCAGTAATCGCGTCGCCCTGTCAGCCCCGTGCACTTCTGGTCCGCGTTGACGTCCCATTGCACGTAGTTCCCGACGTACAAGTCCAGCCATCCATCACGATCGTAGTCGACGAACGCGGCCGACACGCTCCATCCGGAGAAATTCGCGCCGCTCTGCACCGACACGTCGGTGAAGGTTCCGTCACAGTTGTTGCGGAACAGCTGGTTTTGCCCAACGTTCGTCAAATACAGGTCGACGCACCCGTCGTTGTTGAAATCTCCCGTGGCCACGCCCATCCCGTATGCGTGCGCGTCTATGCCGCTCGGTTCGGTGACGTCCGTGAAATGCAACGCGCGCGTCCCGTCGGGCAGCACGCGCAGATCGTTCCTGTAAAGGCGCCCTTTGAGCGGCAACGAGGCCGGCTGGATCGTCGCCTGGCTCAGCGTCTTCCCTTCGCCCAGCATCTGCCCCTGGACGACGTACACGTCGAGGTCGCCGTCGTTGTCGTAGTCCAGCAACGCGACGCCCGCCGGCAGCATCTCCGGAAAATAGAATTCTCCCGACATCCCGTTGAAGTAGGTGAACCGCAGGCCGGTCTCTTGGGCCCGATCGATGAACCAATCGACGGGATTGCCATTCATGGGAGTCGATCCGGCCGTCTGAGCCGAGCCGGTGCGACGCTGATCGGCGCCACATGCGGTCAGGAACGCCATCGCCAAAACGACGCTTAACAGCCCGTGGTGAAAGTCTGGCTGCATTCGGCTGCGTTGCTCCTCCCTCAAATATTCCCGATATTGCCACCCCACCGCGCAAACTACGCGCGGCGGGGGCCCCGGTTCTCGGTCGTCGCGCCTTGCCATCGGGGCGCCTCGCCCGTCTCGGTGCGACGCCAGACCTTCACCACGGGCTGTCAGGAGGCGCCTTCCCGGTGACGGCGAAATCCCCCTTCTCATAACTGCGTGTGCGTTCGCGCTCAATTCTGGGCTGTTCACCGATTTGAGTACAGCGATCTGAGGTCGTACCCGGCCGCCTGCGTGGACCGCACTTAGTTAGGGTGGACGGTCTGCTCGTCGGCCTGGACGTCGATGAGACGAAACCCGTCCTTTCGGAACGGTTCCTTCAGCTGACGTCACCTGCTACTTCTTTGATCTTGATCAGCTCGTCGTCGAAGAGCAGGTTGCGCTTGGAGTAGGGCGCGTAGCGCTCGATGCCCGCAGCCCATGCCGCCCGTTCAGTTTCCGGCATGTCGGCCGGCAGCGGCGCGCCCTCACCTCTCGACCAGAGGATGTGATGGAGGTTCAGCCAGGCGTTGCTGTGAAAAGAAAAGAGCGCGTCCGCTCGAGCCATCGGACGCCCCTGCGCGACTGCGATCGCGCAGGCGAGGAGAACGGCAAATGGGCGCGACATGACGTGCATCAGTATACTGGCACCCTTGACACACGTGCGCTTGCCGGGTTGACACTCCTCATGGCGGGTGTTAGGGTCGGCTCAGATTTTTCGGCGTCGCCATCTTACAGATAACCCGTGGGAGGTCGGTATGCGACGTGCGAGTCGGCTGAGTCTTCTAGCTCTCTGGTTGCTGGCCATTCCGGCGGCGGCATTCGCGCAGCAGACCAACGGCGGGATAGGGGGGGTGGCAAGAGACGCGTCGGGGGCCGTGCTCCCGGGCGTCACCGTGGAGGCGAGCAGCCCCGTGCTGATCGAGCGGGTTCGTACCGTCACGACCGACGGCGAGGGCCGCTACAACATCGTTGATTTGCCGCCCGGCACCTATACGGTGACTTTCAGTCTGACGGGCTTCAGCATCGTCAAGCGGGAGGGGCTCGAGCTCTCGAGCGGCTTCACCGCGACCGTGAACGCCGATATGCGGATCGGATCGCTGGAAGAGACGATTACCGTCAGCGGCTCCTCTCCGATCGTCGACACGCAGAACGTGCGCAAACAGGTCGTGGCTACGCGTGACGTGCTCGACGCGCTGCCGACCAGCACGAAGTCCATCTATACACTGGTGGCGCTCGCCCCGGGCTTCACCGGCGTCAACGACGTCGGCGGGCGTTACTTCTCCGAAGCTGGGGCTTACCACGGCAAGCGCGGCACCAAGGTCTACTTCGATGGGATGGGGATCGAGAATAGCGCGGGCAACAGCAGCTATCAGATCAACGCCGCCGTTGTGGAGGAGATGGTACTGCAAACGAGCGGCATCTCAGCCGAGGTGAACGCCGATGGTCCTGTGATGAACGTCGTGCCGAAGGAGGGGGGCAACAGCTTCAGGACGATTCTGAATGGGAATTACAGCGGCGAAGGCATGGAGAGCACCAACCTGACCGATGACCTGCGCGCGCGTGGGCTGCGGACGGGAAGCAAGACGGTCAAGATCTTTGACGAGGCCGTCAGTGTGGGTGGACCGATCAAGCGCGACCGTCTGTGGTTCTTCGGTGCGGCGCGGACCTGGGGAATGGCGCGCCAGTTCGCCGGCGTCTACTGGAACAAAACGCAGGGTGAGCTGTTGAGCCCGCCGGGGGCCGATCTGGAAGTCGTGCGCCTGACGCCCTGGCTCGACCGCCCGCTCGACACGCACAGCGGACGCTGGGAGTGGTACGACACGTACCTGGGACGGCTGACATGGCAAGCGACGCCGAAGCACAAGTTCAACCTGCTCAGCGACAACCAGCTGGCGTGCAACTGCGGGTCGACCAGTGCCGCCACCCTGCAGGAAGTCGGGGGCGGGTACCGATTCGAGCCCAATCGCTTCATCCAGGGCACCTACAACTCGCCGCTGACCTCGAAGCTCCTGCTCGAAGCGGGCGCAGGCGCGTCGATTTCGCAGTGGAATGCGTTCTGGCAGACCGGCGTCCAGGCGCGCACCGTCGCCATCACGGACGTGGCCCGCGGCCTCAGCTATGGCGCGACCGCCACGTACCGCGGCCATCCGGACTACACGAACCGTTACATGTTGCGCGCGGCGATGACGTACGTCACCGGGTCGCATACCTTCAAGACCGGATTCCAGCGCGAGCACCTGGTGACCGACAACTTCTTCATCGCGAACGGCAACGTCCAATACACGTTCCGCGACGGGGCTCCGGTCAGCATTCTCCAGCGCACGACGCCTTACCTCGAGCTCGACCGGACCAACGACCTCGGGATCTTCGCGCAGGATCAGTGGAAGTTCCGGCGGCTCACGTTCAACTACGGATTGCGGTTCGACTACGTGAACGGCTACGTCCCCGCCCAGGACACGCCGGGAACGCCCGATCCGAAGTTTTTCGACCGCTTCCCCGGGATGCCGCTCCTCAACCAGTGGGTCGGCGAGCGCAAATTTTCGGCGGTCGATGGCATTCCCAGATGGTTCGATTTGAATCCGCGGGTTGGCGTCGCGTACGACGTATTCGGCGACGGGCGGACGGCGCTCAAGACGTCGCTGGGAAGGTACGTCGCGAAGACCAACGTCGACGTCGCCGTTCTGCTCAATCCGATCACCACGTCGGTCAATGTCGCAACTCGATCCTGGGGCGACGCGAACGGGAACTACTACCCTGATTGCAATCTCGGCAACTTCGGGCAGAACGGCGAGTGTGGCGCGCTCGACAACCCGAACTTCGGGAAGAGCAACCCGTCGGCCATCCGCTGGAGCGACGATGTGCGCAGAGGGTGGGGCGTTCGCGATTACAACTGGGAGTTCGGCAGCGAAATCCAGCACGAGCTCACTCGTGGGTTGTCGGTAAACGGCGGCTACTACTTCAATAACGGCGGCTACTACCGCAACACCGACAGCGCACAGCGGGTGAACAACAACGTCCTGCTCGGCCCGGAAGATTTCGAACAGTACTGCGTCACTGCCCCGTCCGATTCGCGGCTGCCTGGCGGCGGTGGGTATCCAGTCTGCGGTCTCTCCAACGTGAAGCCGGAGAAGTTCACGGCGAACCAGGTCCTGGTGGAATCAACACAGAAATTCGGCAGGGACATCCGCCGCAATCACTTCTTCGGGTTCGGCGTGAACGCGCGGATGGCGAGAGGCATTCGCGTGGGGGGCGGCTTCGACGCCGGCCGTCAGTCGAAGGACCAATGTTTCGTCGTTGACGCGCCGGGGCTCACTTCCTACTCGATCGGCACGACGGGCGGGTTCTGGGGACCGCAGACCGCGACCACAATCAACGGCCAGAGCACCTGTCGGACCGTGATCCCGATCAAGGGCCTGGCCATGATGAAGTTGAATGGAAGCGTTCCACTGCCGAAGAACTTCGTCGCGAGCGCGATCTATCAAGACCAGGCGGGGCCTCCGCTCGAGGCGATCTACGCCGCGACGAACGCCGACATCGCGCCGTCGCTCGGCCGCAACCTGGCCGGCGGCGCGCGGTCGGTCAACATCCCGGTCCTCCTGCCGTACACGATGTTCGAAGGGCGGATCCGCCGCATTCAGAACATCAACACGACTTTCGGTGCGAACTGGCTGTCGCCAACGCAGATCCTGGATCCGCGCCTTCTCCAGATCAGCGCGCAGCTGTCATTCTGACTCGGGATTGCCGGGGCAGGGCTCGCCTTGGAGCCCTGCCAGGCACGCCGCCCTTATTTCTTCGGGCAGGTCGTGGAAATGTAGGTCAACGATTGAACCGTCAGCGTCGGCACAGCGGGGCCCGCATTGCCGCCGCCGCGCGCGCCGGGCGGAGTGGTGATCGGCCCGGAAATCTCCACGGTGTGTCCAACGTGCAGCCCCAACTGCTCCGCGTCGCCGCCGAGGCGATACGTCGCAGGTGAATCCCCTCTCGTATCGGTGACGGTGAACGTCGGGCCGGCCGGTGCCGCATTTCCACGTGACGGCGTGCTTCGTTCCTCGCGGCTGATGCAGCCGATCACGACATACTTCCGCGCGGTCGACGCCTGGCCCGGATTCTGCGGGGCCGTTTGTGTTGCAGAGAGTCCGATCGTGGTCGCACACACGATCGCGGCGCTCGCCGCTCGTAACCCTCTCTCCATCGTGTCTCCTGACGCTCGTGATAGTTGAGCTCGGCCCGGCGACCTCGGCTCAACTGTCTTTACTGATTTGACGGCTTCTTGCGGAGGTGCCCGTACATCAGCTCCTCCACGAACTCCACGCACTTGTATTCCATGAGCTGGGCGTTCTTCTCCACGTGTCGATGGAGGGGCATGCTGATTTTCCACGGCCGCGTGAACACCTTCGGGTCCTCCATCGTCGCTTCATAGCTGATCGTGTTGCGATCGATTGACGTGTAGCGTTCAACGACGCGGAGTGCCTCGCTGTGGAAATCGCCCGCACGGTCGAACCATGTTTGATCGATCTGATCGGTGACGTCGATGACGAGCGTGTCGCCGTCCCAACGGCCGATAGACCAGCCCATCCACGCGTCGGTGGGGCTCTTCTCCCTGGTGTTCATTCTGATGGTTCGGCTGGCGCTCGCAAACTCGGACGCCATCAGGATGGTGTCTTTGCCCTGGATGATCTGGAACGGGTACGGCATGTAGATCATGCGCGGAATGCCCGGCATGAAGCATTTGATCTCGGGGTCGCGCGTCAGCCAGTTCTCCGCGTTTTCCTTCTTCCTGGCCGCCGCCGCCGGCAGGTACGGGATCTCGTTCCCCTCGACGACGCCGGGGCCCGCCGGAACGCTGAAGGCGGCGCCGAGCGCAATCACCGGACCGCGGCGCGCCTCGTGAGCCAGCAGGTCCCAATTCGCCGAGTTCATCGCCTGCCAGATGCCGCTGAAGTCCGGCTTGCCGTCGCTGGTGCGCGGCGCCGTCGTGCTCTGGTTCTGACCGGCACCCGAAATCATGGCGCCGACGAGGATGGCCGCCAACACAGACGCTCCAGCCAGCAGAGTCGCCACTCCAATCCGAATGCGCATCCTATCCTCCCAATCGAATCGATGATCGGTTACGGGGCACGCCGCGAACAAATATCCTTTAACGTCGCGTCTGTCAAGCCATCTGTTTCTGGTTTAACAGCCCGTGGTGAAAGTCTGGCGTCGCACCGAGACGAGCGAGGCGCCCCGGGGTCCCCAACGCGGCAGCCGCGTTGGGGTGGGGCGGGGGATGCATCGCTCGTCGAATGCAGCCAGGCTTTCGCCACGGGCTGTTAAGTCGCCTGACGCAAAAAGGTGGGGAGCGGCGGATGGTGTTGCGTTGGCACCTCCGACTCGCCCGCGTCCCTGACGGGGTGGCGAGCCGGAGGCATGAATTGCGGTGCGCTGCGCGCGCCCTGTGCCCGGCGGATCGTTCGGTTTACCGCGAGCCTGGCGTCTTGCTCGGCTGGGCCTTCCCCAGTGCCTCTTTCTCCTTGACACGAGCGCCGTTCAGCGTGCCGCTCATCGCTTCATTTCCCTCGTGGCACGCGTACTCGTAGATTTGGTCCTTGGTGCTCTTCATGAACAGTACTGCCGTCCAGGGCTTCGTCCACGTTGCCGGATCGGCGACCGTGGCTTCGTACTTGAGAGTGTCAGGCGCGACGCGCGTGAAGCGCTCGACCAAATGGGTGCTCTCGGTGGCGGTGCCCAATGTGAGCGGCGAGTCGTTGCGGAAATTCGTGGTATCGACAACGAACGTATCGCCCTCCCACCGACCAACCGGGTCGCCCAGCCACAGATGGACATTCTTGGGGAGATGAGGACGGTTGCCGATGCTGACCATCCGGGTGTCGTGCCTCATCTCCATGTTGATGGCGAAGGCGGCCGGCGTCTGGACGATTTGATAGTAGTTGTTATACCCCGCGCCCAGCATCGGCACGCTGCCCGTGATGCAGCGCTCGCCCAGCGCGATGTCCTCGGGTCCGTCGAAGGGGTGCAGCTTCCTGTACTCCGCCGCTGCCGCCCGGCGCTTCTGCGTCTCAGCCGTCAACGGAGGAAACTTCCCATCGGGCGGGTCGGTAATCAGCGACGTCCGATTCTCGAACCATCTCCCCACGACCCAGAACGAGTTGTAGTCCCCTGTTCCGGTGTCCCTGGACTTGAACCCCTTCTGCTTGCCGAGGACATTGTGGAGAGCCGCCAGATACACGGCGTCGCCGAACGCGGCATCGCCATCGCCGTTGAACAATTCAGCGGCCTTCTGCTTCAGCGCAACGACCTCGTCATCGGTCAAAACCGCACGCCCAGCCAGCTCGTCCGGCCGCTCAACGGGCGTTGCGGCGTTATGCTCCCAGACCCCTGAGAGATCGGGATGGCCATCGGGGCCGCGGGGCGGAGTCCACGCTTTCTCGGTTTTCGGTGTTGGTGAGGCGGCGGTTTGACCGGCGAGCGTGACTCCCGCCAGCGATACCGCGATTAGGACGGCGAACACGCTCCAAGCCGCGAGACGTTTTTGAAGCACAGACCCCTCCTGTTCAGCAGCACGAGCGAGCAATTCTACACCTGATTCGCTCGCTGACGGAGCGTCGCTCGGCGGTTTGCGAAGCTTCGTTACTTGCGCCCTATCATACTTCTTCTGGCGGCCTCTTGCTCTGTTGTGGGACACGCCCTCGCGCGTTTCGGAACACGCACGGTCCGAGCAAAATCACCAAATCGACAACTGTCTGACGATTCCGGGCGGCCAGTCTATTGCACGCTGAGTCAGACAATATGA
>QHWJ01000201.1 GCA_003222535.1 Acidobacteriota bacterium | reverse complement strand
GATGTTGCGATTGCAGCCACCGACCGAATACGGGTCACCGCTCTCAATCGGACACTGTCGTTCTTTGCACATCTGGAGGAGTTGGATGATCAGAAAGCTTCTTGGACCAGTCACACTTTTGCTGCTCACCGGTGCGCCGGCGTTCGCGCAGCAGACCACCGGCACCATCACGGGGCGTGTCGTCGACCAGCAGGGCGCCGCGGTTCCAGGCGCGACCGTCACGGCCAAGAGCTCGTCGACCGGATTTACGCGGACCGAAACGAGTGACACTGAAGGCGTGTATCGCCTCTCGGCGCTCCCGGTCGGCGTCTACGACGTCACGGCGGACCTCCCGGGCTTCACGACGATATCGAAGAAGGACATCGAGGTGAACGTCGCCCAGACGCAGGCGGTCGACTTCGCGCTCAAGGTCGCCTCTGTCGCGGAGACGGTGAACGTGACCGGCGCGTCGCCGCTGATCGAGACCACCGCCTCGTCGGTCGGCGGGATCGTCGATCCGAGGACGATCGAGAGCCTGCCGCTCAACGGCCGACAGTTCGCGAATCTGGCGGCGACCATCCCCGGCGTCGGCCTCGGCTTCCACAGCGACCCGACCAAGAGCACGCAATACTCACCACAGATCGCAGGCGGAAACGGCCGCAACCTGAATTATCAGATCGACGGCGGCGACAACAACGACGACACGGTCGGCGGCCTGCTGCAACTCTTTCCGCTCGAGGCCATTCAGGAGTTCAACCTGATCACGTCGCGCTACAAGGCCGAGTACGGGCGCAGCAACGGCGGCGTAATGAACATCGTGACCAAGAGCGGCACGAACCGGCCGCAGGGCAGCTTCTTCGAGCTGTTCCGGGACACGAAGATGAACGCGAAGACGGAGACCGAAAAGATCACCAACGTCGATAAGCAGCAGTACCGCCGCAACCAGTACGGCGGCAGCTTCGGCGGGCCGATCACCAGGGACAAGGCGCATTTCTTCGCGGCGGTCGAGCGGACGCAGCAGAATACGTTCCAGTCCGTGTCGACCAACGGGCTGTTCCCCTCCCAGGACGGTATCTACCCAACCCCCTATACCGAAAGCCTCGTCACCGTGAAGGAGACGACGAACATCAGCACGGCGCAATTCCTGTCCGTGCGATACGGCTACAATCAGAATTCGCAGCCGTACGGCGTCAGCCCGACCACGCCGCAAAGCGGCTGGGGCCTCAGCACGAACAAGTTCCACTCGTTCAATTTGAACGACAACTACGTGCTCAGCGGCGCGAGGCTGAACGAGTTCATCTTCCAGTACGCGGATTTCGCCAACGCCATCACGGCGAACAGCCTGGATCCATATCAGGTGTTCCCGAACACCGTGTCGATCGGGCAGAACATCAACACGCCACAGGCGACCCAGCAGAAGAAGTATCAGTTCCGCGACGACTTCTCGTGGCACGTGTCCGGCATGGGCGGCCTGGGGCACGACTTCAAGGTGGGTGTGAACTTCATCAACGAGCCGCACCTGTTCCTGACGTTCAACACGGGCACTGGCGACTACTCGTACACGCATCTGGACAACAGCTTGACCGGTCCGATTTCTGTGATATCGCTGAACGGCGGGTCCGCAGAAGCGAACACACCCATGAAGCAGTACGCGGTCTATTGGCAGGACGACTGGCGGGCGACAGACAGACTCACCCTGAATCTGGGGTTCCGCTATGACCTCGTCACCGGGATGGCCATCGATCAGAGCAAGAACCCGAACTTCGTCATCCTCGACAAGGCGGGCAAGGCCGGCGCGCTGGCTGGCCTTGCGGGATTCGAGGACTTCGGGAAAACGCCGGCCGAAGACAGGAACAACTATCAACCACGAGTCGGGTTCGTGTATGACCTCGAAGGCGACGGCCGGGACGTCGTCCGCGGCGGTTACGGCCGGTATTACGATTTCGGCTACACGAACGCCAACATCCTGTTCGCCGCTGTGAACGCGACGGGCATCGGCGCGGGCACGGTCTACAGCGTGACCAACTCCAACGGGATCCGGAAAACCGACGGCACCTTCTTCAAGGTCGGCGATCCCATTACAAGTATCGCGCAGCCGAACGAAGCCGGAGGCGCGTTGCCTTTGAACTCGCACATCGCTTCACCGCGGATCAAACAGCCGTATGCCGATCAAGTGTCGTTCGGGTGGTCGCGTCAGGTCGACGCGGCGACTGCGATCGACGTCGACTACGTGTACTCCAGGGGCCGGGATCTCGGCTGGCGTCCCGCGATCAACCAGCGCGACGGCAACCCGTCAGGTCCGCGCCATTATTCGACATTACTCGCGGCGTACGGCAGCTTCAGCCCGGCGAGCTTCACCATCGACATCAGCAACGGCCGGAGCCGGTACAACGGGATCAACTTCGGTGTGCGGCGCCGGCTCGAGAAGAACGTGCAGTTGTCGGCGTGGTACTCGCTATCGTCCGCCAGGGGCACCAGCGGCGGCGGAGGTGACGAGCTGAGCACCGCGAACATCCAGAACCATCTGGATCCGTTCAGCGACATTCAGTTTGGCCCCGCAGGACGCACGGATGCGCGTCACAGGATTTCTCTCGCCGCCGTGCTTCATGCGCCTGGCGGCGTCCAGATCGCGCCGATCTTCCGTTACAGGTCGTCGCTGCCCGTGACGCTCACCGAGGGTGTGGACGTGAATCAGAACGGCGTCAACAACGACATCCCGACCGAAGCCTTCGCGTTCGACGGGTTCGACGCCAACCACAACCCGATCGTGAAAAGCCTCGGATCGTGCACGACCGTCAACTGCGGTCGCGGGGCCCCGTTCTCGCAGCTCAACCTCCGCGTCTCGAAGGGATTCCGCATCGGCGGCACCGCACGCGTGGAGGCGATCGCGGAAATGTTCAACCTGTTCAACGCGCTGAACCCCGGCGGTTCAAGCTCGGCGGGCGCGACGGGATTCAACGGGCGCCGATTCACGGGAACGATCACGAACAAGACGCCGAATCCGGATTTCCTGCGACCGCTGACCTACGCCGGCGACTTTCAGCAGCCGGAACAGCGCGTGGGACAGGTCGGACTCAGGTTTACGTTCTAACGAGGTCGGGTAGGCCAAAATAGGTCAGGTAGGTCGCGTGGGTCAGGTAGGTCGCGTAGGTCCACCCAACCAACCTATCCGACCTACCCGACCCACGTGCCCTAACAGCCCTGCGTGCCCCCCTTACCCGCGAGTCGCTGTCTCTTCGAGCTGCTTCAGGTGGTGGATCTGATGGCCTGCCATCTGATGCAGGATCCAGTCAACCGTCAGCGAGCCGTATTCGGGATGGGAGAGCGTCGTCGCGCGGTCGGCGGGCGAGAGCGACGCGAACAGCGCGCGATTCATCGCGGCCAGCGCGAGAAACGCGTCGAGCGCGTCGCGGCCGCTCGTCGTCGATTCGCGCGCGATCCAGGTGTCCTGATCGAATGATTGCGCCGCGTAGTTCGGCGTCGTGAGCGCCATGCGCGCCCGATGACCGAGCGCGATCTCGGTCTGGGCGAGATGCGTCAGGATCTGCCGCGCGGACCACTTGCCGGGCGCGTAGGAGCGTTCGAAGTCCGCCGGCGACCAGGCGCCGGCCAACGCGCCAATCCGCGAGGTCGTGTCGCGTAACGCCTCAATCGGGTCCCGGCCGGCGAGGTCTGTCGTGTAGGGAGTCTGCGGAGCCATGGCGCAGATCATACCGGGTTCAATGTTCAGGGTTCAGGGTTCAAGGTTCGTTCTGGTTCTGCGTTCGAGGTTCGGCGTTCAACGTTCAAGGTGAACTTTGAAGCCGGAACGTAGAACCTCGAACCAGGAACCAAGAACTCAGAACCCGAACGAACCCTGAACCGTGAACCATGAACCGTGAACCCGACCGGGTCACTCCTCCGCCAGCGCGACAACCGGATCGACGCGGGCCGCACGTCGTGCGGGGATGTAACACGCGGCGAGCGACACCAGCGCAAGCAGTCCGGCCGCGGCCGCAAGCGTGGCGGGGTCGCCGGGCGTGACGCCGAACAGCACGCCTCGCGCCAGACGGCCGAGGCCGGCAGCGCCGGCGATGCCGATCAGGAGCGCGACGGAGGTCAGCGCCAGGCCGCGGCCGACAACCTCGCGCAGCACGCGCCCGGCCGACGCACCGAGCGCAAGCCGGATGCCGATCTCGTGCGTCCGCTCCGTGACCGAGTACGACATCACGCCGTAGATCCCGGACGCCGCGAGCGCCAGCGCCACGCCGGAGAAGATGGCCAGCAGCGACGCGAGAAAGCGCGCCGACCCGTGCGACCGCGCGACGATGTCGTCCAGCGACGCCACCGACCACACGGGCTGATCCTTGTCCACCGACCAGATCGCACGACGTACGTCGTTCGCGATGCTCATCGGCGGCACCGCGGTGCGCGCCACCAGGCTCGAGAAGATCAGCGGCACCTGATAGTGCGCGAGATACAGTTGCGGCAGCGCGGGCTCGGTGGCGGTCCGGTGCTTCGCATCCCCGACGACGCCGATGACCGTGAGCCACTCCGGCGACTCCGGCACTTTGATGTGCTTCCCCACCGCATCGTCGTCGGGCCAGATAGTACGCGCGAGCGTCTGGTTCACTACGACGACCGGCGGCGACTGCAGGTCGTCGCGGTCCGTGAAATCGCGGCCGCGCAGCAGCGGAATGCGCATGGCGCGGAAGTAATCCGGCGAGATCATGTTCTGGCCGGCGCGCGGTTCGCTGCCCGCCGCCGCGGTGCGCCCCTCGACCACGAACGGCGTGTCGCCCCAATTGCCGCTGAACGGCACGCGGCGGACGAGCGCCACCGACTGGACGCCGGGGACGGCCTGGACGCGTTCGATCGTCTGCTTGAAGAACCGCGCGATGTCCTCCGGCTTCGGGTATTTCGCCGGCGGCAGCCGGAATTGCAGGGTGAAGACGTTCGCCGTGTCGAAGCCGACGTTCACATGCTGCAGCGCCATCATGCTCTGCACGATCAATCCCGACACCGCGAGCAGCGCCACCGACAGCGCGGTTTCGGCGACGACGAGCACGTCGCGCGTGCGGCCGCCGGTCCCCGACCCGCGCCGGAAGCCGGTCTGCAGCACCCGGCTGACATCCGGCCGCGAGGTGCGCAGCGCCGGCGCCAGCCCGCACAGGACGGCGACGACAATCGCAATGCCCGCGGTGAAGAGCAGCACGCTCTGATCGAGCGCGATCTCGGCCGGAATCGGCACGTTCGGCGGGCGCAGCCACGTGAGCGCCTGCAGAGACCAGCGTCCGAGCAGCAGTCCGACACCGGCCGACACGGCGGCGAGCAGGCCGGCTTCCACGAGCATCTGCCGCGTGACCGCGAGGCGGCTCGCGCCGAGCGCCGCGCGCAGCGCGATTTCGCGCTGCCGATCCACCGCGCGCGCGAGCAGGAGATTGCTCACGTTCACGCACGCAATGAGCAGGACGGCTCCGACGGCGGACAGCAGGAGCATCAGGCCGGTGCGCGAATCGCCGACGAGCGTCTCGTGCGCCAGTTCGAGGTTCGTGCTGCGCCCCGCCTGGCTTTTGGGATCCGAGATCTCGAGCCGCTTCGTGATCACGTCGAAGTCGGCGCGCGCCGCGGACAACGTGACGCCTGATTTCATCCGTCCGGCCATCAGCATCGACGGTCCGGCGTTGGTCAGGCCGCCGGGCACCGGAAACAGGCCGGCCGGAATGTACACATCGTACCCGAGGAAGAAGCCGTCGGCCGGTACCGTCCTGGAGTCGAAGGGCGTCGCCAGCACGCCCACGACGGTGAGCGGATTGCCGTTCAACGTGAGCGTCGCGCCGATCGCGCCGTCGTCCTTGTTGAACGTGCGCTCCCAGAAGTCGTGCGAGATGACGACGACCGTTTTTGCCCTGCCCGGTTGGCTTTCGGCGTCTGTGAACAGCCGCCCGCGCTCAGGCTTGAGGCTGAGGACGTCGAACAGCGATCCGGTGATGAAGTTGCCCAGCAGCCGCTGCGGCTCACTCACGCCGGTAAGGTTCACGCTCTGGCCGAGAAAGACGCTCAACTCATCGAAAGTGTGGTTCTGCGCGCGCAGCGCGTCGTACTCGCGGTACGCCATGAGCGAACGTGGATTGCCGGGCTGTCTGCCCCAGACCACGACGAGGCGATCCGCATGCGCGTACGGCAACGGCCGCAGGAGCACCGCGTTGACGATGCTGAACATCGCCGTATTGGCGCCGACGCCGAGCGCCAGCGTGAGGAGGGCGACGAGGGCGAAGCCCGGTCGTCGCTTCCAGAGCCGGAGCGCGTATCTGACGTCCTGCATCAACTTGTCGATCACGGTGCGCCCTCCAGAAGTCCGGCTGAAGCCGGACATCTCATGAGGTGGGTTGCCGTCGCCGGTGGTGCCCGGCTTCAGCCGGACACCAAGAGTCGCGCGCAGCGTCGCCATCCATTCCGCCGGCGCGTTGCGCATCGTGTCGAGAATCGCCGGCACGCGCGCGCCGAGCGCGGAGGCGCCGGCCTCCCGCCGCGCACGCATGCGATCCTCGATGGCGTCGACGAGGCCGAGGCCTACTTCGCGCCGGAACCGCGGCGGGTAGGCCCAGACGAGCCACCACGCGATGCGCCGATCCGCCTTCGCGCCCGCGGCGCTTCGGCACGATACGTCGGTCCCCTCGGTCACGGCGCCTCGGCGGGACAGATCGGTACCGGAGTCACGCACGGGACAACAACCTGTGCGCGCGCGCGACGGTCACCAGCCGCCACAGCCGCTCCGCTTCCGCCGAGGCGGCGCGGCGGCCCGCCGGCGTGAGGCGGTAATAGCGCCGCCGCTTGTCGTCCAGGTCGGCGGCCGGCCGGCGCGCCGACTCGGCCACCCAACCATCCTTGAGCATGCGGTGCAGCGCGCGATAGAGCGTTCCCGGCTCGAGCTGCAGCTCTCCGCCGGTGAGCGCGGCGACCTCCTGCAGGAGGCCGTAGCCGTGGCGCTCCTCCGCCGCGAGGGCCAGCAGGACGTGGAATTCGACAGATCTCAGCGGCATATCGGTGTGTGCAGACTATATGCGCGGCACACAGATGACCACGGAGGCTTAGACGAGGGAAGCGGACGGAAAGTTGAGGGGAGCTCAGACCGGCATCTGCACGACGGTTTTGGCGCTGCGGTGCCTCGAGATCATCTCGGCCATCAGCTTCTTGCTGAGATACACCTTCGATTCGGCGTTGTCGGCCGCGTACCGTTCGTACTGCACGACCTCGAATCGCAGGTGATCCAGCGTACCGCGCATGTCGTAGAACTTGTTCTTGGTCTTGACGACGATCTCGTCGAACCCCTGCTCGATCGCCCAGAGCTCCTGCTGCTCGGTGAGCGCGCGGAAGAATCCCTTGCCGCGCCAGTCGCGCCGCGTGCCGCCGATCCACGTGTAGAGCACCCGCCGCCCCTGGAACGTCACGTAGTCGCCGAGGCGGTGCACGAGATCGACGAGCTTCGGCTCGGTCTCCGGCACCTTGATTTCGTGGGCCACCTTGAACGACACCGGCACGATGGATCCCGGATCGTCGGGCAGGGGCGCCGTCGCGAGCAGGATCAGATGCGCGCGCCCTTCGAGACGGCGGACAATCTCCGCGGCGGTCTTCTTGCGGGGAAACTCGCCGAAGAATTCCTCGATGTACTGAATTTCCAGCGCGCCTTGAACGAGATCGTAATGCGTGATTCGATATTCCACAGAGCCCGACATTTTATATGATTACCCGCCGCCGGTTCCTGCAATTCGCCACCGCCGCAAGCGTCCGCCTGCCCGCCCCGAGCTCTACCGGGAAGCCCTTCGACTCACCGCTCATGCTGAGCCCGTCGAAGGAGGAGCGCCTCGCTCAGGACAGGCCGGACCAGCGCGCGGGCCGGCCACGCGGATCCGAGTTCGTATTCGCACGCTTGAGGTACGAATCCGGCGACTGGGACTACAACCCGAAGGTCGCGGCGAACGTCCTCAACTCGATCATCGAATACACCTCCATTCCGGTTTACAAAGAGGAAGTGGTGATCTCGGCCTCGTCGGACGAGTTGTTGTCGTTTCCGTTCATCTTCATGACCGGTCACAAGCTGGTGCGCTTCGGCGGCGCCGAGCGCGAGAACCTTCTCCGGTTCGCCGACGCGGGCGGTCTGCTCTTTTCCGACGATTGCAATCACGACGTCAACGGCTTGTACGCGCGAACGTTCGAGCAGGAAATGCACGCCGTCTTTCCCGCGGACGCGCTCACGAAGCTGCCCGTCTCACATCCGATCTACCGCAGCTTCTTCACGTTCAAGGGCGGGCCCCCGCGAACCTCGCACGAGCTCAACGGCTGGGGCGACAACATCGTGCACGAATACCTGAAAGGCATCGAGCGCCGCGGCCGGACCTCCGTGCTCTACAGCAACAAGGACTACGGCTGCGAGTGGGACTACGACTGGCGCAACAAGCGCTTCCTCCGCGAGGACAACACCAGGTTCGCCGTCAACATCGTCGTATACGTGATGGGATAGTCACGAAGATTCGCCGATGCCCCGCAGACGCGTGACTCGGCGGTTCGAGGCCTCCACCAGCGGACCTGACCCCGTGCGAACGCAACAGACGAATTCGCGGCGTAAGGTTTCGTTCCAGGGGAAGCTTCGTTACCAGCCTGTGATTCGGATCGTTCGCCGGGCGTGCTCGACCGCCTCGACAACGGCCCGCGTGCTCGGACTGCGGAACAGGATGCTGCCGTTGCCATCCCAGTCGCGCTCGATCGCCGTTCCCACAGCGGGATAGTCTGCGGCCACAATCAGCGGGCCGGACTTCTCGATCACGCCGGGCAGGCCCCGGACGGCGCGGATGCGTCCGCGGCCCGAGCCTCTGAGAAAGACGGCCGCGGCCGCGAAACGACGCGGCGGCGGAGCATCAACCTGACCCAGCACCAGCAATCGCACCCAAAGATCGATCAGGTGCGTGCCGTCGGCAAGGTGAGCCAGAGTTGAGATCGCCGCGCTCGGCACGCGCGCAGCCGCTTCGGAGATCACGACGGACCCGTCCGCCCTGCGAAACCACTCGACGTGGCTCATCCCCGTGCGGAGGCCGAGCGACCGCACCGCCCTCGCGGCGATTCCTGCGGCCCGCGTGGTGTCGGCCCCTTGTCTTTCCCGTGGCAACACGACCGCGAAGTGCTCACCACGACGCTCGACGACCTTCAACGGGGGCGGGATGTAATTCGTGCTCGAGTACCAGACGAGCCGCCCCTTGTGAAGGACCACCTCGCACGAGAGCTCCTCGCCGTCGACGAACTGTTCGATCAGAACGCCACGCGGTGAGGCCGCACGCACGCCGTCGAAGTATCGCCGGACATCGAGGAGACTCCGGATTCTGTAGGTGTTGGCGCTCCTCATGCCGTCGATCGGCTTCATCACGAGCGGCAGTCCGAGCGCGGAGGCGGCGTTCACTGCGGCCGACTCGGTGCGCACCAGGCGATAGTCCGCGCACGGGATGCCATGCGTTTTCCAGACGCGCTTCATCAGCGCCTTGTCGCGAAAGTTGCGCGCGGTATCGAACGGCAGACCTGGCAACTTCAAGGCCGCCCGCACCCTCGCCAGCGGCACCTGCGCCCGCTCGTCGTCGCTGAAGAGGACCCTGATCGATGCCCGGGACGCCTGCAGTCGCGCGATCGCGCGGACAATCACGCCCGGATCGAAGACATCGTCGACTTCTTCGTACACCGAAATGAGATCGCGGAGCCCGTCGGGGATCGCTCGAGGCGGCTCTTCACAGACAACGACGACACGATACGGAGAATCGGCCGCGGCGCGAATGCATCGACCCGCGTCGCTGTCAAACGACTGCGTCACATAGATGACGAGGCTCGGCGGCACCAAGAGTAAGTACTCGATTTCATAATTACCGGTGACGTATTTCGTGACGGCGATCGGTGCCCCATTTCAGAAATACGACAACATATTTGGCCGCAGCGACACAAAGACTCAGAGAAGAACACGCTTCAGGTGGCGCGCTTGACGCGGCGCCGCGCAGCGGCGGGCGAGGCTCGGCCTGCGGTGCAGGCCGCCCGCGTCGAGTGCCTCAGTGTCTCAGTGTCTCTCCGTGGCTTGTCCAAATCGATACGTCGGCGTAATTACGAAATGCTGCACTAAGGGCCCGTCAGCCGACGTGCGACGGAGGGTGAGGCAAACGCGAGACCAATCTGTCCAAACCGGATCGGTATCAGATCAAGTCCGCTGGCGGCGGCCAGACGCGCAAGAAAGCGAGGCCGGTAGGCGGCCGAGCTCAGTCCGTCGTCCGTGACGAACCGGGTGCATTCCGTCGAGATCTCCTGACGGAGGCTGCGATAGGCACAGCGTTCGTAGTACCCGCGTCGAATTCGGGTCGCCAGCCGCGTCGTCCGATACGAGCTGATCAGCACGGGCCGACCTGTCCGCGCGAGAGCACCGAGAATTCTCGCCGGATGCTGCGCGTTGCCGAAGCTGTTGAACGGAAAGAACACGAGACACCGCTCGCGCGGCCGGACCCGCTCGGCCAGAATCTCGTCGAGGTGCTCCGCGGTGTTCTCGAGCACTCGATACCGGGCGGGATCGAGACTCGCGCATCGGATTGACCGCCGCGCAGCGACTGCATATCGGGAGACCGGCTCGACACCCAGGTAGTTCTTCTTGTGGGCGGACGCCCAATCGACGTGTCGCCCGTCCATGCAACCGACTTCGACCAGCGTGGTGAACATCGGACGAAGGGCGATCAGGAGCTTCTTCTCGGCCGAGAGGAACTCCTGGATGCCGGTGGGATATCGCCGTTCGTCAACGAGCCGATCGCCAAGGCCGCTCGCGTAAAACCGATCGGACGCACTCGGCGCGAGAGATGCGGCGGGTGTCATGTCAGTGATTCCGGCTCACGGCCGCACCGGCCGTGTCCAGGTTCGACCGATTGAGCGTCTCGATTGCACCACGCAGCTCCTCGACCTCCGACAGCCGCGGGTGTTGACGGCCGGCGAGCGGGTAGAGCGCAGACGCCTCACCGAACGGCTCGAACGCGCTGATCCAATCGGTGTTCGGCAGCGCCCAGTCGAGATAGCGGTAATTCCGGCCGCCGTCGTGTCCGCGTAACGGGTGTTGCACGGCCCAGTTGAAGCTCACCGTACACGGCGATCCGTAGGTGGTCCGCCACCGCTCCAGAACCGAAACCAGTCGAAGGCGGCTCTGCTGGTCTTCGCCGAGACCAAAAAGGACACCAACTCCGCATAAGATGCCGGCGGACGACAGGAACGCGAGGACCGCCTCCATCCGGTGGAGCCAGGCGGTTTGCGGCCGCACGTTCTTCGAGAGCCCACCAATCATCAGTGGCTCGGACGTCTCCAGACCGACGAACACATACGACAGGCCCACTTCGACGAGCGCGATGAGGAGATCCCTTCTCGCGAGCACCTGGTCGATCGTGAACTGGCAGCCAAACGTCACGCCGGGCGGATGCGCGCGCGCGAGTGTGACGAACCGCTCGATGGCTCTGGGCGACCCGCCGAGAAACACCGAGTCTTCGACGAACGCCGCGGCCTTCCGGACCGGATGATCTTCGGCCACGATTGTCGCGGCCGTCGCCAGTTGTCCACACAGCCGCTCGGCGGCGCCGTCGAGCTGCGGCCGGGAACCAACCGCGCTCATGCCCTCGCTGCAGAACGTGCAGTCGTAAATGCACCCTCGCCCCGAATCGCTGAACACGTGGGCGGTGGGGTTGTGGTCGAAGACGTCAAAGACGGTGCTGATGCCGAAGAGCGCCGATGGGGCGGGCAGCGGTGCGTCCTGGGACGACGATGTCGATCCGACGACTTCGCGGACGACTCCCTGGTGAACGGAGGCCGCAATCCAGTTGCCGGGGACGGAAGCCGTTTGGTGCAGCCCTCGTCGCACGGCCCGCGCGGCACTCGACTCGCACGCCGCGGTGCCGATCAGCTCGCCGAGCCGCGTCACCAGACCCGCGGCCTCGCCGCTGACGACGACGTCGAACGTGTCCTCCGCCAGCCGGCCCTGTGCCATGAGTCGCACGGGGGATCCGGCGTGATGGACGACACGAGCGCTGCCCGGCGCGCGGAAAATGGTCTCACTCGCGTGCCACCCCCCGAGCACGATCGCGACGCGATCGCCAAGCATCTCACGCGCGCGCCGTGCGCATTCAATCGCGCCTGGCAGACACAGCGACATGGCGCCGATCAACAGCAGATGCGGCCGGACCTCGTCGAGCGCCGCCTCGAACATCGCGACGTCGGCTTCCAGGCTGTGGAGAAGCAACATCGATCGCCGTCGCTCGATCCGCGTGCCGTTCCAGTTCGACTCGCCCCACACGCCGCTCCGGCGCGCGGCGGCAGCGGCGGCATGGCGGCACGCGTTGAACAGACTGACGGGATCGGAGCTCGAGAGAACGCGCTCACCAATACGGCCGGTCTGGTAGTGAGGGGCGGAAATCGCGACGACGCGAAGGGCCATGCAGCGTTCGACTCGTGGTTTGGTCCTGGACGTTATCTTGTGGTCGAGCGCTGACACTTATACTACATCTTGTGGAGCCTCGTGCCTGGTTTCTCGCCCCGTCCTTCCCCGTTTCATTACCTCTTGGACAACTCCCGGAACCAATTGACGACGACGTCGAGCTCCGGGGCGACGAGGTCGGCGCCCTCGCGCTGCACGAGCAGGAACCGCTGACCGTCGGGGGCCATTGCGACCTCAGTCGTGCGCGGCGGCAGGCGCAGCAATTCCTGCGGCTGCCCGACTTGTAGCGTCGTCGCGGTGCTGACCGAGACAGCGACCATGCGCTGGCCGTCGCGGTAGACGAGCTCGCGGCCGTCACCACGCCAGAACGGGGTCGTGCCGCCCCCAATTGACACCTGTCTCTTGCGACCCGGTCCCGGAAACGACTGCACATACACCTCCGGCACGCCGGTTTCGTCCGAGACATAGGCGATCGACCGGCCATCCGGTGAGAACGTCGGCGACGTCTCGTCAAAGGGCGTTGCGAGAAAAGGTTTCGGCGTGCGATCGCCGGTGACCGTGAGCGTGAGAATGTCGCCACGCGTCTGCGGCCGGTACTCGGTGAACGCGAGCACGCCTTCTTTTGTGCAGGATCCGGGCGATTGCACGTAGGGACTCTCGGTCAGCCTCTCCTCCTGACCTGTTCCATCGGCCGGCCGCCAGAACAGATTCTCCGGTCCCGACCGGCGCGCGGCGTAGACGACGCGCGCACCGTCCGATGCCCAGATCGGATCACGGTTGTCGCCTCCCGTGAATGTGAGACGCGCAAAGCCTCCCCGGGCGAGGTCGTAAAGCCACACGTCGTCATTCGCGGCGCCGATCCCCATGATGACTCGCGTGCCGTCTGGCGAAAATGACGGCTGCCTGTAATAGCGGCGCGGCGCGGAGATGGGCTCGGTCCGCCCACGACGATCGACCCACAGCATCGTGTAGTCGTATGGCACGGGCCCGCCGCGCGCAAAGATCAACGTGCCGTTTCGCGAGAGCGCCCAATTGGCGCGCGCGCTCATCGTGTCGAACATGCCCCCTTGCATGACGGCCGCGGGCTGACCGGTAATCTCCAGGCGAGTCGCATCGAAGGGGACGGCCCAAATCGATCCGCCGCGCGTGTAGACCAGATGGCCGCTGGGCGAGTACCGGGCGTAACCGCCACCCTCGACGACAATCCGCGGCTCCTGCCGATCGAACCGCTGAATCGCAATCCGTGCATCATCGAACGTCGTCACGTTGTCGGGTCTGACGGTGAAGAGGAGCGCCGCCGGAAGGGCCTGCGGATTCGCGTACGCGACAACGCCTTTGGCTGGATTCGTAAACGGTTCCAGCGCGCCGCCAGTGGCTGGGACACGCAGGATGCGCGGCCCCCCCACGTAGACCGTGCCGTCGGCTTCCCACGCGGCACCGGCCACGAACGCCGGCGTCTCCGCGATGGTCACTGGCACGCCGCCCGTCAGCGGCAGCTTCTTGAGCGCGCTCCCCGCGAGACGCGCGCCCGCTTGACCGCTGATCGAAAAAAAGCCGACCCAGGACGCGTCCGGCGAGAAAAAGGGGAACTCCGCGCCCTCCGCCCCTGGAATCGGCCGTGCGACCGAATCATCCATGCGGCGCAGGTAGAGCTGCGACCCGTGCGGCGTCTTGGCGACGTAGACGAACTGCGAGCCGTCGGGTGCAATGGCCAGGCTTGCGCCG
>QHWJ01000163.1 GCA_003222535.1 Acidobacteriota bacterium | reverse complement strand
AGGACGCGGAGCGACGTGCGCATGTGGCCTCCTGAGGCTGATTGCGTGATCCGCGGATCGTGTGTGCGTTTTACAGCCGCCCGGGCCGGAAATCAACAGGTAAAAGGGAGGGGGCAGGCTTTCTCGTTTGCCCACCAAGCGCTCCCCAAACCGCCGGATCACGGCCCCGCGCTCACTCGACCGTCCGCGACACCGCCGTCGCGCGCGCGGGAGACCGGCGTTGCGCGGACGAACGGACGTTGGTCGATCTCAAACCCGGCGGTCTCGTCGTTGCGAACAAAGGCTACGTCGCATATCGTGTTGAATGACCTCCCCATCGCCGCTTGAGCGCCTCGCGGGTCCGGGAAACGTTCTCGCAAAGGGACCTCCAGAATGCGAAGGAGTTTGCGGGTCTCGTGCGTTCCGGCCTGGCGCGGCTGAAGGACGCGGAGAGCGAAGCGTCAAGTAGCCTGCCTCAACCATGGCAAAGCGCAAATCGGTAACGAAGAATCCCAATCAAACCACTGACGGCCAGAACGGCGGCATCGTCTCGCTCACCAAGGAGCTATTCCAGGTGGCGATCACGCTCCGCGGATCGGTCGAACCGTCCGACTACAAGCGCTACGTCCTGCCGATCATTTTTCTGCGGTTTCTCTCGCTGCGGTACGGGTGACGACTTGGCGAGAGTATTGACGTCCGAGCACCCGTACTCGATCGGGCGTCTGATCACTCAGACAGGCGCCGACCCCGGCGTGGCTGCTTTTGAAGCCTGGAGAGACTATCTCCCCGCTCTCGTCATCGACGGCGCCGAGAAGCATCCGGAAGCGCTCGTGCCCGAGCTCGCAAACCTGGCGGGCGACGAACAGAGCGGCATCGTCGCAGCCAGTGGAGAATACCCGCCGATATTCATCAATCGATACGGAATCGACCGCGCTCGGATGACAGCGCTCTTTGGAGATCGCTTGGATGAGGCGCTGGCCCTGCTGGCCAATTACGCCGGCGACAATGCCTACGCCGTCAGGGCAGCAGACGCAGCAAGGGCGTGGATCGATGAACGGCGCGATAGCGCACCGCAACGGACAGAACAGCCGACTGCCCCCGATGAAGCCGAGTCATGAACGAAGGGCGCGTCAGCTTGAGGGCGTGATCACACAGCGCACTATCCCAGACGCTACCGATGTTCTCGAGATGGTGAAGGCAAGAAGTGACATCAATGGACGAAAAGAGTGAGACCGCCAACCCGGTGACGAATGCGAGCGTTGGCGAATGAAAGATATGAACGAGCCATCCCGGCCTAAGGGCTGGATCATCGCGGGGCCCAATGGCGCCGGGAAGACGACGTTTGCCCTGAAGTATCTTCCCGAAGCAGGTTGTCGGAATTTCGTGAACGCGGACCTGATCGCGGCCGGGGTATCGCCGTTGGCACCAGAACGCGAGCGAATATCGGCTGGGCGGTTGTTCTTGAACGAGATCCAGCGCCACATCCAAGCGCGCGATGACTTCGGCTTCGAGACGACGCTGGCCGGGCGCGGATATGTGCGACTGATCCGTGGGTTGAAGGCCACTGACTGGAGCGTTGAGTTGATTTATCTCGCCTTGCCGACACCAGAAATGGCGAAGCTTCGCGTCGCAGAGCGCGTGAGCCATGGCGGGCACGATATCCCGGTACCCGACATCGAACGACGCTTCCTCCGGAGCTGGGAGAACTTGATGGGCGTGTATGCGTCGCTCGTCGATCGGACCGTCTGTTTGCTCAATAGCGGCGAGACGCCTGAAATCGTCTTCACACAAAAAGGCGAGCATCGCGAGGTCATGCAGCCCGCAGTGATGCGGGCGCTACAGAATCGGGAGCAGTCATGATGCAAGGGCAGGAACACGAGGCAAAGATCCTGGATGTCCTGAGGCGCGCGGTGGCGGAAGCGCTAGAACGTAAGCGCAGATTAGGGCAGTACGCGGTCATCTGGCGGGAGGGGCGTATCGCGTGTACCGGACCAGACGCGCCACACGCCGCCGATACGTCGTCACCAACGAACCATCCATGAGGAATTCCGGTGAAGCCGTGCGTTCACACGCCTGAAGGCGTGCTCCTTCGATAACAATCGGACGGTGACGTAACTGTGACGTGACCCTGTCGATGCCGCGAGATCTATCGAGGTTTACGGCGATCGATGGAGTAGACGTCATCGCGGTTAAGTGGCTGGCTTCGCAACGGTAATCGAAATCCGTAGCACGCCGTCGCAAACCGCCAGAGCAATTTCCAAGCGTGCTCCCTCAACCACGCGGACACTTCTTCGGGAGCTGGAATCCAGCTCGATGCGGGCATTCCCCCACGTCCAATACGCTCGCAACCTGCCGCATCCGGCAGGGCCTGCACGCCGTATAATCCCTGCACTTTCTGACGTCTGCACTGTGAGGGGTCAATGATGCGCGTCCGATCGCTCCCGAAGTTCTCGCTCGTCACGGCGATCGTCGCCGTCGCCGGGCTGGCCGCGCTTGAGGGTCAGAAGCCGGCCGCGGCGCCGCGGCGCATCGCCGTGTTCGGATCGTCGGTGGCCAACGGCACCGGCGACGACCAGGGGAAGGAAGGCTACACGGGACGGCTGCGCGAATTGCTCGCGCCGCGAGGCTGGGAAGTGCTGAACCAGTCGCGCGGCGGCGACAACACGAAGACGATGGCGCCGCGCTTCGCGCCCGAAGGCGCCGCCGATCCGAGCGTCCGCTACCTGCTTCCCGTGAATCCGGGCTACGTGCTGATCGGCCTGTCGCTCGGCAACGAGGGCATTCAGAACGGCGCCACGACGGCAGCGAAGGACGCCATCTTCAGCCAGTTCGAAGCCGGGATCCGCGGCTTCGTCGAACGCAGCCGGCAACACCACATCGTCCCCATCGTCACGCTGTGCTACACACGCAACGACTTTACGCCGGTCGAGTACGAGTACACACGGCGGATGAACCTCCTGATCAACACGTGGGACGTGCCGAGCGTCAACTTTCTGGGCGCCGTGGACGACGGGACCGGGAAGTGGGCCAAAGGCTTCTGGCACGACTCGTTGCATCCGAACGCGGCCGGCCACGCGGAGATCGTCCGCACCTTCGTGCCGACGCTGTTCGAGGCGCTCGAACAAGGCAAGCCGGCGCCCCGGAGATCGACGGCAACCGGTTTCCTGCACACAACGGGAGGGGACCGGGTGCTGACGTTCACGCCGGACAGCTCGATGCATCCGTTTGCGTTCGGCGTCACGGTGCGCGCGCAGCGCGACGGCGCCGTCGCGACCATCAGCGGCTCGACGCTCGCCGCGACGATGGACATGAAGAGGGAGGAGCGCGGAGGCGGCCGTGGTTCCCTGGAGTTCGAGGCGACCACGCTGGCGTCCGCGACGGCCTTCACCTCCACGATTGGCGCCCAGGGCGGCGTGTGGACTTACAAGGCCGCGAACGGCACCCCTGTGTCGTCGGGCGTGAAGGCGGACGCGCAGCCGCATCACCTCGTGCTGAGCCACTACACGGCCCGCGGCGAGACGCTGTTTTTCGTGGACGGCCACCTCGCGGGCAAGACGTCCGAGCGTCTCGAGCCGACGTCTTTCGCGCTCGGCGGAGCAGGGCAGGCGGACTTCAAAGATCTGCTGATCTATCGATCGGCACTGAACGCCGACGAGGTGGCGGCGCTCGATCGCGGTGCCCTCCTGCAGGCGAGCCTCGAGGTGTACGCGCCCCTCACGGATTCGCCGCTCACGCCAGGGGTGGCCGTCGAGAATCGCGCGCAGAGCCTGACATCCGCCATCGTCGGACCTGGAGGCATCACCAGTTCGAGCAAACGCTGATGGAAGACTTCTTTCGCGATCTGAAGCACTCGCTGCGCATGTTCCGGCAGACGCCCGGCTTCACGGCCGCGGCGGTCGCC
>QHWJ01000162.1 GCA_003222535.1 Acidobacteriota bacterium | reverse complement strand
GTCGAGCATCAGCAGCAGATCGCTGACCGTCCGTGCGAGCGGACCGCCGATGTCCTGGCTGTGGGCGAGCGGAACGATCCCGTCCCGGCTCGACAAACCGATGGTGCCGCGGAGTCCCCACAGGCTGTTCTCCGACGAGGGATTTCTGATCGATCCGCAGGTATCGGTGCCCATTCCCGCGGCGGCAAAACTCGCCGCCACGGCTGCCCCGGTTCCACCGCTCGAGCCGCCGGGGTTGCGCGTCGGATCGTAAGGATTACGCGTCTGTCCCCCGGCGGAGCTGATCGTGGTGATGCCGTACGCGAGCTCGTGGAGGTTGGTCTTGCCGATGACGACGGCCCCTGCGTCGCGCAGCTTCTTCACCATGAACGCATCGCGACCGGTCTCAAAACCGGCCAGCGCGAGCGAGCCGGCGGTCGTCGGCATGTCGGCCGTCGCGTAATTGTCCTTCACGACGATCGGGATGCCGTGCAGCGGTCCGCGGACCCGGCCGGCACGGCGCTCGGCGTCGAGCGCGTCGGCCTGTTCCAGCGCGTGCGGATTCAGCGCGACCATCGCGGTCAGGCGCGGACCGTCCCGGTCGTACGCCTTGATGCGCGCGAGGTACTTCTCGACAAGATCGTGCGAGGTGACGGTCCCGATCCGCTGCGCGGCGAGCAGTTGGACAATGCTCTTCTCGGTGACATCGAAGGTGGATGCCGGAGCCGCCGCCGGCAGCGGACCGATCAGACCGGTTTGCGGAGCCTGTGCAGCGAGGGTCGCGGCAGCGAGCAGCATCGCGAGGAGTGTCCTCACGACCGAGCTCCCGATTCGATTCTCAACCCTGGCGTCATCGGCGACGCACGATTGTAATGCCGGACGCGGCGCTTCACCCTTCAGAACGCACGCGCCCAGCGCAGCACGCGGAGCGCCCGAAGGGTGTTCCAGCGGCTCGGCTCGCCGGCGCGGCCCTCCATCTCGAAGTGCACCGGACCCGGATGCGGATTCTCGAGCGGCCATCGCCCGTTCTCGTCTCGCTTCTTCGCCACCAGATCGACCGCCTCGGCGATGCGCTCGTCTGGCGCGAAGCCCGCTCTCCGCAGGTAGTCGAGCCCCCACAGGATGTCGTAGTGCCAACGCGTGGGAAACGAACACTGCGTCCACGCGGCGGGCCTCCGGAGTTTCCGATCGAAGTCGACAATCTGTCCAGTCGATCGCGATCTGAACAGGCGCCGCTCGAGGAGATATTCCTGTCCGCGAAGGCGAGCGCCGGTGACGTCAGGCACCGGACTCTTCGCCCTCTCGTACTCCAGCAATCCTTCGAGCACGCAGATCGTCGTATGGAATGACGACCGCTGGCTGCGCGGGGCGTCGCAGTTCCAGCCGCCGTCGCACAACTGCTCCTGAAGCAGACGGTCGGCGAGACGATCGCGTGCCTCGCCGAAATACGCGCCGATGGCAAGCACCCGTCCGTTGATGCAGGGCTCGACCTCGCCTTCGAAGAACGGCGCGTCACCGAACTCCTCGCCCCAGGTGCAGCGGTCGCGCACCTGGCCGATGGCCCTTCGCACCCGATCGCCCGACGGGTCCACACCGAGATCGCGCAACAACTGGAGCGTGTCCTTGGTGGAGATCCAGGCGTGCGGTACGAACGCGGCGCCGCCCCAATGGCCATCCGATCCTTGAAGGTCCAGCAGGCGGGCCCCCCAACCCTCCGCGGCCACACGCGATCGCTCACGCGCAACGGTCGCGTCCGACTCGGCGATCAGGTCGCGCATGACCTGCCACCGAATCGACGGATCCGAGTCGAGCAGCCACTCGATGACGCTCATCCGCATTCACGGGATGACGACGATGGGCGCCCGCCAGAAGGCGACTTTCTGCGCCGTCGAGTCGAGCACCGTCACCTGACAGTCGTAACGCCCTGGCGTCAGGCTCTCGAGCGGCAGGCTGAAGCGCAGCGGCACCGCCTTGGTTTTCGCATCGAGCCCGTCGGTGACCGCCAGCGGCGTCGTCTCGAACGCCTTGACCTCTCCTCGATAGAAGCTCACGAACGCGACGAGTGGCTGCGTGGTGGTCTGGCCCCGCTGATACGCCTGCACGAAGACGTAGAGATCGCGGCCGCGGCTGAACACGCGGGTCACGCTCGGAATCAGCTTCTGCCCTCCGTAGACAAGAGGATTGGCCGCTTCAGCATCCGCCTTTTGTTTGACGCTGTAGATGGCATCACCGAGCGGCACGCGCTGGCTGCTGAGGATGACCGTGCTGATGGGAACGCGTTGCGTTTCGCGGTTCAGGTTCGGCACGGAAAAGGATGTCTGATAGGTGCCGATCCGGCCGGTTTCGGCGTCACGCGCAAGCATCTTGATCACGTACTTGCCGGGCAGCAGCGTGAAGCCTGTCTCGTACTGGATCGGACGTTTGGCGAGCTGGCTCGCGGTGTCGTCGCTCAACTTGATGTCCAGCTTGTCGCGCACGTTCTGCACGGTAATCCCATAATCGTCTTTCACCTCACCGATGAAGTCGATCACCGTCCGCTGGGCGCCGCGGCGCCGCGCTAGTGCGAGCTCGCTGCCGGGAATCTTGACCGCCACCGGCACGAAATACTCTGCGCTGTTGAGCTGAAAATAATTCAGCTCCATCGCGATGGTGATCTCCGTCACCGGGTTCTCGAGCATCAACGCCTCCTCGAGCTGACGCTCCTTGTCGGCCGCCGTGAACTTCGCAAACTCCTTGTCCGCGAAATAACCCTGCCGGAATGCCAGCTCGCCGGCGACGCCACCGGCCAGCGACACCTTGACGCGGTGAAAACGGCCATCGTTCGCCGGATGCGTGCTGTAGTAGCCGAGGATGTAGTAGCTCGTCACCGATTCGGCGGCCTGCACGATGCCCTGCGCCAGGTCGTTGTAGTCGAACATCGCCTTACCGCCCGTATCTTTCGCGAGCGCGAACAGCGTGTCCTGCGAGCGCTGGAAGCTCGTGATGGCGTTCTGTGCGAGCTGGCCGGAGAACATGCCGATGCCGCCGGGCGATGGCCTCGAGGCGTCGCCGAGCGGCGCCTGGGCGACGAGGCCGCGCGCGTCAATGGGATGCAGCGCCACGTTCGCGCGGATGGCGGCGTTGGTGGTCGCGCGCAACTGGGCCTGGTTGTCGACGCCGTTCAGCCGGAGGCCGCTCGCGAAATAGATCAACGTCTTCTGCTCGGGCAGCGATCGCAACATCGTCGCCGCTGTTTGGAGCGCCGACAACTGTCGATCGGTGTTCAGGATGCTGAACTCCGCATCGTCCTGCCCGAACGCCGTGCCGATGTCGGTGTTGTCGGGAATGCCGTCGCCGTCCTTGTCGTCGCCGAAGATCAGCGTCTGCATCACCTCGCGCAGCTGCGCGCGGTCGCCGGTGAAGTCCTGCTTTACGCGCACGGCACCACCGCCGAACGTCATGATCGCCAGCAGATCCGACGCCTGCATCTGCGTGTCGATGAACGTCTGCGCCGCGGCGTAGGCGCGCGCCTGATCCGCAGGCGGCATCGCGGTGAGATCGAAGTACAGGATCAGCAGCCGCCGGTCGCGGTATCGGGTATCGCCCGGCGGCGGCGTGACAATCTGTCCTTGCGTGGCCGACGGCACCTGCGGCGCGCTCGCAACGCGAGGCGGTGTCGACGGCGGCGGCGCCTCGGCGCGACGATCCGGCAGCCGCTGAAATTCGACGAAGCTGATCGCCTGCGGCACACCATCCTCGACGACGACGAAGTCCTTTGCCGTGAGGCCTTCAACGGCGTGACCGTCCTTGTCTTTGACGCTGACCGTTTGCACGATCAGGCGCGTGCCGCTTCTAAACGTTGGCGGTGTTTTTTGTGCCGCCAACGATATCAAGGACACAAAGGATACAGAGGACACTATGACAAA
>QHWJ01000200.1 GCA_003222535.1 Acidobacteriota bacterium | reverse complement strand
CAAAATCGGCCCTCTGAACGCGGAAGTGGCGGAACTGGCAGACGCACCAGCTTGAGGGGCTGGCGCTCGCAAGAGCGTAGGGGTTCGAATCCCCTCTTCCGCACCAACACCTAAACGCTAAGAAGGCAGCTGCTTATTGGCGGGCTGGGTGTGTACGTCGGACACAAAGGCTGGCGCGGAATCGTCGATCGGGCGGCGCGCGCCTTCGGTGCACCTCGGTTCCAGGCTTTGTACCGGGCTTGGCGGGAACGGGGTGAGCCGGTGCTCGACGCCACGTTGTCGTCCGTCCTCGCCGACCACGTCGCGTGGGGGACCGGACGCTTGGAGTGCCATGTTCTGCCCCACAGTCTGTCTCTTACCCCTGGTGGACACCGCATAAAGCCGGGGTGCGGCGGAAGAGACACACGAAGAGACCCGGGGGAGTCTCTTCCCCCTTCGCGATGCGCTGACGCGACGATCAAAGCCGAGCAGAAAGGCCGTTGCCAGAGTGTGCGCAGCGGACCCTTGTTGCCACGCGTGCTTGCACTTACGCGCGGCAGCGCAAGGGTCGCTGCGCGTGAACCGGCGGCGTTCTTTGCCGCCGGGAATTGTGACGCTGGACCCGCAGACAGGGCGTGAGCGACCCCGGGTCTGGGACGCGAAGGTGTCCCCGGACCCGTCCCAGGGGGTCGCTCACGCCCTGTCTGCGGGTGTAGCAGCCACCCCATCCTGCGGCTCGCGAGGCGTGCGTCGTGACGACCACGCTGCACGCCCGCACCCACGCGTCACCCGCCGCGCCACACGGCCGGCACGTGAGGCGGCAGACCGTTGGTCAGACCTGGGGCCGTTCTGTCGATTCGATTCCGGTCCAGTTCTCATTCGGCCTTGCCTTGCCAAAGACCGCTGAAAGGATTCGCGATGGACACCGTGACTGCGTTCGCACAACATCGTCAAGAATTCGGAACCCCAATCGCGACCGCGACGATCGATGCGAATCGCACGCTCGCGGTCACCGCGACTTATCTCTTGTCTGAAGAGGGTCGCAAGGCGTCGCTGCTGGCAGGTGGGGACGGGCGCGCGGTGCAAGAGCTCACGGTCCAGGTGCCGACGAATCGCCTGCCCCTTGTGAGTGTCGACGCCAACGGCGTCGCACGGCAGAGGCTGCGTCCCCGATATGAGATGAACGGCGAACAGCAGGTCGTGCGGATTGATGCGCCGCCCACGTACGATTCGCCGCCAGAGATCGAAGACCTCTTTCGTGAGGCGGCGCGGAATCACCAACTCGAACGCGCCTTCGAGACCGACCGCCGGTCAGCGAAGGCCAGGCGCCACGAAGCTGATCGCGAGCGCCGCACCCGGCTCGCCAACGCCTTCTTGAACGACCCGGCTCAGCGCGCGCTCGTTCACCCTCCGCCAACCTCGAAGCGCTGCTACCTCGCCACCGAGCGCGGACGCGTGCTGTTCGACGCCAACACGACACACCGGCGAGAGACGTACCGCTCGAAGCGCACCGTCATTTTCGCGCGGACCTGCGCGTGCGTCGCGAGGAGAATCTTCGGCGCCGGGCCGACCAGCTGGCGCTTCACGAGGAGAAGAAGCGGTTCATCGCTGAGTGGGTCGCGGCGCGCGGCACGCCCGAACAGCAGGCGCAGGTAGTTGCAGGAGTCCTTCCGATGGGGGAGGCGATTGAGACAGTCACTCCAGTCCGCTGATCGAACCAGCAATCCGGACATCCGTCGCGACGATTAAGACGTTAGTCGTAGGTCCTTGGTTTCTTCACGCGTATCGCGCGCAACTCGGACGACATCGATGCGCGCTTTCCGTTCACGACCCACTGGCTTAACCGTCGGCACATCCACACTGTGATGTTGTCCTTCGACGTCGCGCCTGCCGAGTTGAGCGTGGTGTCGGTCTAGCAGCCACAGCTCTGGGATGAGAGCGGCTTCGAGCTGGCCGTCGTAGAACACCCGGACCACGCCACTCTCTGACACGACAATCGCGATCGCGCCAAGCCTCTGAGACACTGAAGCAGCCGCCAAGTGTCGGCTTCCAAGTCCCAGCGGCAGCTCAATCTGCTCGACTGAAGCGTCCAGGTAACGACACGCCGCAACGATCGTCCCCGCCTCCGAGATCACGAACGCGCCATCGAGCTGCGCAAGCTCCTTGATCGTGCCACGCAGATCGGGGTCGGTGATGTGCGTCTGCGCCGGCGCATGCCCAACCAACGGGTCGAGGATGAGGGGTCGCGAGGCAGCAAGCACGGCGTCTGCTTTGCCAAGCGTGAATAACGTGCCGATCCTGCGACCCTCGCGACCCTCGCGAGCGATCTCAAGAGCCAGCTCCAACGTCGACTCAAGAATGGCCGGTTGACACCAAGGAATCTGGCAACAGAGTTTTTCGAGAACTGACGTCGTCATCAGTAATCGTCCATTCCCGGGCCGTGAGGCCCCGGCACTGGCTTCTCTTTCTCCGGAATCTCGGAGACGAGGGCCTCGGTCGTCAACAGCAGCGAGGCGATCGAGGCTGCGTTCGTCAGGGCTGTTCGGACCACCTTGGTTGGATCGATCACCCCGGCTCTTACGAGATCCTCGTACTCCTCGCTTTGCGCATTGAAGCCCCAGTATCTGTCCTTCGACTCCTTGACTTTCTCAGCTACAACGGACCCTTCAAGCCCGGCGTTCTGAGCGATCCAGCGTGTCGGCTCTTCAGCCGCGCGACGGACGATCTCGACGCCGAGTCGCTCGTCATTGTCCAGACCACCGTTCTTGGCGAACGACTCCAAGAGGGCCGACGCTCGCAAGAGCGCCACGCCGCCACCCGGCACGATCCCTTCTTCGACGGCCGCCTTGGTTGCATGCATAGCGTCCTCGACTCGGGCTTTCTTCTCTTTCATCTCCGTCTCGGTGGCCGCGCCAACTTTGATCACCGCAACGCCGCCGACGAGCTTCGCGAGCCGTTCTTGCAGCTTTTCACGATCGTAATCGGACGTCGTGTCCTCAATCTGCGCCCGAATTTGCTTCACACGACCTTCGATCGCCTTCCGGGTTCCAGCATCTTCGATAATGGTGGTGTTGTCTTTGTCAATGGTCACGCGTTTGGCAGTCCCGAGGTCCTCGAGCTTCAGGTTTTCGAGCTTCAAGCCGAGGTCTTCCGTAATCGCTCGACCGTTCGTCAGGATCGCAATGTCTTCCAGCATCGCCTTGCGACGGTCGCCGTAGCCAGGAGCTTTGACGCCAGCGGCCTTGAGCGTGCCGCGCAGCTTGTTCACGACAAGCGTGGCGAGCGCCTCGCCTTCCAGATCTTCGGCGATTACCAACAGCGGCTTCCCGGACTGCGCGATCTTTTCCAGGATCGGCAGAAGGTCTTTCATGGCCGAGATCTTCTTTTCATGGATGAGGATCAGCGGCTCTTCAAGCACGCATTCCATCCGCTCGGGATCGGTCACGAAGTACGGGGAGAGATAGCCCCGGTCGAACTGCATGCCTTCCACGACTTCGAGCGACGTGTCCATGGTCTTGGCTTCTTCAACCGTGATGACGCCGTCTTTGCCGACCTTGTCCATCGCCTCGGCGATGATCTTGCCAATCGTCGCATCCGCATTGGCGGAAATCGTCCCGACCTGGGCGATCATGTCCCCTTTTACGGGTTGGCTGAGGCCCTTGAGATCGGTGACCATTCGCTCGACCGCTTTTTCGATGCCCCGCTTCAGACCCATCGGATTGGCCCCAGCGGCGACGTTCTTTGAACCTTCACGAATGATCGCCTGCGCGAGCACAGTCGCGGTCGTTGTCCCGTCACCGGCGATGTCCGATGTCTTGCTCGCCACCTCGCGGACCATCCTCGTCCCGAGGTTCTCGACGGGATCCGGGACGTCGATTTCCTTCGCCACCGTGACGCCGTCTTTCGTAATCGTCGGCGATCCGAATTTCTTGTCGATGACGACGTTGCGGCCCTTAGGCCCGAGCGTCACTTTCACGGCATCGGCAAGCTTGTTGACGCCGCGCATGAGCGCATGACGCGCCCCTTCGTTGTACACGATCTGTTTGCCGGCCATGGCTGCAACCCTCCTACACCGCTGCGAGTTCGGGGACGCCTTCGGCCACGCCCAGAATCTCGTCTTCTCGGACGATCAGATAGTCCTCGCCATTCAGTTTGATCTCTGTGCCTGAGTACTTCCCAATGAGCACGTACTCCCCGGCCTGCACGTCCAAGGGAATGGTCTTGCCGTCGTCGTTCACGCGACCGCGTCCCACCGCCACGACTTTGGCTTGTTGCGGCTTCTCTTTGGCAGTATCAGGAACGATGATGCCGCCGATGCGCTGTTCCTGTTCCTCGACACGCTTGACGAGCACGCGATCGCGGAGAGGCCTGACATTCATGATCATTCTCCTCGCTTCTTATTTCGATTCGCCTAACGTGGAGTAACGGGCGCGATGCGAAGCACCTTCGGATTCGCGCCCGTAACCACCCTCAATTCGTACTCGGACGTGCGACTGACGCCGTGTACGCGTTCACCGCCGTGATGGCCTCGGTCTCGTTCGATGCTCGATGCTTGGATATCGCCGTGACCCACTCGCCAGGTTTGACAGACTTAAGCGGCTCGACACTGCCCGCTGGAACCTGGAACTTGAAGGTGACGTACTGGCGCGGCGCCTCATACGCGACGAATTCGACGGGGAAAGTAAAGGGTTCGCTCCACTTCTTGGCCGCGTCGTGTCGGACTGCGCGCAAAATCGCATCGGCGTACGTATCAAACCCGGACCAGGTCAGAACGATGCGGTCACCCGATTTGAAGTGTGGCAGCTCTGCGAGCGCCTGGTCACCGACGACCCGCGATTTGACCGTGAGGGTGCGACCACTCGCGTCAAACCCTACCAACTCGCCGGACCACGAGTAGGTTTCACTGGTCGGCTGCACAGACTGCGCTCCCACCCGCATAGCGATCAGGGCCAAAACAGAGAAGGTGACGATGGCCAGAAACATCCAGGTGTTTTTCATTGGCGATTCCTCCTTCGGATGGTGGGCGGCCAAATGCCGGTTCGCCAGACGCCGATCGCAACTTCGCTGCCAGGCGGCACACGTCGAGAAGTCGTGTCGTTTCAGATGTTTCGCATACTCGCACGCCGCCGCCGCACCAGGCGTGCATGCATGTCCGCCACACTCCGGGGCACTTTGCCCCGTCTCGGGCGGGACGAAGAGACCGCGCTGTGAGGCACCCGCGGTGTCGGGGAACTGGCGCTGTGCGGCGGGGAGTGATACAGCCCCACCGCGCGACTTTATTTGTCTGCGGGCTCGTCGCCCAACTTGATGCCTAATCGGTCGGCCATTCGGTACAGCGTGCGCCGGTCGATGCCGAGCACATCTGCCGCCCGCGTACGATTGCGTCCGACGGCGTGAAGCACATGTTCGAGGTAGCGACGCTCCACTTCCTCGAGCGAAGGCAAGTCTTCAAAGAGCCCGGCAGGTGTATCCCGACGGACGTTCTGCAGCACGACAGGGAGGTCGTCGGGGCCAACGACCGACCCTCGGCTGAACAAAACGATGCGTTCGATGGTGTTTTCCAGCTGGCGAACGTTGCCGGGCCAGTCGTACGCGAGCAGCACGTCGAGGGCGCCGGAGGAAAGCTCGACCTGTCGACCCGCGCGCTTGCACGCCGCCTTTAAGAATGCGGTGATGAGAAGCGGGATGTCATCCCGCCGTTCCTGGAGCGCCGGCAATCGGATGACGATCACGCTCAGGCGATAGTAGAGGTCGGCCCGAAACTGTTGCTCTACGGCGGCTCGCTCCAGATCTCGGTTGCTCGCCGCGACCACGCGGTTGTCGACCTTAATCGGACGGCTGCCTCCGACTGGGCGGACCTCGCCTTCCTCCAAGACCCGCAACAACTTGACCTGGAGGGCCGGCGGAGTTTCCCCGATCTCGTCAAGGAATACGGTTCCCCCCTGCGCCTGCTCAAAGATCCCCTTCGCATCGGCGACGGCGCCGGTGAAGGCCCCGCGACTGTGGCCGAACAGCTCTGACTCGAGCAGGGTTTCTGTTATCGCGCCACAGTTGATTGCCACAAACGGGCGTGGCGCGCGCTGGCTGTTGCGGTGCAGGGCACGCGCCACCAGTTCCTTTCCGGTGCCGCTTTCCCCCACGATGAGTACTGGCACGACAGAGTCAGCGGCGCGAGCAATCTGGTTATACACGGCCAACATGGCGGGCGTGCGTCCGAGGAGCTCGCCCGAAGGCACCTCTACTGCGGGAGTCTGAGCGACCGTGCGAGTGCCGGTCTGGTCGAGCGCTCGCTGAACCGTCTTTTTGATCTCACCAATGTCGAACGGCTTACTGATGTAATCGAATGCCCCCGCCCGGACCGCTTCGATGGCCGTCTCCAGCGTGCCGAATCCGCTCACGAGCAAAACCTGACCCTCTGGATTCACACCTTTGAACGCACGTAACACGTCGATTCCGTTCAGCGAGCTGTTGAGGTTGATGTCGCAGATCACCAGGTCAAATGGCTCGGTGCGCGCCAGACGGAGTGCCCGTTCAGATTCAATCGCGAGCTCGAACTCTCGCCCCGGCGCGGCGAGGACTTCCGCGATGAATCGACAGGTATCGCGATCGTCGTCAACGACGAGAATTCTCGGCATGAGCGATGTTCGCCTACGGATGTACTCCCTGCGCCGTCGGGAGCTCGATCGTAAAGATGGCTCCTTTCCCGGGCCCATTGTCTACGCGGATCGTTCCCCCGTGGCTGGCGATGACCTGTCGGGCGATACTCAACCCCAACCCTGATCCTTTGCCTGGTTCTTTCGTGGTCACCCATGGGTCGAAGATGTGAGCCAGTAGGTCGGGTGGAATCCCACTCCCCGTGTCTTCGACCTCGAGACGGAGCCGATCGTCCACTCGCCCGAGGCGGACCGTCAGTGTTCCTCCGGATGCCATCGCGTCGACGCTGTTGGCGATGAGACTGAGGAGCGCCAGCTCGAGTTGCACCGGGTCGGCCAAGAGTTCCGCTGACTGGTCCGGCGCCAACACCTCCACCTGGACGCCTGCGTCTTCGAGCATGGGACTGGCCATCTGGCACACACGCCTCACCAGTGCGCCAAGGTCCGCTCGTTCGCGCGGGATGGCTGGTGGGCGCGAAGAATCAAGTGCGGCACGGACGATCGCTGTCACTCTGGCTATCTGATCCTGAATGGCTTTCAGCCGATCGAGCGAGGCGGATTCTGGTGCTGAGGACTGGATCAACAGCTGCACATACCCGGAGATCAGATTCAACGGGGTCCCAATCTGATGGGCCATATTTGCCGCAGCCTGACCCAACGCGGCCAACCGGCCGGCCCGCGCGAGCTCTTCGTTCAACATGGCCATCTCACGATGACTGTCAGCAATCGCCACACTCTTCTGCCGGAACACCTCGGTGGCCGCCTCGACACGTATGTCCACCGCTTCGTTCAGGCGCTCGAGCCCTTGGAGGATATCGTTCAATCCCCGTGCGATGACGCCGATTTCGTCCAGACCGTCGATCGACACGCGGGCTTTCAGCTGGCCCGCTGCAGCCCGCTGCATCGTCTCACGCATGAGCGCGAGTCGTCGGTAGATCAGGCGCCGTGCCACTTGATCCACCAGGAGTGTCACGATCAGGATGCCGCTTAAGGCGAACCAGAATGTCGCCCCGACCTGACGCTCAAACATGCGGAGACTGAGCCACCCGAGCGCACCAATGACACCCGCGACAATCGCGGCTACGAAGAGGCCGAACCTGACTCGCAGAGGGAGCTTGGACACGGAGAGACTCGTTCGAGGCGCGTCAGGCCCCACATGATAGCCGCAACACTTGTGCCGCCAGCGAGCCCAGAAAATCCGCGAGTCGGCGGTGTAGATCACGAAAGCGGCCCACATTTTAATCTCGCGCGTGGCCTAGTCCCGGCGTGGCCCGCGTCTGCTGGGGCGAAGTGCCTCACAGTGTGGCGATCGTGCATGACGGATTGGTTCCTCATCGCTCGTAACTTGCTGATAGATGTCGGTCTACGCCGCGTGGCCGGCGGGGAATCGAAGTTGCACTTCGAGAGGGCACGGTGAACCGCGTCAGACCCAGGTTCACTGACCATTTTAAATATGCGTCGGGCGCATGCCGTGACGCTTCTCGAGAAAGGAGACGTTCCGATGCTGGGTATGACTCGTTGGACGCCATGGACTGAGCTCGCTGGTGTGCACCGCGACCTCGACTCGCTCTTCAATCGGGTGTTTGGCGACACGGTTCGCTCCCAGAGCGTTGATGCGTTCACCCCTGCCGCGGACCTGCGACGGGACGGGGACACGTGGAAGGTGTCGCTGGCGCTCCCGGGCATTCCCCCGGACAAAGTGGACATTGATATCGTTGGCCGGACACTCCGAGTGCGCGGTGAGCGCACCGCAGAGGAGAAGATCGAGCCCGTCATGAGCGAAATCACCTACGGCCGGTTCGAGCGTGAGTTCACGCTGCCGGAAGAGATTGACGCGCAGCACGTGCAGGCGACGTATCGCCACGGCATGCTCGAACTGGTCCTGCCCCTCGCCGAGGGGGCGAAACCGCATCGGATTGCGGTGAAGGCGGCACCGGAGGGCAAACAGCTCCACGCGGCGTAGCCGCGGGCTGTACCGCCCCGGACAGGAAGGTGCCTGATGCGTCTCCTGTTTGGCAGACCGGTGCGCGTAGGGGGTCGGCAGCCTCGACACTTGACGGGGCTGCCGTTCAATTGGCCATCTCGCTCGGTCGCGCATACCCCATACAGCCAGGATGGCAGCGATCGCCTTACCATCCCGGCGGTCTCCGCCATTCGGTCCGACGACGATCGGTTATCCGCCGTCGTCGCCATTTTCCGAACTTGCGCCAGAGACCATCCGGACCGAGACCACACCTGCCCTCGGTCCCCGTGTCCTGCGGCGCGCCCGCGTCGGCGAGCCAGTTCCTTGCGATTTGCTGATCGTGGCCGCAAAATGTCGAAGCAAGCAGGTCCGGCGCGGCACTCAATCGATTCAAGTACCACGCTTATTCGAAAGTCTTGCAGAAAGGGAGGTTCCTTATGCGACCCGTAGTGTTTGTGTGTGCGCTCTTCGCGGCGTGCGCGATCTTCGCCGCCCCGGCCGCTGCGCAGAGCGGACAGGATCGGTGGATGCTCAGCGCTCAAGTGGGCCCAGCGTTCGGGACCCTGGGCACGACGCCGAATTTCGACGCAAAGGCCGGTTACAGATTCAACGAGAACCTATCGCTCATTGGCGAGTTCGGTGGTCTGTCGCATGCACCGTTTGAGAAAGCCGCCTCGATCGCTCCGGCCGTGAATGCCCCTGACGTGTTCACTGACTCGAAGATCCATGTGAATGGCTATCACTACAACGCCAATCTCATGGTGGCTCCGAGGAACTGGGACCGGGTCACGCCGTACGTGACCGGTGGGTTCGGCGCTTTCACGGGATCGACGGTTGCGCAGTACAACGTGGGTCCCACGTCGCAGCGCCGCTACGAGTCGTCCACCAACTTTGCGACGAACCTTGGCGGTGGAATTTCGTATCGGTTGAACCGGTGGCTCGGAGTAAACGCGGACTACCGGCACTTTATCGTGAATGCCGATGCGACTGAGTACATCAACCGATTCACGACGGGGATCTCGCTATTCGTCAAGTAGGTCGAAACATGAATCGGAGCGCTCAGGTGCGCCGCCTGGGCGCTCGGATTGCGAAGGATCTTGCTTTGTAAGGACGGTGGCAACACCGAATCAACGGAGGTAAGCATGATTCAAAAGGGATTGAGCTTCGCATTCTTCATCCTGGTGACGAGCACCATCGCGGCTGCCCAGGCCCATGCACCAGTCGTGACGATGAGTGTAACGTCGCCGGACGGCCGGACGCAGGAGGTGACCGCGCCAGAAAGCGGACTCGCGACGGTCAGCCTCAAGGACGGCACGGAATACGGCTTCCGGCCGACCATTCAGGACAGCACGCCGTGGAATCGGATCGTCGTAACGATCTTCAGGACGGCGACCACGAACGCGCCGACGCAGCTCCTGGGCGAAGTGGAGCTCAAGAGAGGCGGTCCGGCCGTTGAATCGAAGACGAATCCATCGTTTAAGGTGGCTGTTCCGAAAGTGTCGCCGCCAGCAACTCAACCAAGTTCGACAACCTAGTTCGCGTCGTCTTTTGCATCGGAGCCATGCGGCCACCGTGAGCTCACTTGCTCACGCAAACAGGAGGACCAAATCACCCCGGGGGTTCCAGCCCGTACAAGGCGTCGCTCAGATCCGGACACTTAAGCGGACATTATAGCGGACTCCAGCGTGATTGAATATCAACTAAATGTATGCTAAACATGTTGTTATTAACTAAGACGTGGCGGACACACAAGCGGACATTACAGCGGCAGCTGACAGGGGCGAATCGCCGTCTGCCATGGAGCCGCTTGTTCTCTCCGACGCCTCGCGCCACCGCCCGGCGCTGAACGACCTTGCGCTGGAACTTGCGGCAGCCTCAGCAGGGTTCCGGCGCAGCCTGCCGGCGGGCGTGCTCAAGGCCCTCGCTGATCTCGTCCGCGCCATGAACTGCTACTACTCCAACCTCATCGAAGGGCACAGCACGCATCCGGTCGATATCGAGCGCGCAATGAAGAACGACTACAGCGCGGACCCCGGCAAGCGGAACCTTCAGCTCGAAGCCAAGGCTCACGTCGCGGTCCAGGGCTGGATTGATGGCGGCGGTCTTGCGGGCCGCGCGATGACGCTTGACGGACTTCGTGAGGTGCATCGGCGCTTCGGAGAATTGCTGCCGGCGGAACTGCTGCGGGTGAGCGATCCCGATACGGGCAAGGAAGTGGCGATGACTCCGGGCGAGCTCCGCCACAGCGATGTGCGCGTTGGCCGCCACATCCCCGTCAGTCCAGGAGCGCTGCGGCGGTTTCTCTCGCGCTTCGAGAAGGTGTATAGCCGCCTCGGAAAATCGGAAACAATCCTCGCCGCGGCCGCGGCGCATCACCGCCTGTTGTGGATTCACCCTTTCCTCGACGGCAACGGACGCGTAGCGCGGCTGATGTCGCACGCTGTCTTGCTGGAGGCGCTTGATACAGGCGGCGTCTGGTCGATTGCGCGTGGCCTCGCCCGCAATGAATACAGCTACAAGGGGAACCTTTCCGCCTGCGACTCGCCGAGACGCAATGATCTCGACGGGCGAGGCGCTTTGAGCGAAGAAGCCCTGGCGGCGTTCACGCAGTTCTTCCTCGAAACCTGCCTCGACCAGGTCCGCTTCATGGAGGAATTGGCGCAGCCAAACCGCTTACGCGATCGCATCCTGGTCTGGGCAGAGGAAGAAGCACGCGGCGGACGGCTGCCGCCAAATGCGGGAAAGATCCTGGAAGCCGTGTTGTTCCGCGGAGAATTGCCGCGCGGGGATGTGGCTGGATTGCTCGGCACAGGCGACCGCCAGGGACGCCGGATAGTGTCCGCGCTTATCGAGCGTGGCGTGCTTGTGTCCGAAAGCGCGCGCGCGCCATTGATGCTGACGTTTCCGGCCGCGCTCGCTTCGCGCTGGATGCCGGGATTGTTTCCGGAGCAGAGCAACTAGACCCGAGTCGCCTTGGATCGGCGACGGAAGACGCAGACGGAGGCGGCATGTGCCGCCAAAAGCAGCTCTTTCCAAGTTCGAATTCAGCAAGTATCGATGACGTGGCCGAGTTGTCGTCAACGCCTAGATCAAATCCCAAGCGATAAAAGATCTGGGCGAGGAGCGGTACTCCGCGTCCCCCGTCGGCGGAACTCGTCCAGGACCACCGAAGCGCGCCCCAAGCGCACCGGCGCCCCGACTCGGCGCATAGAGAAGAGAAACACTGGGTGCGCCAATCGAGCCTCAATCTCCCTAATCTCCCGCAGCGTCAACCTCGTCGCTGATTTCTTGCTCCCGAAGGCGGCTTCTTTCAACGTTGTGCCTCCACTCAGTCGCTTACGCATTCGGCCAAGCGCCACCCACCCAACTCTCTGTTGTATCGTTTACAGATGGCTCGTCTAGTTCCGGGTTCATCAGGAGTGTTTAGAGGATCACTGGAGCGGGTACGACACCGCTCAGATCTGTCTCAACGGGCAGCACGAATCGAAGCTGGGAAATCGCTTGCCGACAAAGTCGCAGAACTCGACGAGGACCAGAAGCTGCTCCTTGAGGCGATATCGACGATATCGTACGCGACACGCCAAACACTCGAGTTGCGGCTGTGCGGTTCAAGAAGTTCGCGGCAAAGGGCAGCAAGGAAGCCGTATCGGCGATGCGAGACGTTCTGATCGACGTCGTCTCAGAAACGGTGAAGAAGGCCATCTGAGGACCCTAGAATCCGCGCCAAGTGGACTTCGTACTTGTTGGCGACCTCACCGACATCGAGACGATCGCAGCCGGTCGCGGAATTCGCGATCTCGGACGACTTCGGCGCTTGTATGGCAGGGGCTACTGGAGGAAGATGAAAGGCAGCGCTCGGATCCGGCTGCGGAACGGCAGGATTCGACTCGCCGAAATCCATTGGTATGAAGCGCACGGCATCGGCAAGAAAGAGTTCAAGCGCAAGCGGTACCTCGACTAGACGCAAAGCGCCCGCGGACCCGAGGTTCGCCGTCTGCGTCCGCAACGACGGGTACGAAGCGTCCCTCGAGCGCAACAAAATCTACTCTGTCCTGCCCGACGAAGACGCCGAGCGGGATGGCGATCTTCGCGTCGTCGACGAGAGCGGCGAGGACTATCTCTTCTCGGCAGATCGATTCGTGGCGATCGACGTTCCCGCGGCAGTCAAGGCCTCGCTCCTCAAGCAGGCTTGAACCTGGACGAGCCGCTTCCTGACGTGAAAGCGCCATCAATGCACCGCACACCGCGCCTGCTGGATGTCGTTGCTCTCTTTTCGGATCTGCCGGCGCACGGTCTACTGCGCGGCCAGGTCGGGACAGTCGTGGACCTGCTGGATGCGATGAAACAGCCAACCCCGATTTGCCGGGGCCGGCTGCGATCGGCGTTCGCTGCTTCAAGCTTTCACCGCAGCAGCCTCGGCCGCACAGGCACACGCCCGCCATCGAGATAGCCGTCCGCGCCCGACCTCATCGCCGCATCGCCCCAATCCTGCGCCTCCGATTCGGGCCGATTGTTCCAATAGCTCCAGTACGAGGCGTACTCGCCCGCATAGACGCGCAACGGCGCGTTGCCCCAGGCCGAGAACGTCGGCCAGCCCGCGTAGCCGTGCTGAAAGCGGTCCTGGTACGACCCGCGCGCGTTCGGGTCGAAGAGCTCGGTCCAGTTCTCGAAGTTGGTCCGCTCCGGATGGTTCGGATCCCCATGTCCGGAGGGATCCGCAAAGGCGCCGCTCTGCGCCAGCCAGCCGTGAAGAAACGGCGTCACGCGGGCCCACCCCTCGCCGTTGGAACGGCCGTTGTCATCGCAGCGGGCGTCCGTGCCGACCGGCGCATCGACATCGCTGACGGTATGAATCAGGATCAGTGCGTTCGGGAGCGTCTCGCGCCCCCACCGTGCGAACGCCGCCCACGTACACGAGGACCAGTCATACCGCGTGGGTTCCCACCCGCTCGGCACGACGATCCGAATCAGCTTTTGCGCGCGAGGCTGCTCCAGCAGCGGCGTCAACGCATCACGCGTGGCCTCGAAGGACCACCCGTCGGGATGGGCGAAGAAGATCGGCGCGACGCCGGCGTCCCACCATTCCTGCAGCGTATCGAGATACGCCTGCCACTCGGCCTCGGTCGGCAGGCTCCGCCGGCACGGATACTGCCCGTGATAGCAGTCGTTGCCGGTGATGGGACCGGTGACGGCGTGGGTGTAGCCGTCCACGTCGTGGTACTGCGCGAGCATGCGCCGGCGATCGGTCGCGCCGTAGACCTCGTAGAACGCCATCGCCAGGATGTTGTCGTCCTGATTCGGGCGCGGGCCGTACGGGAGATTGAGCCGGGCCGTCCACATCGCCCCTCGAATCGCTGCGAGCTGGCCCAGCGGAATCTTCGACGGGTCCACATGCACCGACGTCATCAGGACGATGTTGTGCCGCGGGCTGTCGTGCGTCCCCGCGACGTCGATGTGCGCGCGGGCAGTCAGGTACTCGGGGGCGTCGATGATGACGTCCGAGTCCGTGAATCCCGCCGGCAGGGTGAAGACCGCGTAGCCCGCATCGTCGCCAGGCTGAGAGAGGTAGCCGTCCGGACCATGCATCTGGATCGTCGCGCCAGGGATCGGCTGCGCGCATGCGTAGGGCACAGGTCCGGCCGTTGCGCAGGCGATTGCGTCCACGCGCCAGGTCGCAGGTGGAGGCACGGGCGGAGCCGGCGCATGATGGCCGCACGCGATCGTCAGGAGCGACAATACGAGGGATCGTTTCAACATGTGTTCCAGGATATGGACTGGATGTCGACTCGGATGGTCGGGTCGTCGATGTTCGTGGCGTCTATCATCCTCGCTGGCAGCGTTGCGACGCAGTCGCTTCCACCGGATCGCCGCGGTGCCGCGATTTGGTGGGGACGGCCTGCCCGTGATATTGAATCCACTGCAATCACCAAGGAGAA
>QHWJ01000305.1 GCA_003222535.1 Acidobacteriota bacterium | reverse complement strand
GGCGCGACATCGCCGAATTTTTCATTCTTGCCGTCGGGCCACCGGACGCTGACGTCGCGGACACTCGTGTCCTTGCCAAGACCGACATGCACGCGCGGGTCGTTGCTCGCCAGGTAGCTGTACGCCGCCCGCACGTCCCGTCTGATGGACCTGGATCCGACCGTCATCGTCAGTTCCGCGCCGAGCGCGTCGCGACCGTGCTCGTCCAGCACGCGGAACATCACCCAGTGGCCGCGGTCGCTCACGACGTTGTGAAGCACATAGGGCTTCCCGTCACGGTTCGAGACGACGATGTCCATCGCGCCGTCGTTGTCGATGTCGCCGAAAGCCGCGGCGCGGCTCGTGCCGACCAGCGGCGTCCGGGTGCCTCCGCGCGGCTGCACCTGTTCGAATCGCGGTCCGTCCACGCCGCGGAGCAACACGTTCGGCTCCGCGTACGGGTCGGAGGAATAGAGCTCCGACTGCCTCCCCACGCGCCCGTTGGCCTCGTAGATGTCGAGACGCCCGTCGTTGTCGAAATCGAGCATCGCCGCGCCGAAGCGCGTGAACGGACGGCTGATCGTGCGAAGTCCCACCGACACCGCGTCGTCGCGGAAGAATGTCTTCTCGTTCCGGTAGAACGAATCCGACTCGCCGTCGAGGTTCACGACGAGCAGATCGAGATCGCCGTCGCCATCCACATCGGCCAGGTGGACGCCCATTCCCGCCTTCGGCTTCCCGTCCAGATCGACGGCGCAACCCATCGCCAGCGCCGCGTCCTCGAAGCGACCGCCGCCGCGATTCATCCACAGTTGATTCGGCGTGCCGTCGTTGGCGACGAAGACGTCGATGCGGCCGTCGCCGTCCACGTCGCCGGCCACGACGCCGAGACCGTTGCCGACGGCGGCGCGCAGGCCGGCGCGATCGGTGACGTCGGTGAACGTCCCGTCGCCGTTGTTGTGGAATAGCGTGGCGGCCGAGGGCAGATCGTAGGTCTTCGGACTGCAATAGTCCGGCACGCCGGTGAGGCTGTAGCACTCGACTTCGGCGGAGGGCAGCCAGTTCAGGTAGTGGACGACGAAGAGATCGAGCGAGCCGTCGCCGTCGTAGTCCAGGAACGCCGCGCTCGTGCTCCACCCCGAGCTCGCCACTCCGGCCATCGCCGTCACGTCGGTGAAGTGGCCGTGGCCGTCACCCTTCAGGAGCACGTTGCCGCCGAGGTTGGTGACGTAGAGGTCGACGTTCCCGTCGTTGTCGAAGTCACCCGCCGCGACACCCATGCCGTAGCCTGCCACGTCGGTGCCGCTGCCCTGCGTCACGTCCTCGAACGTCCCGTCGCCGCGGTTGCGATACAGGCGGTTCCCGCCGCCGGCGGACTGATCCATCGACGCTCGGCTGAAGCCTTCGCGCTCCACGGGGCTGAAGCCTCCGCGCTTCAAAGGGCTGAAGCCCTCGCGCTCCAAGGGGTTGGAGCCTTCGCGTTTCAAAGACAGACTGCCGCTCTGCACGAGATACAGATCCAGGTACCCGTCGTTGTCCATGTCGAACAGCGCCGCGCCGCCGCCCATGATCTCCGGCAGGTAGAACTTCTCGCGATGGCCGGACTGGTGCACGAAGCGAATGCCGGCACGCTCGGCGATGTCCTCGAACCACGGCTGCGCGGCCGCGGACGCATCAGTCGGTGGCGTCGCCGGTGCGCGGCTGCAGCACATTCCAATCGCGCACGCGACGGCCGCGAGGATGCGACCACGAGTCGTCATCAGCGGCCGGCCGCGCACGTTCGCGGCTGTCCACCAGCGTTCACGAACGCTGCGACGCTCAGCGTGAATTCCGGGGCCGCCTCGATGAACGGAAAATGGCCGACACCTTCGAGGACGCGCAGCGAAGCGTCCGGCATGTGCTCCGCGAGCCACTCCATGCGCGCACGATACGGGTCATCGCTTCCGACGATGAGCAAGGTCGGCACACGAAGTCCCTGGACCTGCTGGCGAACATCGTAGGCAGGCAGCTCGCGTGTGAAGGCCGCGTTGTACGGGTCTGCCGCAAACCGAAGCGTCTCGAACAACTCCCAATACTTGTTGTCGCCCGCGAAGAACCGAGGCCAGACGCTGCGAAAGTGTTCCCGGAGGTCGGCGTCCGTCGCCACGGGGGCGGTCCTCACGGGCACGGGGCCGGCCGACGTCGCGACCAGAATCAGGTGGGTGAGTGACTCAGGCCAGCGTGTCGCGTACTCCAGGGCGAGGAAGCCGCCGTACGAATGGCCGAGCAGCGCGAGACGAGAACATCCGAGGCCTTCGGCCAGATCGTGCGCGTCGGTTGCCCACATGGCGTGCGAGTACTCCGCAGGACTGACGCGCGCTGACTGACCATGTCCCCGCTGATCAGGGATGATCACTCGAATGCCGTATCTGACCAGATCGAGAATGCCGGGAACACGAAGAGTGCCGGCATCGACGCCCATGCCGCCGTGCAGGCACAACAGCGGAACGCCGCCGCCGGTGTCCGAGTAGGTCAGTTGTACGCCGTTGACGGTCGCCCTCACCGCAGCGTGAGATGCCGATTTCGCGACGTCACCGTTCTACATCACGAGCGTGACGATACCCGTGAAGGCGATTGTATGGACGCCGGTGGCCAGGAGCCCGACGAGCGGGCTGGCCGGCGCGGATGTGTGGTTGTGGCCTGCCATGTGGTCCGCCGCTTCGACGGCCCCGCTGCCCAGCAGCACGGGCAGCACCATCAAACCCGCGCCGTGGGACGAGGCCATCAGGAAGGACCAGGCCGTCAGGTCCCGAAAGCCAACCCGCATGCGGACCCATCGCGGGTGGCGGTGTCGCATCAGGCAATACGTGCCAAGGCCGATCAGGACCGCGGCGACGGGATATCGGATCGCTCCGGGCGGCAGCGCCGTGCCGAGAAACGCCGCGGCCAGCACCACGCCGCCGATGGCCAGCGCGTGGCCGATCGCGATGGGCACGAGCGATCTCGCCACCGCGCTCGCCTTCTCCTGCTGCATCCCCAGCGCCACCGCGAAGAGCCACCCCATGGCCGGATTGATTCCGTGGTAAGCGCCGAGGAGCAGCATCACCCACAACGCGGTCGTGCCCACCTCCCCGTGCGTCATTGCGCTTCCGAGTAGCAGTACGAGTCCGACGACGCATCGCCGCCTTCCAGCCGCACCTGGTGCGCACGCAGGCCGTCGAACTCGACGAAGAACCGCTCATCGATCTTCATCCCGCCGGTCGCGTGCGCGTCGATCTTCACCATCCAACTCTTCACGCCGTCGGGATAGAACTGCTCGTCCCAGGGGGTATAGAGCGAGTTGGTGAAATACGCACGCTTTCCATCGCGGCTGATTTCGACCATCTGCGGGCCGCCGTTGAGCGCCTGCCGTGGCTTCGTCGGGTGGGCCGCGCGTCGCACAATGCCGCCGAGGTGGACCGAGCCCGTCTTCTTCGGGTGGGCGGGATCGGACACATCGTACTGGATGAACTCACCGGTCCCCCAGCACGACACATAGAGGAAGCGGTCGTCGAGTGACAGGTTGATGTCGGTCACGAGCGGCGGCACCGCTTTGAAACCCTGCAGCAGCGGTGGCAGCTGGGCCGGGTCGGCCGGCTCTGCGGGAATCTCAGCCACCTTGCGAACCGCCCACTTGCCGTTCTTGCGCTGTCCCCCGTCCTCGCGGGACCACATCCAGATCGAAGAGGAAAGATCTTTGAGCGACACGACCACACCGACGAAGCCGTAGGCCTTCTTCGGATCGTGCGCGGGCCGCAGCTCGAGCACCATCTGCTGCTCCGCGCCCAGGTCGAGCTCCTGCAGGTGGCGGCGGGTATCCAGGTCCCAGACGTGCAGCTTGTGGCCGTACTTGCCGCCGAGCAGCAACTCGGCGTTGACGCCGTCTTTCACCATGTTCGGCGTGCCCCACTCCGAGGTGACCATGGTGTCGTGGCCCAGGTGCCACCAGAAGTCGTAGGCCAGATGCTGTGGGCCGCGGTCTCTTTCCCACTGACCCTTCAGCTCGAACGTGTCGGCGGTCATCAGGAAAATGCCGCCGGGGCCGTCGCCGCCGGCCGAACCGAGCGCGCTCCCGTAGACACCGTCCGGGCCACAGTGAATCGTGTGTGGCGAGGTGTAGCCGGTCTTCCTGATGAACTCTTCCGGCTCGATCACTTTCACGATCTTCGGCTGTCTGGGACTCGCCTTCGCATCCAGGATGTGAATCCGCGACGATCCGATGCCCGGCACAATGAGATAACGGCGCTCCATGTGGGCGTGCGGCGCCTGCGGGCAGAGGCATGCACTGCAGGCGTTCCAGCCGAAGTGGTGCAGCTCGTTGTCGCCGTGGGGAAACTCCACATGGCCCACCAGCCTGCCATACTCGGGGGAGCCGGGCGCGACGTCGACGACGCCCATGGCATCCTTCTTTCCGTTCCCGCCGGCGTTGAGCAGCGTGACGTACGCGAGTTGTTCCGCGGGCGCTTGCATCGCCATGCCCGGCGATGGATAAAAAGTCGGGTCGGGTCGCATCAACGCCATAGGCATTCCTCCTCATGCAAGGATTTGCAAACGCACATCCTACGGTCTGACGTCATGGGAGATCAACGCCCCCCTGACGAAGCTCCGCCCGGATCGCCGCGGCGTCCAGGTCCCGTCACCGTCTGTCACAGCCGAGGCGCGACTGTTGCGACCGCCTCTGCCGAGGTGATAACCCGAACGACCTCGAAATCCACCAAATCCGCCCACCGAGCGAGCCACTGGTCGAGCAACGCCCGATCCGGAGACTCCATGATCTGGACTCTCATCTGAAGTGGCGCGGCCGCTGCCGATCGGGCCGCCGGCTCTGGCCGTTAGATTAGAGATCGCGTTGATTCGTTGATGAAGTGGACGGACGGACGGAAATCAGATCGTCGTGGCCCGCTTGGCGAAGATCCTGAGGCTGAAGGGTGACGATTGCCTTCGTGCGGCCCGACGCCGCGACAAATTCGACGCTCATTGCGTCGGGCCCGTACACTTCCACGACCGCTCCGAGGTCGCCACGCCTGAGGCCATGCGCTGGAACATCGTGCGTGAGAACGACGACGTCAAGAGGGTGCAGCGTCACAGGGGATCTCCTCAGGTTCGATTTCCGCGCGATCGGCATTCGGCAGAGGCACCTGCCGATTCTATCGTCGTCAAAGCGAAGTCGATTCAGCTGAGGACGCCACATCGGCCCGTCCTCCTCATCGCCGGCTCCGCAGACGGTCGGCCGCCTGCCTGACTGCAGGCGCCTCGGGATCGAGCTCGGTCGCATGCTGCAGCGCGGAGGCGGCACGGTTCCACTCTCCGAGCGTCATCGACGCGTTCGCGATGCCGACCCAGGCGTCCACACGCGTCGGATCGAGTCGCGTCGCACGCGCAAAGCTTTCGAGCGCGTCGGCGGGCCTCGCGAGGTTCGTCGCCACCATGCCGGCCCAGATGAGCGCGCGCACGTCGCGCGGATCGTTGCGCACGGCCGCGCGCAGCGCGTCGAGCGCCGCCCGTTCGTCGCCGCTGCGCCAGAGAATCAGCCCCCTGGTTTCGTGCGCGCGACCCAGCGTGGGGTTGATCACGATCGCGCGATCGATGGCGGCGCGGGCGCGGGCGAGTTCGTTCAGCTTCACGTATCCGGAGGCCAGGTTCACGTACGCTTCGAACCGCTGCGGATCTCTCGCCACGACCTGCTCGAGGATCGCCACGCCCTCTCCGGCTCGTCCCGCCGCGACATACACTTCACCCAGGTGATTCAGCAGCGCGATGTCGTCAGGCTTCTCCTGACGCAGCTGCTGCAACAATGCGATCGCCTGCGGCATCTGCCCCGCCACGAAATACTCGGTCGCGTCTTTGAGCCGGACGGCGAACCCACGGCGGAACGCCAGCATCTCGTCGGTCCATGGATCCGGCCACGCCGGCTCGCCCGTCATCCCGACCGCCAGCGCAAAGTCCGCTTCCTCGACGCGGCCGAGGCGGCGATAGGCGGTGCCCAGCAGTTGCATGGCGTAGCGATCGCCGGGATTCTTCGCCAGCGCGCGCTCGAGGACGTCGGCGGCCAGCTGAGGCTGCTGCCGCTGCAGGTGCACGCGCGCCAGGCCCACGGCCGAGGACAAATCGCCCGGATCGAGCTCGCCGGCCCGGGTGAACGCGCGCCCGGCGCCATCGGTGTCGTTGCGGTCGAGCAGCCAGAGCCCGAGACGCCAGTGGGCCGGCGCGTAGGCCGGATTCAGCTCGATCGCGTGCCGTACGCGCTGAATAGCTTCGTCTGTGCGCCCGCTGCGCGCCTGGACGAAGGCCAATCGGTACCACCATTTCGCATCCGAGCCGTCGATCGACGTCGCGGCGCCGTACGCATCGCGCGCGAGCGCTATGAGGCCGTTCGCCTCGCAGATCATGCCGAAGCGGCCCCACCGCTGCCTGACGCGCGGCGTCCGCTACCTCCGGTGCGACCGCTCCGAGGGTCTTCACGTCTGGCAAGGGGGGCCCCGCGGCGCGGACCAGGAAAAACCACACAAGCGCGGTGAACACGAGCGCCCCTGATGCGATCGCTGATATCGATCGCGTGGCAACGCGGCTCGAGGAATGGCGGGGCAAGGAAATGCGGCGCGCTGCGGACACTGGGACGCCGGACCGCTGCGCCGGGTCCGTCAGGACCCGGCGTATGCCTGATTTCGAAACCTGATCACCAGTCGAACTTCATGCCGAAGCGCGCGAGCCGCGGCGCGATGATCGTCACCGGCAGCAGGAACGTCGAGCCCGACCCCCACGTGATGTTCGAAGCCGGGTTGGCGTTCGTCAGATTGTAGCCGTCAACGAACACCGAGATCGACTGACCCTTGCCCGACTTGAACACCTTCTCGGCACGCGTGTCCACCAGGATGATGTTGTCCTGCCGGCGGGCGCTGATCGGCTCGGTCAGGATGCGCTGCGCGCCGTAATTGATGCCATTGGCGGTCGCTGCATTAAGCGTGCGGCCGAACGGCTGCCCCGCCTGGAGGCGCAGCGCCGGCGTGATCTCGAGACTCCACGGCGCTCGATACGTGCCGTGCGCTTTCGCCGACCAGGTGGTGAACACGTAGCGGCCGTTGTCCGTGTTGATCATCTCATTCGGGTTCGCAACATCCTGCCGTGCCGTGGCCGAGCCCCCGCGGAGATTCTGACCAAAGTAGCCGGTCGCGTTGTCACGGTTCCAGCGATACGCGTACGATCCGAAGAGCGACCACTTGCCACTCGATCGCCTGCTGGCGCTGAGCTCGAGCGTGTAGAAGTCGTCGCGACCCGACGTGTTGTGCAAGCCGTTGACGATGGGCAACGCGAGATTCGCCGGGTTCAGGTTGAATCCCGGGATCGACGGGCCGTCGTCGGCGTTGCCGAAGGCGCCGTCAGGGCCCGGATCTCTGATGAGCACCGGGACGTTGAATGCGCTGATCGGCCGATTGAGGTTGTCCTGCTGCGAGAGCTGATCGATCCGCCGCCACACGACGCCGGCGTGGACGCCGAAGTTCGGCATCAGCTCGTGCTCGATCCATCCGGCCAGCTCGCGCGTGCGCTGATCCTGCAGGTTCGGATCGAGCTGCGTGCTGCCGACGCCGCCGGATTGCGCGGTCAACAACGTCTGTTCCCCGGGCTGCCACAGGAGATCGCGGTTCGTATCGACCCAGTTGTACCTCTTGTTCCAGTCGACCGCGTTCGGATTCACGGCCTCGTCGACGCCTCCGGTTCCGGGGTTCCACCAGTACAACGCGTAGTTCCCCTTCAAGACCGTCTTGCCGTTGCCCCGGAGGTCGTAGGTGAAGCCAAGCCGTGGCGCGGGGAGGTTCCACGTCAGCAGGTTGTCGACCGCGGCGAAGCTGACCTGCGTCGCGTTGAACGGACCGACTGGCGGGCCTGTCTGCGCAGGCAGGTACGATCGGTACCGATCGAACCGGGCGCCCAGCGACAGGGTCAGGCGCGGACCCATTCGCCACGTATCGGCGATGTACGCGCCGGTGGTCCGCAACCCGTTGAGCGAGGCGGTCGGCGACAGGAACAACAGGACTTCCGACGCGGAGCCGCCCCGCAGAATGTGCAGCACGTCGCCGGGCACGTACCCGATGCCGCCCTGCCCGCGCAGGTAATCGAAACGCTCGTCGAAGATCTCGCCGCCCATCTTGAAGTTGTGGCTGCCGGCCCAGCCGTCCTTGAAGTAGGTGAACGAGCCGAGCACCTGGTTCCGCGTCGGGATGTTGAACCAGCCGTCGCGGTTGCCGCCCCTGACCTCATTGGTGCCGAGATCCGCGTAAGCGGGAGAATCCGTGTACCGGGTGTTCGGCCACTTGTAATGAAACTGGCCGCCGCGGATCTCGAAGAACATCCGATCGTTGACGACGCTATCCCACTCGCCTTTGTAGGTGTGGGCCCAGTACGCCTGGTTCCAGGTGGAGTCGACGCTCGAGTGGAGGGCCGCCGTCGCGGCGACGAGGAACGTGTCGAGCCGGTTGGGCTGTGTCTTCTTGCCCCACGTCCCGTACCCAATCAGCTTGTTGTTCGTGCTGAGCGCGTAGGTCACTTTGCCCGAGATGTTGCTCAACTTGGTCACGAACGGTTTGACGGGAAAATTCGGCAGCAGCGATTCCGCGTCCTGGTTGCGCAACGATCCGTACCACCAGAGCTTGTCGTGCTTCAGATAGCCGCCGACGTCGCCATTCAGGTCGTAGTATTTGTGCAGCCGATTCAAATCGGTCTCGGTGAGGCCGCCACCGGCTTTGAGGCCGAGCTTGATCTGCGCCGCGTCGATGTCGCGCGACTGGATCTTCTCGTTTTCATAATCCGCGTAGATCTTGCCGTGATACGTGTTGCCGCCGGATTTCGCGATGAACTGCGACATCACGCCCGGCCACGGCATCTCGGCGGTATTGGTGCCCGTGGCCACGGACACCTCGTCGAACGATCCGTAGTCATAGTAGAAGCCGGCGGCGTTCGTCCCTTCGGTGTTCACGATGCCCTCGACCATCGGCCGATGCTGA
>QHWJ01000199.1 GCA_003222535.1 Acidobacteriota bacterium | reverse complement strand
CCTGGGCGACCGATCGGTGGATCTCGTCACGGTGGCGCAGGCGCTGCACTGGTTCGACCGCGCCCGATTTTGGACCGAGGTTCGGCGTGTCCTTCGGCCAAACGGCGTGATCGCGGTGTGGACGTATGTGATGCTCGAGATCGCACCGCCGATCGACAAGATCGTGCGTCGCTTCTACAGCAACACCGTGGGTCCTTATTGGCCGCCGGAACGGCGGATCACGGAGGAGCGTTACCAGACCATCGAGTTTCCGTTCGCTGAATTCACCGCACCCGACTTCGTGATCGAGCAGCCCGTGACGCTCGACGACGTCGCCGGGTACGTGCGCACGTGGTCGGCCACGCGCGCGTTCATCAAGCGCCACGGCGAGGATCCGGTGGCGCGTCTCGTCAGCGAGCTCGGACCGCTCTGGGGCGATCCGCGACAATCACGGTTGGCGCGCTGGCCGGTGGCCATGCGGGTGGGGAGGATCGAATGAAAGACTGGATCACCAACGTCATCACACGCGAGCTGAAGGCGCTGCGGCGCGAGATCGAATCGTATCCCAGCGACGAAGACCTGTGGGAGATCCCCGCGGGGATCGCGAACCCGGGCGGGAATCTCGCGCTCCATCTCGCCGGCAATCTCCAGTACTTCCTCGGCAACGTGCTCGGCAAGAACGGCTACGTGCGGAACCGCGACGCAGAGTTCGCCAGCCGCGACATTCCGCGCGCCGAGCTGCTGCACGAGATCGACAACGCGATTGCGGCGGTGGAAGTGGGCATGAGCAAGATCAGCGAAGAGGACCTCCGCAAACCGTTTCCCGAAAAGGTCGGCGGCGTCAGCTCCTCTACGGGCGCCTTTCTCGCGCACTTCGCGACGCATCTCGCCTACCATCTTGGCCAGGTGGATTACCACCGCCGCATTATGACCGGTGAAGGCAAAACCGTGAAAGCGATGGCGCTCACGGAGCTCGACGGGAAATCGCCGTGAGCACCCGCATCGTGGGACGTCCCGAGCCCGACGAGATTCCGTCGCATTACGTCGGTTACATCAAGCGGGTCCCCGAGCTCGATCCTGTCACCGCGTGCGCGGCGCAAATCGAGGACACGGCCACGCTGCTGCGCGGCCTCTCCGAGACGGACGCGATGTATCGCTACGACCGCGGCAAGTGGAGCATCAAGGAAGTCGTGGGGCATCTCGCCGACATCGAGCGCATCATGGCCTACCGCGCGCTGCGCATCGCGCGCGGCGACACGACCCCGCTGCCGGGATTCGACGAAAACGCCTACGTCCCCGTCGCCAAATTCGATGACCGCTCGCTCGCCGATCTCGTCGGCGAGCTGCGCACCGCCCGGGCGGCGACGCTCGCCCTACTCCGCACGTTCGACACCGATGCGTGGCGCCGCCGCGGCACGGCGAGCGGCAAGCCGGTGAGCGTGCGCGCGCTCGCGTTCATGCTACCGGGACATGAGCGGCACCATGTCGAGATCTTGAGAACGCGGTACCACGTCGCAGGCGTGGCATAGCGGGAGGAGGCGGGGAACCCGCCGGACAAGTAGATTATTGCCCGCACACAACAAGGACATCGTCGTGGTCATGACACTCGTTCTTGCCGCGTTGATGCAGCAGCCAGCGGCGCCTCCCGCACCGCCACCGGGTCCGCCGGCGCTCGAGGTCGGCGTCGTCGCGCCCGACTTCGCGATCCCCGGCGCAACGCGCTACGGGACGCTCAAAAACCCGGTACGGCTCAGCAACTACAAGGGGAAGACGGTCGTCCTCGCGTTCTTCTTCAAAGCGCGAACGCGTGGCTGAACGATCCAAATGAATGCGTACCGTGATCAGTACGCACAGGTCTTCAGAAACGGCCGCAACGTGGTCCTCATCGCCATCAGCGCCGATGTCGACACGGCACTCGCCTCTTGGGCGCGGGACGCGGACTACCCGGTCCTCTTTGGGAGTGATACCGGCTCAGCGGTCGGGAAGACATACGGGGCGTACAATGCCCAGTACAAGCTCGACAACCGCAATCTGTTCCTGGTAGGACCGGACGGGAGAATCGCCTATCGGGCGACGCCGTTCCGGGAAATCGATCCGACGAGCTACACTGAACTCGGAGCTGCCATTAACAAACTGGTGCCTGCGGATACAACGGCGCGTTAAGGGCGGCGAAGGGGCGGCGAAGGGGCGGCGATGGGGCGGCGAAGGGCTGCCTCAATCGCCGCTTCGACGTTTTGGTCTGCACCAACGCCCGTGTAGACGACTTTCCCCTGGGTATCCAGAACCGCGATGTATGAAGTAGAGGGAGCGTCGAACGCTCTTACCGCCGCGCCATTCCCATCCCACAGGAACGTGAACGGCATCGGATGCCGCTCGAGATGGCGACGCACGGTGTTCTTGCTCTGATTCACCGCGACCGCCACGACGAGAAACTCCGCGCGATCACCGAACTTCTTTTGCGCCGCTTCCATTCTCGGCAACAGCTCGGCGCAGATTGGGCACCACGTCGCCCAGAATTCGACGATGACAGGCTTCTTGCCGATCCATCGCGACAGCGCGACAGAATCGCCAGTCATGCTCTCCAGGGTGACAGCGGGAGGCGTTTCGCCGACGGGAATCCCGATGACGTCTTGTCCTCGTAACAGCGCGGGCGAGAGGAACAGCATTCCGGCGCCCAGCGCACTGCGCACGGCGTACGCCTTTACCATACCTGCCCCGCCTTCACGAAATAGTATTCAGCCATGAGCAGTAGAACCACGCCCGCGGCCTTTTTGATCCACGCCATCCACGCGCCGGCTCGGGGCAGCGCCGCGAGTGCCCCAGAGAAGAACCCGACGACCACCAGCAGCGCCGACATGCCGAGCGAGAACACGAAGAGGTAGACAAACCCGAGCACGGCGCTGTGCGTCGTCGCGACCCAGGTGAGCACCGCGGCGAATGCCGGTGCCCCACACGGCGCCGCGACCAGACCCGACGTCGCACCCAGGAGAAATACGGCCGGGTAGGAGCCGCCGCCCAGGCTGCCCGCCCAGGCGGAAAGGCGCGGGGGCAGCCGCACGGGAATCACCTCGAGCATCGCGAGGGCGAAGACGAGGAGCAGGTTCCCGATGACGAGCCGGGCCCAGAAGCTCGCGCCGATCGTCCCGAACAACGATCCGGTCATCCCGGCGATCATGCCGACCAGCGCGTAGAAGAGCGCGAGCCCGCACACGTAGGTGAGCGTCAGGCCGATGGTGCGCCGGCGCGTGCGTCCTTCGACGTTGACGCCCGCAAGTGTTCCGGCGGTGATGGGGATCATCGGGTAGATGCACGGATTGAGACTCGTCACCAGGCCGGCGGCGAACAGCAATCCCACGGCAACGACCGGTTGATTCTGCAACGCATCGGAGATTCCCACGGGCGAGATAATAACTACTTTCCTGCGCGTGGGACGAACCGCATTGCTTGCCGGCGCGACCGGTCTGGTTGGTTCTCATGTGCTCGAGCTGCTCCTCGCCGATGCGCACTGGTCGCGGGTTGTAACCGTAGGCCGCCGCACCACCTCGCACCATCACGCCAAGCTCGAGCAGCGCGTCGCGGACCTTGGCTCGCTCGAAACCGCGAGCGACTTGCCGCACGTCGACGACATCTTCTGTTGCCTCGGCACGACCATCAAGCAGGCAGGGTCACAACCGGCATTTCGCCTGGTTGATCATGCGTTCGTGGTAGGATTGGCGCGCGCCGGACTGCGCGCGGGCGCCACGCAGTTTCTCCTCGTCAGCGCCATCGGTGCCGATCGCAAGTCCCGCGTCTTCTACAGCCGAGTCAAAGGCGAAACGGAGGCGGCGATCCGAGCGCTTCCCTACCGGGGCATCCAGATCTTCCGCCCCTCTCTGCTGCTCGGCGAGCGCCCCGAGTTTCGGCTCGGCGAACGGATCGCGATGCTCGGCGCACCGGTGTTGCCGGCGCTCCTCTTCGGCAGGCTGCGGCGCTATCGCCCCATTCACGCCGCCACGGTCGCGCGAGCGATGGTCGCGATCGCGCGTGAAGCGCCGCGCGGTCCCAACGTGTTCGAGTACGACGCGATGCGCGCCAGTACGCGATGAGCACAGATCCATTCCTCGTCGCGGCGATTGCGGAAGCGGAGCAGGGCCTCCGTGAAGGCGGCATCCCGATCGGATCCGTGATCGTGTCGCAGGGCAAGATCATCGGTCGCGGCCACAATCGCAGGGTTCAGAAAGGAAGCGCCGTACTGCACGGCGAGATGGACGCGCTCGAGAACGCGGGCCGCCAACCGGCGTCGGTGTATCGCGAGGCGACGCTCTACACCACACTGTCGCCGTGCGCGATGTGCAGCGGCGCGATTCTGCTCTACGGGATTCGGCGCGTGATCATCGGGGAGAACAATACGTTTAAAGGCGAGGAGGAGCTGCTGCAGAGCCGCGGCGTGTCACTCGAGGTGCGTCAGGATGCGCGGTGCATTACGATGATGACGGAGTTTATTCGAGATCATCCCGAGTTGTGGGATGAGGACATTGGAAGGCCGTTATGAAGGTTGGTGAAGGATGGTGGAGGTTCTCCTTCACCATCCTTCACGATCCTTCACCAACCTACCGTCCGCGGCGGACGGTCATAGGCCCGTTCGTCGTGACCACGCGAATCGGCGGCCCGCCGTTGCCCAACGTGGTGTTGATACGGTCTTTGACGCGTCCGCTGATTGTCACGGTCAGCGGAAAGCCCACGTCCATGGGTCCGTTGACGGTGCCGAATTCGATCTTCGCGTTGTAGTTGTCGGGAATCCGCAGATCCGCCGGACCATTCTGCGTCTCCGCGTCGAGTCCGGTACCTTCCCAGCGCGTGCCCTGCAGGTCGATCGTGAGCGGCCCGTTTTGCGCGCTCGCGTGCACGTCCCCGCCGACGCCCGACAGCGAGAGTGGTCCATTCTGAGTCTGGAGATCCATCCGGCCCGCCACGTCCTCGACGGACAGCGGGCCGTTCTGGGTCGAAAGCGTCAGGTCGCTGTGCCGCGGCACCATCACGACGAAACTGACGGACCAGTTTTGGCCGCGGCCGAAGGGCCCGCTCCCACCGGTCGCGCGGATTGTTCCGCCCGAGGCTTCGATCTTGATGTCGCGGGCGATCGCGTCGGCATCGCTGCTGTTGCGGGCGTTGACCTGGATCCGCGCTGTGATCGCGATGCTGTCGGAATTACTCCACCCGATGATTTCGACACCGCCGTTCATGCCCGGATCGATGGTGAGCGGGCGGCCGGTCGCCTTCATTCCCGTCTCGCGAATCTCGCAGTGGCGGGCGCGCGAGCCCCAGTCGCCCCATCCTTCGCGGCAATTCGAGAGCCATTCGTCATCGCTCTCCTGTGCGCGCAATACGCTGATTGGAAGAACCAACAGGGCGACGGCGGCAGCGGCGAGGTAACGCGGCATGACGGCTCCAAAGTAGCGAGGGTGTACAGGGTTCGACACTCTCTACGGTGGAAGGGTTGCCGGGATTCACAAACTGGCCGTCTGCCCTCAGCCGTCTGCTGTCAGCCGGGGCCTCCGAGCCTCGGCGGACGCGAGAAGTCGTCGCGCGAGTCCGGTTAGCATTCGCTTGATGTCGATTACCGCCGTTTCTAGAGGGGCATATACTTCACCGGTGACAAGACCCAGATCCGCTGCAAGAAGCAGGTGGTACTCGAGTTCGCTCGCGGAGCCGAGCGCGATTTGAACGAAACCTTGACCGTCAATTGGTGAGCCTTTTGCCAAACAACCAGCTTCCTGAATGGACGCATTCTAGCGTATTCTTTGCTCGCGATCCCAACAAACCAGAGCCTTTCTTATGCGTAAGCGATCAAATCCTCGCGTGATGACTGACTGCAGACGGCTGATGGCAGATAGCCTACTGTTGGGAGTCGCGACGCTTTCCCTGGTTACGTCCCTTCCAGCTCAGTCAAGGCTCGACGCTGAAGTCGACCGTCGCGCCGCTCAGGTCCAGGACAAAGTCGTGGCCTGGCGCCGCGACATCCACGCGCATCCCGAGCTGTCCAATCGTGAGACGCGCACCGCCGATCTCGTGGCGCAGCACCTGCGTTCGCTGGGGCTCGAGGTCCGTACCGGGGTCGCCCATACGGGCGTGATCGGCGTACTGCGCGGCGGCAAGCCTGGTCCGGTCGTCGCGTTACGGGCCGACATGGACGCCCTGCCGGTGACCGAAGAAGTCGACGTCCCCTTCGCGTCGAAGGTGCGCGCCACCTACAACGGCCAGGAAGTCGGCGTGATGCACGCCTGCGGGCATGATTCGCATGTCGCGATGCTGATGGGTGTCGCCGAGATACTGGCGGGAATGCGCAACGATCTGCCCGGGACGGTCAAGTTCATCTTCCAGCCCGCCGAGGAGGGCGCACCGGCGGGCGAGCGCGGCGGCGCGGCGCTGATGATCGAAGAGGGCGCGCTCGACGATCCCAAGCCGAGCGCCATCTTTGGCCTCCACGTGTTCCCGTACCCGACCGGCGACATCCGGTACCGGGCGGGAGGGATCATGGCGGCCGCAGACGGCTTCCGCATCGTCGTCCGGGGGCGTCAGACGCATGGCGCGCTGCCCTGGGCGGGCATCGACCCCGTCGTCGTCGCGTCGCAGATCGTCCTCGGCCTGCAGACGATTACGAGCCGTCAGGTGGATTTAACGACGGCGCCGGCGGTCGTGACCGTGGGCGCCATCAATGGCGGCATTCGCTTGAATATCATTCCCGACAGCGTTGTGATGCTCGGGACGATCCGCACGTTCGACACCGCGATGCGCAGCGACATTCACCAGCGCGTTCGCCGTACGGCCGAATCGATCGCGCAAAGCGCCGGCGCAACCGCGCAGGTCGTCATCGACAGCGCGACCGCGGTGACATACAACGATCCCGAGTTGACCGAGAGAATCCTTCCGACGCTGCGTGAAGTTGCAGGCGCGAGCCATGTCACGCTCGCGACGCCGGTCACGACGGCGGAAGATTTCTCCCGCTATCAGCAACGCATTCCGGGCGTGTTCTTCTTCCTCGGCATCACGCCACCGGGGACCGATCCCGCTACGGTGGCGCCGAACCACTCCCCAAGGTTTTACGTCGATGAGGCGGCGTTACCGGTGGGCGTGCGCGCGATGGCGCATCTGGCCGTCGACTACCTGAGTCGAACCCGCTAGGCGTGCCTTGACGTACCTCGCCCTCGACGCCGCTGAGATTGTCGGCACCATCGAGCGCCTGCGGGGGCGCATCGAAGAGCGTTTCCCGGGGTCGGGCCTGGGACGGGTCTGCGGCCAGCTGCTCGAGATCGCGCGCAACGCGCGCGAACGGGCGGTCTGGATTGCCAAACCGATTCTGCCACTGCGCATCGCGTCGGCCGCTTTGGCCGTCGTGATCATCGCCGGACTGAGCCTCATGGTGATCCGGCTCCGGCCGCCGCCCGGGCAATTCGAGCTGGGGCAGTTCATCCAGGTGCTGGAAGCGGGAATCAACGACGTCGTCCTCGTCGGTGCGGCGATCTTCTTTCTGGTGACCCTCGAGTCCCGCATCAAGCGCCGGCGCGCGTTGCGGGCGTTGCGCGAGCTGCGGTCGATCGCGCACATCATCGACATGCACCAGCTCACCAAGGATCCCGAGCGCACCAATCCCGCCGAATCGGAGTTGACGGCGCCGGAGCTCGCCCGCTACCTGGACTACTGCAGCGAGATGCTGTCGCTCACCGGAAAGATTGCCGCGCTGTACGTGCAGGACTTCGAAGATGGCGTTGCGGTGCAGGCGGTGAATGAAATCGAGGATCTCACGACCGGACTGGCCCGCAAGATCTGGCAGAAACTCACGATCGTAGCCGGGCAGACCTGACTGATGACCGACAACCGATGACAGAGTCAGTTCGTTTGGACAAATGGCTGTGGGCGGCGCGCTTCTTCAAGACTCGCGCCCTGGCCACGGCGGCCGTCGCCGGCGGGAAAGTGCAGATCAACGGCAGCCGCGCGAAACCGGCGAAACCGGTGCGGGTCGGCGATGACCTTCGCGTGCGCGTGGGCCCGTACGAATGGCTCGTGACCGTGCGCGCACTCTCAGAGCGCCGCGGCCCACCGAAGGACGCGCAATTGTTGTACGATGAATCGCCAGAGGGTCGCGGGGCGCGCGAGCGCCTCGCGGAAGCTCATCGAATCGCGCCGACTCCTACCTATGAAGGGAAGGGTCGGCCCACCAAAAAGGATCGCCGCAAACTAGAGCTTCTGTAGGTGCACGTTCCCCGATCCCGTCTCGACCGAGACACGCCCCTTCCCGTCCCCCAGCGTTCCCGTCACATGATCGTGCGCGATGCGGCGCACCTGCAGCGTCAGCCCGCCCAGATCGATGTCGCCACTTCCCGTATCGAGATCCACCTCGGCGCCGAGCGTGGGCGGCACTTTGAGCGTGACGTCGCCGGAACCGGTCTCGATACGCACGGTGCTGAAGGTGGCGATGAGCGCCACATCCACATCCCCGCTGCCCGTCTCGAACGACAGGTCGTCACCCGACGACGCCGTCGCCTCGATGTTTCCCGAGCCCGTTTCGACGTGCAAGGTGGACGCCTTGCCATCCGTCAGCGTGACGTTGCCCGACCCGGTCTCGAGCTTGAGGCTCGAACCGTCGACGCCGGAGGCCGTAATGTCACCGGAGCCGGTCGCGAGGCTCACGTCGCCCGACGCGGTGCGCAGGTCGACATTGCCCGAACCGCTCTCGACGCGCAGCGAGCCGCGCGTGCGATCGGCGGCCACATCAGCCGACGCGACGTAGACGCGGATCACGCCCTCCACGTTCGAGACGAACGCTTTGCCCACGCCGAGGTACAGCGCAACGTTCTTGCCCTTCGGGATGCTGACACGCAGATCGGCGTACGCTTGAAGTCCGCCGCGGCCTCGCCCGGTGATTCGCACTTCGTGACCGTCGCGGAACCAGCCACCGCGGTCGTGGCGTCCATGTTCCTCACCGAACGTCCCATCGTCCCGCACGCGCAGCGTCGTGTTCCAGCCGCGCCCCCACTCGGGCATCGAGATGACGTCGTCGGGGTAGATGATGCGCAGCGTCTCGCGGCCGCGCAGCGGCCCCGACTGCACCTCGAGCTTGGCTGCGTCCGCGCCGCCGCGCTGGATTTCGACGACGACGTCGCTACCCGAGCCCGCCTCGACTCGCAGCTCGCCGACGAGGTTGTAGACGGCGACGGAATCGCCTTTCAGGATCTGGCGTGAGGTTTGTGCAGCAGCTGGAACGGCGGGTGACCACAATGCAACGACCGAAACGAGCAGCAGCGAACGAGCGAGCATAGCGGCTCCACAAGGGGTTGGCACCAGTTGGATAGCGGAACGCCTACAAGGGTTGCAGCTTAGAACCATATGAAAGATTGGCTGATTTGGTTTCTCTTGGCGATCGGCCTTTTCGTCGGGGAGATGTTCACGGCGGGGTTCTGGCTCGCCTGCCTGGCGGTTGGGGCCGCGGTAGCAGGGATTGTCGGGCTCATCCCCGGGCTCGGCTTCGTCACACAGGGCATCGCGTTCGCCGTCTCCAGCATCGTGAGCATGGCCGGGTTACGTCCGCGGCTCATGCATCTGCTCCAGCTCGGCCCGGGATCGGAGCTGCGCACGGGTGTCGACGCGCTGCTGGGCAAAACGGCCATTGTGACGGAGCGCATCGGGCCTGGAGGCGCCGGCCGGGTCAAGGTGGACGGCGAGGATTGGCGCGGCGCGTCGTCGGACGCCTCCGTCATCGAGCCCGGGACGCAGGTCACGATCATTCAGGTGGATGGAACGACCCTCATGGTCGAAAAGGAGATGTAAGCGATGGGTCCTGGCACAATACTCGTGGCCGCGGTCGCGTTCGGCGTCATCGTGTTGATCTCGAAGAGCATCCGCGTGGTCCAGCAGGCACAGACGATGATCGTCGAGCGGCTCGGCAAGTACCACAAGACGCTGAGCTCCGGAATCAACTTTGTTCTGCCCCTGATCGACCGTCCCCGCTCGGTCGATTGGCACCAGACGATCGTTACGCCTGCGGGCGACAGCTACTCGCGGCGTTTCCGGACGGAGCGCATCGACCTGCGCGAGACGGTGTACGTGTTCCCGCGCCAGAACGTGATCACCAAAGACAACGTCGTCGTCGAAATCGATGCGCTGATCTATTCGCAGATCACCGATCCGGTGCGCGCGACCTATGAGATCGCCAATCTGCCCGATGCCATCGAGAAGCTGACGCAGACCACGCTGCGCAACGTGATCGGCGAGATGGAGCTCGATCATGTGCTGTCCTCGCGCGACACGATCAATGCCAAGCTGCGCGCGATTCTGGACGAAGCGACGCACAAGTGGGGCTCGAAGGTCAGTCGCGTCGAGCTCAAGGACATCAACCCGCCGCGCGACATTCGCGACGCGATGGAAAAGCAGATGCGCGCCGAGCGGGAGCGGCGCGCGACGATCATCACCGCCGACGCCGAGCGGCAGTCGCGCATTCTCGCGGCGGAGGGCATCCGCCAGTCGGAGATCAACACCGCCGAAGGTGACAAGCAGGCCAAGATCCTGCACGCCGAAGCGGAAGCTGCGGCTCGCCTGAAGGTGGCGGAAGCGGAAGCACAGGCCATCGAACGCATCACCGCGGCGATCAAGGGCACCGGCGGCGACCCCGCCCAGTACCTGATCGCCATCCGTTACATCGAGACGCTGAAGGAAATGGTCTCCGGTCAAAACAACAAAGTCGTCTACATGCCGTACGAAGCGACGGGCGTGCTCGGGTCGCTCGGCGGAATTCGGGAGATGCTGGCGCTGGGCCCGACTGACAAGAAGGGATGACCGCTCCACTCACGGTCCTCACCGAAGAAGAACGGATGTTCCAGGGCGCGGTGCGCGACTTCGCCGAGAGCGAGGTCCGCCCGCGCGTGTGCGCCATGGAGCAGGCCGCGCAGCTCGATCCCACCCTCATTCCGAAGTTCTTCGAGCTCGGCCTCATGGGGATCGAAATCCCGGAGACGTACGGCGGCGCCGGCGGCAGCTTGTTCATGACGGTGCTCGCCGTGGAAGCGCTGTCGGCCGTGGATGCCTCCGCGGCGATCTTCGTGGACGTCCAGAACACGCTGGTCAACGCGCTGCTGCTCAAGTGGGCCTCCGACGACATCAAGCAGCGCTATCTGCCGCGTCTCGCCACGGAAGTTGCCGGCGCCTACGCGCTCTCCGAAGCCGGATCGGGATCGGACGCGTTCGGCCTGCACACCAAGGCGACGAAGCAGGGCGACAAGTGGATCCTCGATGGCCGCAAGCTCTGGATCACGAACGGCGCCGAGGCTCAGCTCTTTCTGGTGTTCGCTACTGTAGACGTGAGTAGAGGATACAAAGGAATTACGGCGTTCGCGGTGGAGCGCGGCTTCAAGGGCTTCAGCGTCGGCAAGAAAGAAGACAAGCTCGGCATCCGCGCGTCCTCCACCACCGAGCTGATTCTCGATCGCTGCGACGTTCCGGCGGCAAACCTGATCGGCGAGGTCGGGAACGGATACAAGGTCGCCATCGAGACACTCAACACGGGGCGCATCGGCATCGGCGCACAGATGATCGGCCTCGCGCAGGGCGCCCTCGACCACACGATCAAGTACACGCGCGATCGGACGCAGTTCGGCAAGGCGATCGCCGAGTTTCAGGCCGTGCGGCACCAGATCGCCCGCGCCGCGACGGAGCTCGAAGCGGCGCGCCTGCTCGTCTACAACGCTGCGCGCCTGCGGGATGCGCGGCAGGGGTTTCTCACCGAGGCGGCGATGTGCAAGATCTTCTCGTCGGAGGTCGCCGAGCGAGTGACGTCGCTCGCCGTGAACCTCTTCGGCGGGAACGGCTTCGTGAAGGACTACCCGGTCGAGAAGCTGTACCGCGACGCGAAGATTGGTCAGATTTACGAAGGTACCTCCAACCTTCAGCTTCAGACCATCGCGAAACAGATCATGGGATGACGCATAGTCATCTGGTAATCGGGTAATCGGGTAATCGGGTAATCGGGTAATTTTGATTGCTCAATCGTGCTCAATCGTCCAATCCAATTACCGGATTGCCAGATGACCCAATTACCAGATTCCGCTGTCAGCCGGTCCGGCCCCGCGTTCATGATCATTGTCGCCGCGTCGTGGTTGCTGTTCGTCACCGCGGTCTACCTTCCTGACGTCGGCCGCGGCTTCGTGAAAGACGATTTCGGTTGGGTCGAAACGGGCCGGGCCGCGCTTCAGACGCCGGCGGACCCGCTCGTCCGCCCGAGAGCTGGCTTCTATCGCCCAATCGTCGACTTCAGCTTCGCGATCGACTATCTCGCGCACGACGTGAGACCGCGCGGATACGGGGTCACCAATCTCGCGCTGTATGTCGCGTGCGTCGCCGCGTTGTGGCTGCTCTGCCGCGCCGCGAACCTGTCGGCGCCCGCGGCATCGCTGGCCGGTCTCCTCTGGGCCGTCAACCCGCACGGCATCAATATGGCGCTCGTCTGGATCAGCGGACGCACATCGCTGTGCCTGACGCTCTTTGCGCTCCTGTCCGCGATCGCGATGCTGAAGCAGCGCGACGTCTGGATGGCGGTGTTCCTCGCGGCGGCGCTTGGATCAAAGGAGGAAGCGATCGTCCTCCCGGTGATCCTGCTGGCGTGGCACCGGCTGCTCCTCGAGCGCGCCGGCAACCCCTGGCGTGTGGCGGCGCACCTCGCGACGCCGCTCGTCGCTTATCTCGTGCTTCGTTTTCACACCGGGGCGTTCACGCCGGCGTCCGCCCCCTCTTACTACCAGTTCTCGTTTGCTCCGCTGTCCGTGCTGCGCAACCTGTTCGAGTATGCGGATCGAGGAGCCACGCTGTTCGGGATCGCGCTTCTGCTGACCGCGGCGGCTTATCGTCTGAAACCCGCCATCGACGACCGCCACCGCCGCCTGATCGAGGCGTGCGCCGTCTGGTTTGTCGGTGGCTACGTCTTGACGGTCTTTCTTCCCATCCGGTCGAGCCTGTATGCCGTCTTTCCCTCCATCGGCGCCGCCATCGGGTGCGGCGCGATTGTCGAGACGATGGTGATGCGCGTTGGGGCACAACGCGCACACCTGGTACGCCTCGGGGCCGTCATGGCGGCCGTGCTGCTGTCCCTCGTTCCGATCTACCGGGCGCGAAATGGACGCTACGTTGAGCCCGCCCGCTTCTCCGAGCGCGCGCTGCGAACGATCGAGCCGTATGCCGCAGCCTTGACGGCTGGCGACGTCATCGTGCTGCACGACGTCGACGATTCGACGTCGAGTTTCGTCGGCGCATTCGGCACCTTCGCGAGCGACGCCGTGCGGCTCCGATCCGGGCGCAACGTCTTCGTGTGGATCGATCCGCCGCCGCGCGATTGGCGCCTGGCGGGCCTGCGCCGGCCTGGTGCGAACCAATCCCACGTGGCGTTCGGCGTCGACAAGGGCCGCGTCTTCAGGGTTCCGCGATGACCCGATCGAGCAGCGACAACGCCGCGCTGCCTGACGACTCGGCGATCCGGCTCTGGCGGCGTCCGAACTAATCTGGTAATCGGGTAATCGAGTAATCGAGTAATTGGATTGCCCAATCGTCCAATCGTCCAATCCAATTACCAGATTACCAGATTACCCAATTACCAGATTCGGTCGTCAGTCGGTGGCGCTTCCCTCGAACAGCGCGTCGGTCTTGAGCGTCTGCGCGCCGTGCTCCGTGCACACGGCATACGTCGATTCGTACATCGCCACGCCGGCGTACTCGCCCTTCGCGTTCAGCACGTAGAAGTTCAGCCCGAAGTTGGGCTGGCCACGCCCGTTGAGCAGGCGCTTCTCGATGGTGTTCCTGACCACACGCTTGAGCGCCGTCATCGCGGCGTCCTTCGGGTGCGCGCCGCGGCGCATCTCTTCGACGATCAGGAACGACGACAGATTGTAGAGATTCGACCCTCCGCGGCCCGTCGACCCGGCCGCGCCGATGTCGCCGTCGACGTAGAGTCCGGCGCCGAGAATCGGTGAGTCGCCCGCGCGCCCGGGGATCTTCCATGCCAGCCCGCTCGTCGTGTGGTCCCCCAGAAATGCTCGCCGTCGATGAGCCCCTCGCGTACCATCTGCAGGCCCGCGTCGTACCACGCTTGCGCGCGGTCCTTCGGGCTCAGGTAGTGCAACGGATCGGTGCGCCGCTTCCACTCGAGCCACTGTTTGCGCGCGGTCTCGTTGATCAGCCCCTCCTCGATCTTGAAGCCCATCGCGCGGGCGAAGTCCTGCGCGCCCTTGCCCACGAGCAGATGATGATCGGTCTCGTCGGCGACCAGCTGGGCGACCCTCGCCGGCGTGCGGACGCCCTCGATCCCCGCGACGGCGCCGGCGCGTTTCCTGGGGCCGTGCATGCACGACGCATCGAGCTGCACGACGCCCTCGGCGTTCGGCAGACCGCTCCAACCGACGCCCGTCTGGTTTGGATCGAGCTCGACGATCGCGACGCCGGCGACGAGCGCATCGAGCACGTCGGCGCCGCCCGTCATCATCTTGAACGCCTTCGCCACGCAGGTGACGCCGTCGGCGTCCTTCGACCGGTTGCCGTTGGACGACGCGACAACGCACGGCTTGACGCTTTTCGGTGTCAACACCGTGGGTGCCTGAGCGAACAATGGCTTGGATGCGGCGGCGGCGGCAGCGGCCGCGGCGGTCGTCGTGCGGACGAAGTCACGGCGGTTCAGCTTCTTCATAAAACCTCGCATCTGGTAATCGGATAATCGAGTAATCGGGTAATTTGATTGCGCAATCGGGCAATCCAATCACCCGATTACCAGATTACCCGGTTACCCGATTCCCGTCTGCTAGGCGTTAGCCAGCACGTTGGCCGCGATAATCATACGCTGCGCTTCGGACGTTCCCTGATAAATTTCCGTGGCGCGCACGTCGCGGAACAGGCGCTCGACGACCGATCCGCGACGATAGCCGGCCGACGCCAGGATCTGCATGGCCTTGTCCGCCGCCTTGTGGGCCGCCTCCGAGGCGGCGAGCTTCGCCATCGACGCTTCGCACGCGCTCTTGTCCTGACGATCCTTCGCCGCGGCCGCCTTCAGCGTCAGCATGCGCGCGGCGGCCAGCTCGGTCGCCATATCGGCGAGCATCCACTGGATGGCCTGATAATTCGCGATCGGCTGTCCGAACTGCTCCCGCCGCTTCGCATGCGCGATCGCTTCGTCGAGCGCTGCCTGCCCGATGCCGAGCGCCTGCGCCGCGATCGCCACGCGTCCTCCCTGCAGCGCCCACATCGCCAGACGGAATCCCTGGTCCACGTGGCCGAGCACCTGATCGTCGCCGACGCTGATGTCGAGATCGAGGTCCATGCAGCCGAGCCCGCGGACGCCCAGCGAATCGGCGCGTGCCGTGCGCCTGATGCCGGGCGTGGCCATGGGGACGAGAAACGCCGTCACGCCCAGGCCGCGCAGCCCCGGACGCGTGCGGGCAAACACGATGGCCACGGACGCTTCCTCAGCGTTCGCAACCCACACCTTGCGACCGGTGATACGGTAGCCGTCTCCGGACTTGACCGCCTTCGTCTTCTGGTTCGCCGCATCGGTGCCCGCGTCGGGCTCGGAGAGCGCGAACGCGCCGATGGCTTCGCCGCTCGCGAGCGGGCGCAGCCATCGCTCGCGCTGCGGCTCACGGCCCGCGTGGGCGATCACCTCGGCGACCAGCGAGTTGGTCACCGACAGGGAGACCGCGACGGTGGCACTGGCGCGCGCAACCGCTTCGATCGCGAGCGCATAACTCACGTAGTCGCGCCCCGCGCCGCCCCACGCTTTCGGAATGGTGACGCCGAGCAGCCCATGAGCAGCCGCCGCGTGCATGACGTCGCCCGGGAACTCGCCGGACTTGTCGATGCCGGCCGCGCGCAATGACACCACGTCGCGCGCGAACGCCTCGATCTGCTGCCGAAACGCTTCCTGTTCCGCTGTCAGTTCCAGGACCATAAGACCAAATACAACCACGAAAAACACGAAAACACGAAACACGAAAAAGAACACCAGCCTTTTCGTGTCTTTCGTTGTTTCGTGCGTTTCGTGGCCTACACGTTCGCCGCGGCCAGCCGCTCGAAGATGGGCCGCAGCTTCCTGGCCGTCGCGCCGAGATCTTCCGGCAACACGCGCACGTTGCCGACGACGGTCATGAAGTTCGTGTCGCCGTTCCACCTCGGCACGAGATGGACGTGCAGGTGATCGAGCACGCCGGCACCGGCGGGCCGGCCGAGGTTCACGCCGATGTTGATCCCCTGCGGCGTGTACGCTTCGGTGAGTGCGATCTCCGCGTGACGCGTATACCGCATGAGCTCGGCCTGCTCGTCGCCGGTGGTCGACGCCAGCGTGGCGACGTGACGATTCGGCACCACCATCAGGTGGCCGTTGTTGTACGGATACAGATTGAGGATGACGTAAGAAGTCCGGCCGCGAACGAGGACAAGCTCGTCTCGACCGGGTTCAGAGGCGTGGCAGAAGATGCAATCGTCGATACCGCCGCTCGCGCCGGTCACGTACGCGAGTCTCCAGGGGGCCCATAAACGTTCCACAGTGTGGCTAGTTACTAGTTACTAGTTGGTAGTTGCCAGCTGCTAGTTGCCAGGTACCCGGACTGCTTCATCTCTAGCAACTAGCAACTAGCAACCAGCAACGACCCCATCATCAGACCGCCATGGCATCCGGCGGCACCGTGCTCTGTCCGGGAGGCGCCGCGGTGGGGGGCGCCGGCTCCCTGTTGATCAGCTCTTTGAGCTCTTTCCCAGGCTTGAAGTACGGCACTTTCTTCGGCGGCACGTCCACCTTATCGCCGGTCTTCGGATTGCGGCCCTTCCGCGGCTCTCGCTTGCGCAGCCGGAAACTGCCGAACCCCCGCAGCTCGATCTTCTCGCCGCGGTGCAGCGCCTCGATGATGCTGCGGAACACCGTGTCGACGATCACCTCGGAGTGCTTCTTGGTGAGGTCCGACACGCGCGAGACTTCCTCGACGAGCTCCGCCTTTGTCATGCTGCCGTTGGTCATACTTGGTCCCTCGTCATGGCTAAGGTCTACTGCCATCAGCCATCAACGGTTTCGGAAGTGATCCCCGAGCGTCGCACTGCCGTCGCCGGCGCCTTCCTGGTAGCTCTCCCAGTCGGTGCGGAACTCGTCGGACTTGAGCGCGCGAATCGACAACCCGATCTTCCGCTCGGCCGGGGCCAGCTTGATGATCTTCATCGGGTAGGTTTCGCCGACCGTCAGCTCGATCTTCCCATCCTTTCCGGCATGTTGCGAGTCGTCGAACTCCGACACGTGGATGAGCCCCTCGATCCCCTCGTCGAGCTCGACGAAGGCGCCGAAGTTCGTCATGCGGACCACCTTGCCCTCGATCGTGTCGCCGACGTGATGATGGGAGAAGAAGTCGTCCCAGATGTCGGTCGCCAGCTGCTTGAGGCCAAGTGAGAGTCGCTGGTTCTCGGCGTCGATGTTCAACACCATCGCGTCGACGACGTCACCTTTTTTCAGCACTTCGGACGGATGCTTGATCCGCTTGCTCCACGACATGTCCGAGATGTGGATCAGGCCGTCGATTTCTTCCTCCACCTCGACGAACGCGCCGAACTCCGTCAGGTTGCGGACCTTGCCCTGGATCTTCGAGCCGACCGGGTACTTGTCCGCCAGGTCGTGCCACGGGTTGGTCTCGACCTGCTTGAGGCCGAGCGAGATCCGCCGCGCCGTCGCGTCGACGCCGAGCACCATCGCGTCCACCGGGTCGCCGACGTTCAGAATCTTCGACGGATGCTTGACGCGCTTGCTCCATGACATCTCGCTGACGTGGATCAGCCCCTCGACGCCCGCCTCCAGCTCGACGAACGCGCCGTAATCGGTCAGGCTGACGACCTTTCCGCCCATACGCGCGCCGACCGGATAGCGTTCCATCACGTTCGCCCACGGGTCGGTGATGAGCTGCTTGTGGCCCAGCGAGACGCGCTCGGTCGCCGGATCGTACTTGAGCACGATCACGTCGATCTCGTCGTTCACCTTGAACAGCTCGGACGGATGCCCGACGCGGCCCCAGGACATGTCCGTGATGTGCAGCAGGCCGTCGATGCCGCCCAGATCGATGAACGCGCCGTAGTCCGTGATGTTCTTGACCACGCCCTTGAGCACTTTGCCTTCGGCGAGCGTCTCGAGCGTGTGCTTCTTCTTCTCGGCGTTCTCTTCTTCGAGCAGCGCCTTGCGCGACAGCACGATATTGCCGCGCTTCTTGTTCACTTTGATGACCCGCATCCGCAGCTCCTGGCCGCGCAGCGCGTCGAGGTTTCTCACGGGACGCACGTCGATCTGCGATCCGGGCAGGAACGCGCGGACGCCGATGTCCACGGCCAGACCGCCCTTGATGCGCTCGATCACGCGGCCGATGACGACCTTGCGCTCGGCATAGGCCTTCTCGACCTCGTCCCAGATCTTCATCTTCTCCGCTTTTTCGCGCGAGAGAACGACATAGCCTTCGCGGTCTTCCGTGCGCTCGAGCAGCACGTCGACGATGTCGCCGGGCTGGACCGTGACCTCACGGTTCTCATCGAGGAATTCCTCGACCGAAATGATGCCCTCGGACTTGTACCCGACATCGACAATCACTTCCGATGCCGTCACTTTGAGAACCGTGCCCTTGACGACTTCGCCTTCCGCGATGTTCCGGAAGCTGTTATCGTAGGAATCGAGCAGCCGCGCGTATTCCGCCGGGTCGATCTGCTCGTCGTCCTCGCGCGGCCGCGCCTTCAACGTGCCGCGATCCGTGCGGTCGCTGCGTTCTATGCGTTCGCTCGTTGCGACGCCGCCGCCCGCACCGGGAGTGTTCTCGTCATCTACGTTCGCCATGCCTTGCGCGTCCTCCTGCGTCGATCGATTACGACCGGGCGATTGCTGCCACTGGGCCATTACCTGCGGTCTATTTCGGCGGGCCCGGTGCCCCGCGAGGTTTCCCTGAATTCCGATAAGCAACAGAGAGTACGACACTTATCGGCAAACTGTCAAGGTTCGGAAAGGACGCAGCATGGCCAGACGCAAGGCCACCAAGCCCGCCAAATCAGCCAGGTCCGGGCGGAAACGGGCTCCCGCACGCCGATCGGCCAAACGCCCTATTCCGATACTCAAGGGCAAGGTTCAGGCACGTGCCCGAAAGACACGGATTCAGAGCCCCCGGAAAAAGGCCGCGGTCCAGAAGACCGTCAACCGGAAGCTGCCGACTCCGAAGCTGATCAAAGTCGCGAGGCTGGACCGTATGCGGCGCACGCTCGAGGACACGGTGCAGACACCGCCGTCATCCTTGAACATGGACAGGCACGGCTCAGCCGCGCGCACCGGGCGCGCCGAAATGGAAGAGAACCTGCGCAATCACCGCGGAATGACGCCCGACATCACCGCCGGCGACGTCGACGTGGACATCGACGACGCTTACTTCGCCGGCGAGGAGGCCCCAGGTGGCGACAACCCGACGCCCGATCAGGACATTGTCGACGACATCGGCAAGGCGCTGGGCGTTCAGTACGATGATAACGAGCCCTTGAAAGCAAGCGAGAAGTTGATCGAGCGCGACAAGCACCGGTGGGAATTGGACCCCGCCTCTTCGGAGGATTACAAAGACAGGAAGTAGGACGGGTCCCTTAGTCCTCAAGTCCCCGAGTCCCCGAGTCCGTGCTCTCTGACCACGCGCAAGACTTCTTGAACGACGTCCTCGACACTTTTCCCCGTCGTATCGACAACCACTGCGTCGGACGCCGCATGGAGCGGCGACGCGGGGCGCGTACGATCGAGCTCGTCGCGCTGGGTGAGAAGGGTCGCCACTTCAGAAACGGCCGCGGGGACTCCCGTGTGGGCGGGGTCGTTCGCGCGGCGGCGTGCGCGTTCGTCGGGCGACGCGTCCAGGTAGACCTTCACGTCGGCGTTGGGGAACACCACTGTGCCGATGTCGCGTCCCTCCATGACGATCGCGCCCGTGGCGGCCATCTGGCGCTGACGTTCGACGAGCACCGACCGCACGCGCGGCAGGCGGGCCACGGCGGCGGCCGCGCGGTCGATTTCCGGCGTGCGGATCGCGCGCGTGACGTCGACGTCGTCTATCGTGATGTGCCTGTTCGACACGTCGATCCGCGAACGTTCGGCGAGCGCGGCCACGGCCGCCTCGTCCTCGAGGGAGACGCCGTCGCGGATCGCGCGCCAGCCGACTGCGCGATACATGGCGCCGCTGTCCACGTGGCGGTAACCGAGCTCGCTGGCCACCGCGCGGGCGACGGTTCCTTTCCCGGCCCCTGAAGGACCATCGATGGCAATGACGAGAGACTTCATGAGGATTGCAGAATTGCGGAATGGTAGGATTGCAGAAAGGGAAGGCGCGAAGGGTCTACAGCCTTCCGTTCCTGCAATTCTGTAATCCTGCCATTCTGCAATCGCGTGAGGGCGAGTGTAACATGCGGCTCATGCGCGGCCGCCGCATCGCAACGCTTGTCTTCGTGCTCGCGTCCCTGGCTGGCGCCGCGCTCATCGCGCGCCCGTACATTCACGGTCTTTCGTTCGTCATCCGCGCGGCGGACGTGCAAGGCACGCCCCGCCGCATCGCCGATCTCGACACGACCACGGAGCGCGAGCGCGAGATCGTGATCCCGACGGGGCGCGGACCGCTGCGGGCCCGACTCTACGAACCATCGCGATCACGGCATCGCGCGGCGCTGCTCGTCTCGGGCCTGCACCCGGCCGGCATCGATGAGCCGCGGCTCGTCGGTCTGGCGCGTCAGCTGTCCGGCAGCGGCCTTGCGATCGTCACGCCCGACATTCCGGAGCTCTCGCATTTCGAGATCACTCCAGCCATCACCGACGCCATCGAGCAGGCGGCCGGGTGGTTGTGGTCCGACTCGGGCCTCGCGCCCGATGGCAAGGTCGGAATGATGGGCATCAGCTTCAGCGGAGGGCTGTCGGTGGTCGCGGCCGGCCGGCCGTCGATGGCGGGCCGGACCGCGTTCGTCTTCGCGTTCGGCGGCCACGACGATCTGCCGCGCGTGCTGCGCTATCTGTGCACGGGGATCGAGCCGCCGCCGGTGCACCAGCTGCGCCTGGAGCCCGGCGCCGCGCAGCCGCCGGTCATCCGGGCGCCGCACGATTACGGCGTGGCGGTCATGCTGCTCGGTCTCGCCGACCGGCTCGTCCCCAGGGCGCAAGTCGAGCCGCTGCGCGCGGCGGTCCGGCAGTTTCTGTGGGCGTCGCATCTCGATCGTGTTGACAAGCCGGAGGCCGATCGTGAATTCGGGGCGCTGCGCGAGCTGGCCAGGCGGCTGCCCGAGCCGTCGGCGACTCTGCTCCGCTACGTGAACGCGCGCGACGTGGTGCATCTCGGGCCGAAGCTGCTGCCGTTCGTGGGGTCTTACGGCGGCGCCCCGCCGCTGTCGCCGTCGAAGTCGCCGAAGCCGTCGGCGCCGGTCTTTCTGCTGCACGGCACGGACGACAACGTCATCCCGGCGATCGAATCGGAATACCTCGCGGAGGATCTGCGCGGGCACACGCAAGCGCGGCTGCTCGTGAGCGGCCTCATCTCGCACGCCGAAGCCGACCGGCCCATGCACGCCGGCGACGTACTGCAGCTGGCGGGATTCTGGGGGGACCTGCTTTCTCGCTGATGCAAAATGCAACCACGAAAGCACGAAGACGCGAAAGCTCACGAAAAAGGCCTGAAACCCAAGAATTCTTTTTCGTGTTTTCGTGTTTTCGTGGTGCTCTTTTGACAATGAAAAGGCTGCAGAAGATCCTGTCGCAGGCCGGCGTCGCATCGCGGCGCGCGTCGGAGCAGATGATGCGCGAGGGACGCGTGAGCGTGAACGGCGTCACCACCTTCGAGCTTGGGACGAAGGCGGATCCCGCTCGGGACGACATCCGCGTCGATGGCCGCCGTGTGAAGGTCGTCGAGCACCACCGCTACCTGCTGCTGAACAAGCCGCGCGGGTATGTGACGACCCGATCCGATCCGCAGAGGCGGCCGACGGTCATCGATCTGCTGCGCGGTGTCCGCGAGTACGTCTACCCGGTGGGCCGCCTCGATTACGAGTCTGAGGGGCTGTTGCTGCTCACCAATGACGGCGACCTGGCGGCGCGGCTGACGCACCCAAGCCATGGCGTCGTCCGCGTTTACGAGGCGCGCGTCCTCGGCGTGCCGGACGCGCACGATCTCGATCGGCTCTCCCGCGGTCTGGTGATCGACGGCCGGCGAACGGGACCCGCCGAGGTGAAGGTCCTGCCATCGAAGCGCGAAGCCAACGACACGACACTCATCGTCACGGTCCGCGAAGGACGGAATCGCCAGGTGCGGAAGATGTGCGACGCGATCGGCCACCCGGTCGACCATCTGAAACGCGTCGCGATCGGGCCCATCCGAGATGCAAAGCTGAAGCTGGGGCGCTGGCGGGAGTTGAATGCAGACGAAGTCGCGCGGCTGCAAAAAGCCGCGACGCGCGACGACGCTGCGCAGACGCGTCACCAAGGACACAAAGGAGACAAAGGACACAAAGACAGAATCCGAGGTTAACCTCTGTGTCCTTCGTACCCTTGGTGTCCTGGTCCTGTTTCAGTTCCTTGGTGTCCTTGTCTTGACTCAGTGTACCGAGCCGCTCGGTTCTTCAGTCGGCGGCTCGTCATCGGGATCGAGTTCTTCGACGGGCAGCAGTTCCTCGTTGGGTGTCCGCTCGGTCAGGATCGGCGTGTCGAGACCGAGCGCTTCCGCCATATCTTCGACCTTCGGGAGATCGGTGAGGTCGTTCAGGCCGAAGCGAATCAGAAACTCCCTGGTCGTCGCATACAGGAACGGCCGGCCGACGACCTGTTTCCGCCCGACAATCTTGATCAGGTGGCGCTCGAGCAGCGTGTTCAGCACCCCCGACGTGTTGACGCCGCGCACCTCGGTGATCTCGGCGGCGGTGATCGGCTGTCGATACGCGATGACCGCCACCGTTTCGAGCGCCTGCACCGTGAGCTTTTGCGTGGTGCGCTCGTGGAACAGCCGGCGCACCCAGTCGTGGAGGTCTGAACGCGTGACGATCTGAAACCCACCGGCGACTTCCACGAGCTGAAGCCCTCCCGGGCGCTCGTAGTCCTGCTTCAGGTCGGCCAGCGCCGTCTGCACGTCTTCTTTCGGCTCGGTGTCGAGCAGCTTGCACATCGCCTTCGGCGTCAGCGGTTCCGGCGACGCGAAGATCAGCGCCTCGAGAATCGCTTTAAGCTCCGCGGAGCGCCGCGTCGGGAGGCTTTCCGAACGCTCCTGCCCGTTTCGCCCATCCTGCCGTTCCCGCCCGCCCCGCCCGGTCGGCTCGTCCCGTCCGGTGTCGTCTTGTTCAGCCACGATTTCCCTCCGGATCCCCAATCGGATGCGGCGCGTCGGCCGGCCTCGATCGCCGGTAGACGCGGACCGGGCCGAAGCTCCCGGACTGGAAGACCCTCACGAGCTTCAGGCGAATCATCTCGAGCAGCGCGAGAAACGTGACGATGAGCCCGCTGCGGTCGGAGATGTCGGCGAAGAGATCCTCGAAGCCGCACGCTTCGGTCTCGGAGAGGCGCGCCAGCAGCTGGCCGATGCGCGTCTCGATCGAAATCTGCTCGGGCGGCAACACGACTCTGGGCCGCAGCTTCGCGCGCTCCACGACGGCCTGGAACGCCGTGAGCAGGCTGAAGAGATCGACCTCGAGCTCCGGCTCGCAGCCGTCGCCGGCCATCTCCGCGACGCGTCCGTCGGGGCGCAGCCACTGCGCGGCGCGGAGCTGCTCGCGCTCGTGCAGCAGCCCGGCCGCCGCCTTGAACTTCTGATGCTCGAGCAGCCGGCGAACCAGCGCGTCGCGCGGATCTTCTGCCTCGCCCTCCACTCCGGCGGCGGTCTCGGGCCGCGGCAGCAGCATCTTCGACTTGATGTGGATGAGCGTCGCCGCCATGACGAGGAACTCGCCGGCCACGTCGAGATCCAGCTCCTGCAGCAGCTCGATCGCCGCGAGATACTGCGCGGTGATGAGCGCGATCGGAATGTCGTGGATGTTCAACGCGTTCGTCTTGATGAGGTGCAGCAGGAGATCGAGCGGCCCTTCGAAATTCGACAGCTTGACGGGGAACGCATCCGGCGCCGATTCGAACTCGGAATAGGACTCGCTCATTTGTACGTAATCTTCATCGCCTCGCGCACGCGGTCCATCGTTCCGGCGGCGACGGCGCGCGCCCGCTTCGAGCCTTCGAACAGGATCTCGCGGAGATGGCCCGGCCTCGCGAGCACGGCGGAGCGCCGCTGGCGGATCGGCTCCAGATACGCATTCAACGCGATCGCCAGCTTCGTTTTCACCTCGACGTCGCCGACCTTCCCGGCGCGATACCGCGCCTTCAGGTCCTCCACTTCCACCGTGTTCGAGTTGAACGCGTCGTGATAGACGAACACCGGGTTGCCTTCGACCGTCCCGGGAATGTCGGCCCGGATCCGTTTCGGATCGGTGTACATCTGCCTGACTTTCTTTCTCACCTCGTCTTCGGTGTCGGACAGATGAATCGTGTTGCCGAGGCTCTTGCTCATCTTCTTGTCGCCGTCCAGCCCGGGCAGCCGGCCGAACGTCGTCAGGAGCGGCTGCGGTTCGACAAGGACGTCGCCGAAAAACTTGTTGAACCGGCGGACCACCTCGCGCGCCAGCTCGAGGTGCGCGACCTGATCTTCGCCGACCGGCACGAACTGCGCGTCGTACATCGCGACGTCGGCGGTCTGCAGCAGCGGGTAGCCGAGAAAGCCGATCGTCGAGAGATCCTTGTCTTTCAGCGTCTCGCGCTGCTCCTTGTAGGTCGGCACGCGCTCGAGCCAGGGCACGGCGATCACCATCGACAGCAGCAGGTAGAGCTCGGCATGCTCGGGCACGAGCGACTGCACGAAGAACGTGCCCTTCTCGGGATCGAGGCCGGCGCCGATCCAGTCGGCGACGACGTCGTACACGTTGCGCGCGATACGGCTCGTGTCGGCATATTCGCTGGTCAGCGCGTGCCAGTCGGCTACGAAGTAGAAGCAGTCGTACGTGTCCTGCAGCGGCACCCAGTTGCCGAGGGCGCCAACCAGATGACCGAGATGGAGGCGGCCGGTCGGCCGCATGCCGGAAACGACGCGCCCGCGAGAGGTCACTTTGTCGGAAGCCAGGAGACGATGAACCGATACGGCGGCACGACAATGTAGTTGAAGCCGCCGGTGAGGACGAGCGCGTAGAGGAGCAGAAAGCCGTACGGCCGGATTTGATTGAACAGCGCCGCGGCCGACGGCGGCAGCAGGCCCGCGAGCACGTTGCCGCCGTCGAGCGGCGGAATCGGCACCATATTGAAGACGGCGAGCAGGACGTTCAGCTGCATCAACTGGCTCAGGATCGTCGCCAGCGGCACGGTGACGTTGGCCTCGTCGAGCGTCTGCGGCGAGATCGGCAGCACCACGAGCGCCACGGACGCGACGACGGCCAGCACGAGATTGCTCGCGGGGCCGGCGGCCGCCACCAGCATGTAGTCGCGCCGGGGACGCTGGAGGTAGCGCATGTTCACCGGTACCGGCTTGGCCCAGCCGATCAGCGGCGCGCCGCTGACCATCGCGATGAGCGGAAACAGAATCGTGCCGATCGGATCGGCGTGCACGAGCGGATTGAGCGACACACGGCCGAGCAGGCGCGCCGTCGGATCGCCGAGGCGATCCGCCGTCCACGCGTGCGCCATTTCATGTACCGTCAGCGAGAACAGCAGAACGATGAGCGCGATGAAGATCTGCGAGACGTCGATGCCCGGCAAGCCAGTCAAGGTTACGGCCGACTCGCGAAAAACGCAAGGACGGCGTCCGCGGCTTTCGCCCCTACAACCGCCGCGAGATCTTCGCGCGTCGCGCGCCGCACGCCCGCCACGCTCCCGAACGCCGTCAGCAATGTCCTGCGCCGCCCGGGTCCGATGCCCGGCACGTCGTCGAGCTCGGATCGCAGGTCGCGCATCGTGCGCGCGCGGCGATGGAACGTGACCGCGAACCGATGCGCCTCGTCGCGAATGCGCTGCATCAGCAACAACGCGGGATCGTTGGCAGCAAGCGCGATCGGATCCTCGCGGTCGCGTGTGTGGATCAACTCTTCTTTCTTCGCGATGCCCACGGCGACCAGATTCGCCAGGCCCAGCTCCTCGAGCGCGGCATACGCCGCCGACAGCTGGCCCTTGCCGCCGTCGATCAGGATCAGGTCCGGGAACAGGCCACCCTGTTCGAGCAGCTTGCGGTGCCGGCGGAGCACGACTTCATGCATGGCGGCGAAGTCGTCCTGAATGGGGACTGGGGACTGGGGACTTGGGGACTGGGGACTGCCCGCCTTCGCGCCTTCGGCGCTTCCGCCTTCGCTGAAGCTTCGGCGGACCGCCGGAGCCTTGGCGGAGGCTGGTCGGACGGGCCCGCCGTAGCTCGATGGATCCCGGACGAGCGGAGGCGGGGGGGCGGGGGGCTCGTGGTTCGACAAGCTCACCACGAGCGGCTGCTCTGTTTTTGCTCGTTCTGAGCGTGCCGACGCTTCCGCTCGTCCTGAGCCTGTCGAAGGACGAGCAATGCCTCGGATGCGGAACTTCCGGTACTCCGCTTTCCGCATGCGGCCGTCCTCGCAGACCACCATCGACGCGACGGTTTCGCTCCCCTGAATCGTCGAGATGTCGAAGCACTCGATCCGTCGCGGCAGCGTCGGCAGCGCCAGCACGTGCTGCAGCGTCTCGAGCGCATCGTACTGCGCGGTTTTCGCCTGGTTGAAGCGCGTCTGGTAGGCGAGGGCCGCGTTGCGGTTGGCGAGGTCGACGAAGCCGCGCTTCTCACCGCGCTGCGGTACGACGATCCGCACGCGGCGGCCGGCGCGCCCGGACAGCCAGCTCTCGAGTGCGTCGCGGTCGTCGGGCTCCGCCGGCACGTGGATCTCCGCGGGCGCGCTGCGCACCTCGTAGAACTGCTGGATGGCCGCCTCCAGCACTTCTCCGTCGCGGGCTCCCACGATCGCCTCTTCCGTCCCGAGCTCGACCCGCTCCACGACGCGGCCGCGCCGCACCTGGAACACCTGCATCGCGACGCCGGCGGGACCGAGCTTGAGCCCGAAGACGTCGCGGTGGCCGAGCTCGGCTGTCGCCATCTTCTGCTGGCGATCGTGAAGCGTCTGCACCGTGCGCAACGCGTCGCGCGCCTGCGCCGCTTCCTCGAAGCGCTCGCCTGACGCGGCGTCGAGCATGCGCGCCCGCAGGGTCTTCACGAGCTCGTCGTTCCGGCCTTCGAGAAACAGCTGCGTCACGCCGACGGCGCGCGCGTAGTCCTCGGCGGAGCAGATCGCGTCGACGCACGGCGCGATGCACCGCTTGATGTCGTACTCGAGGCACGGCCGGCCGCGCCTGCCGGTAATCACCTCGTTGCACGATCGCATGCCGAACAGCCGGTGCGTCAGCGCCATCGTCTTCCGGGCGAAGGTCGCGGGCAGAAAGGGACCGGCATAGAAACTGCCGTCGCGCTCGACGCGGCGGGCCACCAGGACGCGCGGAAACGCCTCGTTCGTCGTCAGCTGCAGGTAGGGATAGTTCTTGTCGTCGCGCAGCAGGATGTTGTATTTGGGCGCGCGTTGCTTGATCAGGTTGTTTTCGAGCGCCAGCGCCTCCACCACCGAGTCGGTCACGATGACTTCGAGGCGGACGACCTCGTCCAGCAGGGCGTCGGTCTTCGGATCCGACCCGGACGCACCGAGGTAATTCCGGACCCTGTCGCGCAGCGCGCGCGCTTTGCCGACGTAGATCGTGTCCCCTTCCGCGTTGAAGTACAGATAGACCCCGGGCTGCTCGGGCAACCGGGCAATCTGTTCCTTGAGTTCGTGGATGGGCATACGCTACTATGTCGCGTTTTCGCCGGTGGCTGAACCCTCCATGATACGTCACACGAACGTCAGACAGAACATCAGACAATAGTGCCTGTTACTTCCGTCACCGACAAGATCACCGGCCACGACCTGAACACGGTCCGGCCGGCCCCGCCGCGACGCCGCCGTCCGACGACCTTCACGGGCCTGGTCGGCGCGATCTGCATGTTCCCGCTGCGGGCCATCATCGACCTGTGCGTCGCGCTCCGGATTCACCCCAACACCCTCACGCTCATCGGCGTGCTCGTGAACGTCGCGGCGGCGTGGGCGCTCGCCTTCGGGCGGTTCAAGCTGGCGTTTGTCATCATGCTCGTCGCAAACATCTTCGATTTCATCGACGGCAAGGTCGCCCACCTGCTGCAGCTGCAATCCGAGTTCGGCGCGTTCTGGGACTCGACGCTCGACCGGTTTTCCGACCTGGCGCTGCTGACCGGCCTGATCTTCCTCTACTCGAAAGTCGGGCGGAGCGACTATGTGATGATCGCCGCGCTGACGCTGATCTTCTCGATCATGACGAGCTATGCGCGGGCGCGCGCCGAGTCGCTGGTCCGGAAGTGCAAGGTCGGCTTCATGGAGCGCCCCGAGCGCATCGTCCTGTTCATGATTGGCGCGATCACGAATCGGATGGCGGGCGTGCTGTGGGTGGTCCTCGTCCTGTCGATCCTCGCGGTGGCCAACCGGATCTACTACACGTATCTGGCGCTCAACGGTCTGCCGATCCCGTCGAAAGAGGGCGTGAAAGGGATCTTCAACCGGGCGTTCTTCTGGACCGACGAGCGCGCGACGCTACCCTACGACATCTGGGTGATCGCGATTCTCGCGTTCGTGTGGCTCGTGCCGCCCGACTGGCTGGGCGATCCCATGGCCCACGATGAAGGTCTGGTGGCATGGGTGGCCTCGAGAATTAAGAATTAGGAATTTGGAATTTGGAATTCGTACTCGCGCTTCGGCGGCCTGGCGCTTTTTGCCCGTCGCACAAGTCGCTCCGCCTTCTTCGCCGCCGGCTTCGCCGCCACGTTCTTCCGCTTGTTCTTGATAATCGTCGTGACGATCGCAATCAGCTCATTCCCTTCCTGAACAAGCTCGCTCGCTTCTTGTGACGGGCCGATCATGCATCGGTTGCACACGCGTAAACGCGTCCACGATTCGCGGCACTCCTTCAGCGAAATGCAGCACTTCGAGATGAAGTCGGCGTCGCTTTCGGCACTACGCGCCTCTTCCAGCATCGTGGCGAATGACAGGCTGCAGTCGAGAAGCTGCGGCACCATCAACCGGCCGACACCGCCGCCGTTGGACAGTTGCTGACAGAACTTCACGACGCGACACGCAAACTCGAATGCGCGGTCCCGGATGTCCTGCCCATCTTCGAACGCTGCTGGTCTTTCAGGTGGACCGTCTTTCTCGTCTTCCATGCCCGGCAGAACGAGCATGGAGAGTGCCAGATCAGACTGGATGTTTTTCTAGCTTTCAGCGATGGGAGGTACCGCGTACGCGGAAAGTGCGTACGCATTCCAAATTCCAAATTCCAAATTCCCAATTAGGCCCGCTTGCGTTTCGCAGAGGTCTGTCTTTCCGTCGTGGCTTTCGCGGGCCGCTTCTTTGTCGCGCTGACTGCATCCAGGCTCCTCTTCAGGGCGTCCATCAGGTTGACCACTCTCGGCGCCGCCTTCGCCGTGGCGGCGACCACCTCTTCGCCGGCGATCTTCGCGTCGATGATCCGCTGGAGTCCTTCGCGATACTCGTCCTTGTAGTCCGACAGATTCAGCGGCTGCTCGAAGGTCGAGATGACCTGTCTGGCAAGCTTGATCTCTTCGGGTTTCACCGTTGCCGGCAGCGAGCTCAGCTCTTCCACGGCCCCGATGCCGCGGATTTCCGCCGCGTGATGCAGCGTGTGCATGACGATGCCGCGCTGGTACGGGCGCACGGCGACGAGGTACTCACGTCCGTAGAGCGCGAGCTTGCCGATCCCGACCTTTCCCTGCATGCCGTCGCGCATGACCGCGAACGCGTCGGCGGCCATGCCGCCGTCCGGCGCGAGGTAGTACGTGCGGTCCACGTACATCGGGTCGATGGACGACGCGTCCGCGAACTGCACGAGGTCGATGACGCGCGTCGACTCCGGACGGACCTTGTCGAGGTCCTCCTCCGACATGATCACATAGCGGCCCTTCTCGAACTCGTACCCTTTGACGATCTCGGAGCTCGGCACCTCGCGGTCGCAGTGCGGGCACCAGCGCTTCTGATGGATGCGCGTCTGACACTCTCCGTGAAGCTGATTGAAGGAGATCGAGCCGCTCGATTCGGTCGCCGGGAACACCCTGATCGGGATGTTCACCAGGCTGATTTTCAGGAAGCCTTTCCAGGTTGGTCGTGCTGCCATGGCGTATCTCTTATCGGCTCAAGAGCCTGTGAAGAAATACGACGTTGAACGCAGAACTCGCAGAACACGCAGCAAAACACTAAGCATTTTTCTCTGCGGGTTCAGCGGTTTCTGCGTTGTACGTGATTTCTTCACACGCTCTCAACCTGGACGGTTCTGAAAGGCCTGCCACGAGCGTGCATCTCGCACTCCGGCACCTCGCACCTCTAAACTTCGTCCCGCTCGTCGTGCCCGCCGAGGTCCAGCCCCGTGCCAGTGAAATGAATGACGTGCTCGCCAATCTTGTCCCGGAGCAGCCGCCGCGCGGCTCCGTACTTGTCCCCCGGCACGATGAGTCGGCGTGCAAGGTTGCGCAACCGTGAGATGACGACGAGCGTTACCTGGCGCTCGCCTTCCCGCCAGCTGATGCCCCCCACCTCGTGGTACGGGATGAAGGTCGTCTCGGCCCAGATGCCGTCCTCGTAGAAGCCGCGGCCGATCGTCAGGCTCATCGGAAAAAAGTACGTGTAATACAGGAACATCATCGATTCGCCGAACGCCTGCCGGTGCAGAAGGAACAGCTTGGCGAACACGAGCAGACCGAGCGTCACGCCGAGACCCAGTCCGAAGGTGTAGTACGGCGGTTTCGGCGTCCTCCAGATCAACAGCGCGCCGCGGCGGAGCCTCCGGAACCGGATGTAGTCGGCGGCGAGCTTGACGTTCGCCACCAGGAACCCGAAGCCGAGGAGGAGCAGACTGCCGGTGAGGACGTTCACGGCCGAATTCTAACGCGTCATGGCAAAGCTAAGGGCTAAGGGCTATCAGCCTTCAGCCATTCTTAGCCCGGAAAGATGCGGGTCGAAGCAATGGCGGCAGCGCGCCTCGTACACTCCCGTGGCGCCGACCAGCACCCGATCGCTGCTGACGACGAGCCGCTGCGTATGGTTCGCCGGGTCGCCGCACACCACGCAGATCGCGAGCGTCTTCGTGATGTATTCGGCAATCGCCAGCAGTTGGGGCATCGGCTCGAACGGCCGACCCAGATAGTCCTGGTCGAGGCCGGCGACGATGACGCGCTTGCCGCGGTCCGCGAGCGTGTTGCAGGCCGCCGGCAGATCCGGATCGAAGAACTGCCCTTCGTCGATCCCGACGACCTCGGTGTCCGTGTGAACCTGCTGCACCAGCTCCTCCGAGCTCTTGACGGTCTCGGACCCGATCCGCATGTCGCTGTGCGAGACGATGTGGTCTTCGCTGAAGCGGTTGTCGATGAGCGGCTTGAAGATCTGGACCTTCTGGCGGGCAATCTGCGCCCGTCTCAGACGGCGAATGAGCTCCTCGCTCTTCCCGCTGAACATGCTGCCTGTAATGACCTCGATCCAGCCGTGAAGCGGTGCCTTCGGGACGACGTCCATGGACTCAAACCTAGACTCGCGATTGGTACTCGCCGGTTTCGGTGTTGACGCGGACTGTGTCGCCTTCGTTGACGAAGGGCGGGACCTGGATGACGAGGCCGGTTTCGAGCGTCGCCGGCTTCACCTGGGCGCTGGCGGTCGCGCGGTTGATGCCGGGCACGGTTTCCTTCACCAGCAGATCGACAGTCGGCGGCAGCTCGATGCCGACCGGCTCGACGTCGTAGAACTCGACGCGGATGGTCGCCTCGGGAATCAGGTAGTTCTTCGAGTCGCCGAGCGCTTCGCTCGTGATGTGGATCTGCTCGAACGTCGACGTGTCCATGAAGTAGTAGTGGTCGCCGTCGCTGTAGAGATACTGCATTTCGCGCTCGTCGAGCGTCGCGCGCTCCACGTCTTGCTCGGCGCGGAACTTGTGGTCCGCCAGCATCGTGCTGCGGATGTTACGCATCCGCACCTGGATATGCGCGCGCTTGTTGCCGGGCGTCAGATGGTGCAGCTCGAGGATGCGGAACAGGTCGTTCCCGACCTTGATGAGCATTCCTCTACGGAGGCGCGTGGCTTGTATGAATGACATGTTCTGTGGCTGTATATCCTTGCAATCGTAGCACATATGGTCTGAGCCCAGCCAACCGTGCTACGATGAGAAACGTGGCGTTCACGCGTTGGGATCCGCTTCGCGACCTCCTTGCGCTCCACGAACAGATCGGGCACCTGGTTGGCACCGACGCACCCGGCTGGACGCCGCCCGTCGATCTCTACGAGACCGCCGACGACTACGTCCTGACCGCGGAGCTGCCCGGCCTCGCGCGCGATCAAATCGAAATCCACGCGGAAGACAGCCGGATTGTCATCCGCGGGGCCCGCCTCGCAGGCCCCGACCGCGACATCCCCTGCGAGCAGTACCATCGCGTCGAGCGCGGCCACGGGCAGTTCTCGCGCGCCTTCTCGCTGCCCGAGCCGATAGACGTCGGCGGCGTCACCGCCGACCTGAAGGACGGCGTCCTCACCGTGACCATCCCGAAGTCGACCGACCGCGGCACGCGGCGGGTCGACGTCACGTGATCAATGTTCCGCCGCCTGACGCTGTCATTCGTGCTGATCGTCGCGGGGTTCACCGCCGGTCTGGTCGTCACGGGGCGGATGCGCACGGCCTCCGATTCCCGCGCCGACGAGCCGCCGGCTTTTTCGCAAGAACCGCGCGCCCCGAACGTTGCGGGCTCCGCTGCGGGCGTGGCATTCGCCGGCGGCGGTCCCGACTTCACGCGCATCGCCGGGCAGGCGATCAAGGGCGTGGCCAACATCTCGTCGCTGCAGGTCGTCCGCACGCGCAATTCGCCGTTCCCCAACGATCCCTTCTTCCGCTACTTCTTCGGCGACGACGAGCCGTTCGGCTCGCGCGACCGGCGCTCGCTCAGCCTCGGGTCAGGCGTCATCATCTCCAGGGACGGCTACGTCGTCACCAACAACCACGTCGTCGGCGACAACGTCCGCGAGATCACGATCGCGCTGCCCGACAAACGCGAGATCAAAGGCAAAGTCATCGGTGCCGATCCGGCGACCGACATCGCGCTGCTCAAGATCGGCGTGAGCGGTCTGCCTGTGGTGCCCTGGGGCGATTCGACGCAGTTGCGGGTCGGCGAATGGGTGCTGGCAATCGGCAGCCCGTTTCAACTCAGCCAGACCGTTACCGCCGGCATCGTCAGCGCGACGGGCCGCGCGAACATGGGCTTCGCCGACTACGAGGACTTCATCCAGACCGACGCCGCGATCAATCCCGGCAATTCGGGCGGCGCGCTCATCAACAGCCGCGGCGAGCTGGTGGGCATCAACACCGGAATCTACAGCGAGAGCGGCGGCTATCAGGGCATCGGGTTCGCGGTGCCCAGCAAGCTCGCGCAGCGCATCGTGGGCGACCTGATGAAGTACGGCGAGGTCCGCCGCGGATCGATCGGCTACATCGGGGTCGAGAAGCTGTCGCCGGAGATCGCCGCGGAGTTGGGCATCGCGAACACGAACGGCGCGCTGGTGTCGCGCATGAGCCGGGCGTCCGAAGCGTTCGACGCGGGGCTGAGACCCGGCGACGTCATCATCGCGTTGAACGGGCTGGCGATCGACGACCCCTCACAGTTCCTGCGCCTCGTGTCCGATGCGAAGCCGGGCACGACGGCCACGGTCAAAGCGCTGCGCAACGGCCGGACGATCGAGTTCAAGCTTCCGATCGTGTCCAGTTCCACCGCGCGGAGCCGGAGGTAGTCGGCCGTCGAAGGATGAGCGTCTCGCTCACGGGCTTGTCGAAACCACGGCGATCTCGGCGCCTCGTCCTTCGACAGGCTCAGGACGAGCGATGCCACAGCTCACGCGAGCACCTCCCTCGATGCGTGCCAGGCCTCGAACTCTTTGAACGCCCGGCTCAGGCGGACGGGCGTGGTCAGGCGATCGGCCACCACCTCCGCGGTTTTGTAGCCGTTTCCGGTGACGCAGACCACGATCGATTCGTCGCGCGCGATGACGCCGCGCGCGATGAGATCGATCGTCGCGGCGAGCGTCGTGCCGCCAGCCGGCTCGGTGAAGATGCCTTCGGTTTCCGCCAGGAGCTTGATCGCGTCGACGATCCCGGCGTCGGTCACCGCCGCTCCCGCACCGCCGGTCGCCTTCACGCTCTCGATCACCTGATAGCCGTCGGCGGGATTACCGATCGCGATGGACTTCGCGATCGTGTCGGGCCGAACCGGCTCGGGATGCTCGAGTCCTGCCTGCAGCGCGTGGACGACCGGCGCGCATCCAGCCGCCTGTGCCGCGTAGACACGCGGCAGGTCGCCATCGACGAGCCCGATTTCGCGCATCTCCCGGAGCCCCCTGACGAGGCGTGGAAGCAGCGTGCCGCCGGCCACTGGCGACACCAGATGCTTCGGATACCGCCAGCCCAGCTGCTCGACGATCTCGAAGCCCATGGTCTTCGCGCCTTCGGCGTAGTACGACCGCAGGTTGATGTTCACGAATCCCCAGCCGTAGCGATCCCCGACCTGCGTGCACAGCCGGTTCACGTCGTCGTAGTTGCCGGCGATCGCGAGGATCGTCGGGTTGAAGATGGCCGATCCGAGCAGCTTGCCGGCTTCGAGGTTGTCCGGAATGAACACGCAGCACTCGATGCCGAGCCGCGCCGCGTGCGCTGCGACGCTGTTGGCCAGATTGCCGGTCGACGCGCACGCGAGCACGCTGAAGCCGAGCTCGACGGCGCGTGTGGCGGCGACCGAGACGACCCTGTCCTTGTACGACAGCGTCGGGTGATTCACCGAATCGTCCTTGATGTACAGCTCGCTGACCCCGAGCCGGGCGGCCAGCCGATCGCAGCGCACGAGCGGCGTGAACCCTGAATTGAACCCGGTCAGCGGACGGCCGACGATCGGCAGCAGCTCGCGATAGCGCCAGAGATTCTTCGGCCGCCTCTCGACCTCTTCACGCGTGAGATGAATGGCGCCGTAGTCGTAGGCGGGCTCGAGCGGACCGAGACATTGGTCGCAGACGTAGATCGCTTCCGCCGGAAACGTCGCCTTGCAGAGATGACACTGAAGTCCGGTCAACGCACTCACACAGCCTCCAACAAACGGGACGTTTCAACATGCAACTCTGGAGTCTCGACGCTCAACGCGGAAGTCTCCGCGCTCAAATCTGCAATCTGAACCCTGAAATCTGAAGTCAGGACGGGAGGGGGAACAATCGCCGAGCGGTCGCGCGCGATGGCGACGATGTCGCTCATGACCGCGACCGCGGTCGCGCCGCCGCCTGCGCCCGCGCCGAAGATGCCGGTCTCGCCGGAGTGCGCTCCGGTGATCAGCGCCGCATTCTGCGCGCCCGTTGTCTTTCCGAAGAACGAATGACAGGTGACGAAGGCCGGCGCGACCCACGCGGTCAGCACCGAGGCGGCGCGGTCGTACTCGGCGTGCGCGAGCTGGCGAACCGTCCCGCCGCGGGCCCGCGCCCGCGCGAAGTCGTCCGCCGCAATCCAGGCCGACGATCGCGTCGCGATGTGCGACGGGTCCACCCGGAGGCCGAACGCCAGCGCGCAGAGAATCGCCAGCTTGGCGCGCGCGTCGCTCCCGTCGAGGTCGGCCGACGGATCCGCTTCCGCGTAGCCGCGCGCCCGCGCGTCACCGAGCGCCTCCTCGAGCGAGCAGCCGGTCGCCTCCATACGCGAGAAAACGGCGTTCGTCGTGCCGTTCAGGATGGCCACGACGCGCGTGATCCGGTCCCCCGCCAGGCCCTCGCCGAGGGCGCGCACGATCGGCATCGCCCCGCCGACCGCGGCTTCGAACCGCAGCTGACGTCCCTGCCTCGCGGCCAGCGTGAGCAGCGCGAAGCCGTGGCGAGCCATCACCTGCTTGTTCGCGGTGACGACGGACTTGCCGGCGGCGAGCGCGGCGCGAATCCAGTCGGCTGCCGGCTCCACGCCCCCGATCGCCTCGACGACGAGGTCGGCGTCGCTCTGCAGTACATCCTCGATGCGCGTCGTCCATGTCAGCGGCCCGTGGTGAAAGTCCGGCGTCGCACCGAGGCCGGGACTGCCCCCGGCTGGAGCCCCCGGCGTGGCTGCCGCGCCTGGGATCCCGAATGCAGTCGGACTTTCACATCGGGCTGCCAGGCCGGCGGCGTGCCAGGCGTCGCGCTTCTCGTCGGCGCGGCGGTCGAACACGTGCGTGAGTTGAAATTTCGGGAGGGCGCCGCCGTCGGCGGCGGTCGTCTCGACCAGGCGCCGCGCAACTGCCGAACCAACGGTACCGAAGCCAAGCAGTGCAACGCGAAAGCGGGAACTCAAGGTCTCTCTCTCCCTCATCTCCCCCCGCGGTCCGGCGAACGCTACCTTCGTACTTCGGATGAAAGGTAGTGCCCGGTCCGATCCGGACCATCGAGGCAGGAATTGGCACCTGAACCGCGACGGGCCGTCGCGTGGTTGCCGTGGCGTCACAGGGCCGGTCCCTCAGCCACTCTTGATAAGAAAGCACGTATTCAGTTGTCCCGCGGACTATACCAAAGCGACGCCGTCAAATGCAAATCGACGCATTCGCATACATGGATTCAATCAGGCCGAGCACTCCCCATCCATCACCTCCGGCGTGAACTCGGTGGCTTCGCCGAGATCCATGAAGTCGGCGGGTACCGCGTCGCCGGGTTGAAGCCGTTCGAGATCGGCGAGCTCGTTCTTGACGAGGTCCAGCTCCACCCGCCCGAAGAAGCCCGTCGCCGACTCGCCCGGCGTGCGGTCGCGCGCGTAGAGGTCGATCAGGCGCTCCAGGGCTTGAGGAATGCGGCGGGCCGGAATCTTCGCCGCCAGACGGCCGAACGCGGCGCCCCGATCGTGCGCGCCGCCGCCGACCATCACGAAGTACTGCGGCACGGCACGCGACCCGAGCCGCCGCACGCTGCCCTGGAAGCCGATCGTGGCGATGTGATGCAGACCGCAGCCGTTCGGGCAGCCGCTGATCTTGATGCGCGCGCCGTCGGCCGCGGCAATCAGATCGGGCCGTGCGCGGAGATGTTCCTCGACGAGTCTCCCGAGGCCCCGCGACTGCGTCACGGCCAGGCGGCACGACTCGGCGCCCGGGCAGCTGGTGACGTCGGCCACCGTGCCCGCCTCGGCGAGCCCGAGCCCCGCGGCCGCCAGACGGCGATAGAGCTGGCGCACGTCGCAGGCATTCACCCAGCGGATCAGCAGGTCCTGCTCCGGCGTCACGCGGATGGTGCCGTCGCCGTACGCCCGCGCCAGTTCGCCGATGACGCGCATCTGCGCGCTCGTCAGATCGCCGAGCGGCACGGTGGCCACCGCCATGACGTAGCCGAAATGCTTCTGCGGACGCACGTTGGTGGCGCGCCAGCGCGCGTACACCTCGTCACCGACCTGATAGAGCGGCACGATGTTCGGCGTCAGGCCCGGTCCCGAGATCCGGCCGCCGGCGACGCGCGACGCGATGTAACCGACCGACGGCGACGACTCTTTCACCCACTCCGGCTTCGCTTCGCTCGCCGGCGGATCGATCTCGAGCGTCGGCACCTGCCCGCGCAGCCGGCACGCCGTCAGCTCGCGATCGTATTCCTCGCGCCAACGCGTCCACCCGAGCGTCTTGATCAGGAACTTCATCCGGTTGCGCTGCTTGTGCTGATAGTCGCCCAGGCGCGCGAAGACGCGCAGCACCCCTTCCGCCGCACGCAGGATCTCCGATGCCGGAAGGAACTCGTGAAGCAGTCCGGCAGACGAGGTCATGATCGCCGTGCCGCCGCCCGCCGTCACGCGGAAGCCGCGCCCGCCGTCGGGTCCCACGACCGCACGGAACCCCAGGTCGTTGACGCCGGTGGCGACATGATCCGTCGCGCACCCTTCGAACGCGATCTTGAACTTGCGCGGCAGCGTCGAGCTGAGCGGGTGGCGCAGCAGATGGCGCGTGAGCGCCTCCGCGTACGGCGTGACGTCGAACCGCTCGTCCGCCGCGACGCCCGCGTACGGGCACGCGGTGATGTTGCGCACCGAGTTGCCGCACGCTTCCCTCGTCGTCAGCCCCGCCTCGGCCAGCCGCCGCATCGCCGGTTCGACGTCGTGCAGCTTGACGAAGTGGAACTGCACGTTCTGGCGGGTCGTGATGTGGCCGAACCCGCGCGAGTGTCGCTCGCCGACGTCGGCGAGCGCCTCGAGCTGATCACTGGTCAGCACGCCCTGCGGGATCTTCACCCGCAGCATCTGGGCGTCTTCCGCCTGCCGCTGGCCGTAGGTGCCGCGGACCAGGCGGAACGCGCGCCACTGATCCGGCGTGAGCTCGCCCCGCTCGTAGCGCTCGAGCGTCGCCACGAACTCGTCGATGTCCGCCTCGCTGGCGAACGAGAGCCGCGCGCGTCCGAACGTCTTGGGATCGTCAACCACGGACATAAAGCCTCGCAATTCAGAATTCAGAATCTGGAATTTCGAATTCGCGCCATTCCAACTTCTGAATTCTTGATTCCCACTTCCGGCAGTCCCACCGCCACCACCTCGCCAATCACGATCGTTCCCGGTCCGCGGCTGTCGATCACCACGGAGTCCGACGCCATCTGGTCGATCGTGCCGCGCCACACCTGCTGCTCCGGATTCGACGCATCGACGATCACGGCAGCCGGAGTCCCGCCCGACCAGCCGCGCTCGATCAGCCGTCGCGCGATCGCCGCCGATCGCCCGAGGCCCATCAGCACCACGACGGTGACGCCGTCCGGCTGGAGTTGCGCGATCGCCGATGCGAACGCCTCGTCCTCGTGTCCGGAGACGACAAGGAATGCGGACGAGACGCCGCGATGCGTGACCGGAATGCCGGCCGACGCCGGCGCCGCCACCGCGCTGGTCACGCCCGGCACGACGTCGTAGGCGACGCCCGCCTGCCGCAACGCGAGCGCTTCTTCGCCGCCGCGGCCGAACACGAACGGGTCGCCGCCCTTCAACCGCACGACGCGACGCCCGCGCCGGGCGGCGCGAATCATCAGCGCATGAATCGACGTCTGCGCCATCGCGTGGCGGCCGGCGCGCTTGCCGACGAAAAACTTCTGCGCGTGCCGCGCGTACCGCAGAATGCGGTCGTCGATCAGCGCGTCGTACAGCACGAGGTCGGCGGCTCGGAGCCGCGCGATCGCCCTGCGCGTCAGCAGGCCCGGATCGCCGGGTCCGGCGCCCACAAGGGAGACATGTCCGTTCACAGCCACGAGTCCTCCGGGAGGTTCAACCAGGGAACCGCTGGGCTGACGCCCTGCGCCACATCGACATCCGTGCCTGTCTGGCGCGCTCCTTCAGGGCTGCGGTACAAATCGTTCAGCGCCGCCAGCAGGCGCGGCTTGCGCGCCTCCATCGGCACTCCCTCGCGACGCCAGACGACGCGCTCGGCGCGCGCCCGCAACACCCACCGTGCGAGATCGCGCGGCAGCAGCGCGTCGAACGCTTCGCGCAGAAGCGCCGTCAGCGCGGGCGCGTCACCGCTGGTCGAGATCGCCAGCGTCACCCCGTCGCGCCGGACGACGCCGCTGAGGAACGCGCTGGCGTTGGCCGGATCGTCGACCGCATTGACGAAGACGCGCCGGGTCTCGGCAACGGCGGCGACCTCACGGTTGACCGGACGCGTGGCCGCAGCCACCACGAGCCACACGCCGTCGAGATCGGAGGGCACGAAAGGCCGCCGCGCAAGCTGGACCTGCGACGTTGTGCTCAGGATCTCTTCGCTGATCTCGGGCGCCACCACGCGGACGCGCGCGCCGGCCGCCAGCAGCTGCTGGAGCTTGGCCGTGGCGACACGGCCGCCCCCGACGAGCAACACGGCTCGCCCGGTGAGATTGAGAAACAGTGGCAGGAGATCAGACATATCGCTCGGCTGAAGCCTTCACGCTCCCAAACAAGGAATTGATGCCCTTCGCGCTCCCAAACAAAAAAAGCCCGGGAAGCTGGTAAGCCTCCCGGGCCTTGGGTCGTTGTCGTTTGCTGGACTAGATCACGGTGTGATCGTCGACTCGCAAGCAGCTGGACCATTGGCGCAGGGGCTCACCGGGAGCCCGCCACAACAACAGCAGCTACACATGCAGGTCGGTTGACCAATCACGATGGTCTTTTTTACTCCCTTCGGGAGGCGGAGTCAAGTTTCTCGGTAAACTGGAACGATGCGATTCCGCTCCCTCACGATCCTGGCCGCTGCCCTGTTCACAGCCTTACCCGCTTCGGCCCAACGACTTCCGACCATTGTGACACCCGACCACTACGACCTGGCGTTCGTGGTCGATCTCGGGCGCGAGCGATTCGAAGGGACCGAAACGATACGCGTCCAGGTCGCCGAGCCGACGCCCCGGGTCGTGGTCCACGCCCTGGACATTCAGTTCCGGCAGGTGACCATCGGCGACGGCGCGTCGTCGCAGACCGCCACCGTGACGCTCGACGAGAAGAATCAGACGGCGACGCTGACCGTGCCCAGGCCGCTTGCCAAAGGACCGGCCGAGCTACACATCCGGTACGCCGGCACGCTGAACGAACAGTTGCGCGGCTTTTACATCAGCAAGACCAAGCTCCGGAAGTACGCCGTGACGCAGTTCGAGTCCACCGACGCGCGCCGGGCGTTTCCGTGCTTCGACGAGCCGGCGTTCAAGGCGACGTTCGCCGTCACGCTGACGATCGACCGCGGCGACACCGCGATCTCGAACGGGAAGGTCGTGTCCGACACGAGCGGCCCCTCGATCACCCAGCACACGATCAAGTTCGCGACATCGCCGAGGATGTCCGCGTATCTCGTCGCGATGGCCGTGGGGGACTTCAAGTGCCTGGATGGCGCGACCGACGGCGTGCCCATCCGAATCTGCGCGACGCCGGACAAGAAGGATCTGGGACGCATCGCGCTCGAGGCCGCGCAGCAGATCCTGCAGTTCTACAACGGCTACTACGCCATCAAGTACCCGTTCGGAAAGCTCGACGTGGTGGCGGTGCCGGATTTCGCGGCGGGCGCCATGGAGAATACCGCCGCGATTTTCTATCGCGAGACGGATCTGCTGGCGGACGCGAAGTCGGCCTCGGCCGGCACGCGGAAGAAGATCGCGTCGATTCTGGCCCACGAGATGGCGCACCAGTGGTTCGGCGATCTCGTGACGATGCAGTGGTGGGACGACCTCTGGTTGAACGAAGGCTTCGCGACCTGGATGGCCAACAAGCCGCTCGCCGCCGCGCATCCGGACTGGACCATCGCGATCGACGAAGCCCAGGAGAATCAGACCGCGCTGGCGCTCGATTCTCTGAAGTCGACGCGCCCGATTCACGCCGACGTCGAGACGCCGGCGCAAATCGACGAGGCCTTCGACGCGATCGCGTACCAAAAGGGCGCGGCTGTGCTGCGGATGATCGAGGGCTACGTCGGCGCGGACACGTTCCGGAAGGGCGTCAACGACTATCTTCAGGCACACGCGTACGCGAACGCGACGTCCGAAGACTTCTGGAAGGCGATCTCCGCGACCTCCGGAAAGCCGATCGAGCGCATTCTGCCGACCTTCGTCAATCAGCCGGGTGCGCCGCTGCTCGATGTGTCGATCGCGTGCGCGAACGGCCGGACGGCCGTCACGCTCGAGCAGCAGCGCTTTCTCGTCGACGAGGCGCAAGGCGAGAGCGGACGCTGGCAGATTCCTGTCTGCCTCAAAGTCCCGGGCCGGCCGTCGGCCACGTGTGAAGTGGTCACTGATGAGTCGCGCACGGTGAGCCTCGACGGCGCCTGCGTGCCGTGGGTGTTCGCGAATGCCGGCGCCCGTGGCTACTATCGCACCGCCTACTCGTCCGGCCTGCTGCGCGCGCTGGCGCCGCACGTCGAAACCGATCTGACGGCGTCCGAGCGCCTGTCTCTCCTCGACGACGAGTGGGCCCTCGTGCGCGCAGGACGGCACAGCATCGCCGACTACCTCACGCTGGTGTCCGAAAATGGCCGGGAGCACACGAGCGGCGTGCTCGAAGAGATCGCCCATCGTCTCGGCTTCGTGCACGACTACCTGACGACGGACGCGACGGTCGGGCGATTCGAGATGTTCACGCGCCGGCTGCTGCGGCCGCTCTTCGACGAGGTCGCCTTCGCGGTGGCTGCGTCGGACGCGGACGACCGGCGGTCGCTGCGCGCGGCCGTCATCGCGTCGCTCGGCACCATCGGCCAGGACCCGGACGTCGTCGCGAAGGCGCGGAGCGCGGCCGACCGATCGTTGTCCGGCCGTGCGCCGCTCGATCCGACGCTCGCGGATGCGGTCATCACGACGGCTGCCGCACACGGCGATGCCGCGCTTTTCGACGCGCTCGCCGCCGCCGCCGAGCGGGCATCGGACCCGGAGGTGCATTATCGATATCTGTACGCGCTTGCTGACTTCCGCGAGCCGCCGCTCATCGACCGCGGGCTGCAGCTGGCCGTGTCGCCGCAGCTTCGGAGTCAGGATACGGCGGTGTACCTCTCGCGATTTTTCGCCAACCCGGACGGGCGGAGCCGCGCGTGGGCGTTTCTCGCCGCGCACTGGGCGGCGCTCGAGCCGAAGATCACCATCGCGGGCGGCGACACGAACCTGATCCGGTCGATGAGCAGCTTCTGCGACGCGGCGTCACGCGAGCAGATCACCTCGTTTTTCACGGCGCACAGGCTGCCCGGCGCCGCGCGCACTCTCCAGCAGACGGTCGAGCAGATCAGCAACTGCATCGGGCTGCGCGAGAAGCAGACGCCCGCCGTCGAGGCCTGGCTCTCTACGTTCTGACGCGGGAATTGCGGATTTCGGATTGCGGATTGCGGACCCGCAATCCGCAATCCAATCGACAATCTGATCCGCAATCCGCAATCCGCAATAGGTGTCTTTACATTGAATCCGACGATCGTGAAGCTCCTGCTGACATACGGCGCCAACCCGCGAATCGGCGGTGAGTATGGCGAGACCCCCCTGGCGCAAGCCGTGTCGGGCGGCGCGCTGAGCGACATCGATCGGCCGCTCCTCGGCGGCCGCCGTCTCGCGACCGTGCGCGCGCTGCTCGAGCGCGACCCTGGGCTGAGCATCCCCGACACTTACGCGGGCCGCTCAGCGATCTGGTGGGCGCGGTTTCACGGGTGCGCCGAGGTTCTGGCGATGGTCGGCGCGCGCGCAGAGCAGAGGGCAGTCGGCGCGCACACAGGGCAGAGGACAAGGGGCTGGGAGCGAACAGACCCCGGCAAAACGC
>QHWJ01000304.1 GCA_003222535.1 Acidobacteriota bacterium | reverse complement strand
CTGTCCGTGTGGCCATCCGGATGTCCCTGTGTATTACCTATCCTTAGTCGTAAAACGCCGGCCCTTTCTTCAGCGCGGCGTTGGCCATGAAGTCGTGCTGGATCCAGAGCTGTGCGCGGCTCTTCTTCAGGAACGCATCGATGGCCGCTCTCGTTCGGCGCGTCTGGCCGGGATCGAATTCGAACGTCGGCACGCGGTCCAGCGTCCGCTCCTCGGGGTAATGGTACAGATCGCCGGAAAGGAGCACCGGTCCTGTCTTCGCCAGCTTCACGAACAGCACCTGGTGACCAGGCGTGTGGCCAGGGGCCCACTTGATCACCACTGAACCATCGCCGAAGACGTCGTAGTCATCGGTCTCGATGATCACGGTCTTGCTGTTCCTCAACCGATCGAAGGTCGCGCGCAGTAGATTGTCGGGCGGCTTGTCGGCGAACATGGTGTCCCGCTCGACCTGGCGGACAAGCCACGTCGCGCTTGCAAAGTCGTTGGTGTTGGCCGTGTGGTCGTAATGATAGTGCGACATGGCGACGTAGCGGATGTCCGCGGGCGCATAGCCTGCTTCGGCGAGCTGGCTCTTCAACGATTTCGCAAGCGTCACGTATCGCTCGGTATTGGTGAGCACGATATGGTGCCTCGCGCGCTGGTTCTCGGACGTGACCTCCTTGTCGGGCACGGCGCCCGTATCCCACATCAGCGCGCCGTTCGGATGGACAACGAGGTAGCACGCGACCGACATGTCGGTTGTGGCCATTTCCTCGCGCTTGAAGCTGAATCGGGCCGGATCCCCTTCGAGCGTGCCGCAATCGAACACGTACAGCCGCGGCGACTCGAGCCCCTGCGGTCGAGGCTGTACGGCGTACGCGCCGGCCCCGGCGATGAGCGCGAGGAAGGCCACTGCGATCGCACAAACCGCGGGAGTTTTCACGATTCTCATAGAGACGCATCTTACCAGTTGAGGTTGCCGCCGAACTTGATTGTGCGGCCGCCGTACACCTCGATGGCATTGCCATACGTCGGGCCGTACTGGTTGATGCGCGACGTGATGACCCCCGTGTTGAGGAGGTTGAACACTTCCACCCTCGGCTCCGCCTTGAAGCGACCGCGCGTCAGCGTCTTGCCAAAGTTGATGTCCACCACGTTGAGGTCGTCTTTTCGCGTCGTCGCGCGCGGCTCGACGACGATGTCCTGGTTGACCTGCGTGAGCCGGACGGTCGCCGCCGTGACTCGCACCGTATTGGTATCCGGCCACCCTGTGTAGTGCAGGGCGCTGGCGCCGAGCTTCATGTCGTAGGGCAGCACATACGACGCCGACACCTTGGCCTGGACCGGGATGCTCAGGTCTTCCGGCCCCCGCCCGTTCTGGAAGTTCGGATTGTTCAGGTCGCCCGTGCCATGAATGTAGGTGTCATTGCTGCCGAGGCTGACGCTCCCCATCAGCATCCACCGGTTGCTCATCCGTTTCTGGGCCGAGAAGTCCACTCCGTGGAACGTCTCGTCCAACGTGTCCGAATTGTCGTACACCACGTCGAACAGGCCCCGCAACGCGGCCGCCTGGTTGTAGACCGTTACGGTCCTGCCACTGCTGACCTCGGTGATCGTGATCGGCGTGTAGCTCTCCCTCGGCACCGCCACATTGGTCGAGCCAATCTGATCGAACGTTGACCGGTAGAAGTAGCCGACCGAGAACACGACGTTCCCGGGCAACTGCTGCTCGACCTCGGCCGAGAGCTCATTGACCTTCGGCCACGTGACGCCAGCCGCGAAGCGGTTGGTCGTCCCCAGGTTGAAGCCGGTCGAGGGCCCGAATTCGTTGATCTGGGCGATCTTGTCGCCGTTGAGATCGCAGCCCGAGGTCTGCCCGGCGGCGCACACCGTCCACGCCCGCGTGTCGTTCGCGGTCTTGATCGGGTTGACCAGATCGGGATACGACCCGCCCTGCAGGAACCCGCGGTAGCGGTTGGCCGAGAACTTCAGCGCCGTCCGCCCGTCCCCCCGCAGGTCGTAGACCGCCGAGAAGCGCGGCGTGGGACTCTTCCAGTCCGGGGCGCCTTCGACCGCCGGGAAGCACTGCGCCGCGATGAAGATCGTCGCCTGTTGGCACAGCTGCTCGCCCTTGCCGTTGATCCATCCGTAGATCGTCTCGAACCGGAAGCCCAGGTTCAGGGTCAGCTTCTGCGCCGCCCGCCACTTGTCCTGGATGTAATAGGCGTTCTCGTGCGTCTTCCGGGCGTACTCCGTGGGCGTGTTGTACGTGTTCACCGAGTCGGGCACGCCGTTGCGGTACACCGCGCGGAAGCCCGACGGAAAATTCGAAATCCCCACATTGCCGCGCACGTTCACCGTCCGCATGAACTGATAGCCGAACTTGATGTCGTGGTTGGCGGCCACCCAGCTCATGTTGGCCGCGATCTCGGCGCGGCGGCCTTTATTGATTTCCTCGTTGGCCGGGGCGACCGTATTGACGAGCGTCACGCTGTCGAAGCGCGGAATGTCGCCGTGTTCGACCAGCCCCGGCTGAAATAGCCGGTTCGTCTGGCCGTAATGCTGAATGGCAGCGACGTCCAGCACCATCCGCGACGACAGCACATCCGTCCAACGCGCCAACTGATAGTGGTTGCGGCTCGGGTTGTAGAACGAGGCCGACGTGTCGAAGAACTGCGTCACCGTCGGGCCGCCCGCCTGGTGATACCGCCCCTTGTGCACCCACCCGTATGTGAAGTGCAACTGGTTGTTGTTGGTCACGGCCCACGAGGCTTTGCCCAGCAGATTCCGCAGCTGGTTGTCATCCAGGAGCTGCGTGCCGTCCGCGTTGTAGCTGCCCACGCGCAACGTGTCGACCTCGGCCAGCTTGGCCGATGCCACGAACCACAGGCGATCGCGCACGACAGGTCCGGAGGACGAGACCATCGACTCCCACAGCTTCAAAGTCTTGGCGCCCGGCTCGATGTTGGGGTTGGCCGCCTTCGCAAATGCCGGGACGCCGGCCAGCAACTGCGCCTTCAGCGCCGGCGACAAGTTGTTCGACTGCAGCGACGAGTTCGTGCCGTTAATCGCTGCGGATCCGCGGAACCTGTTCGTCCCGGTCTTCGTGATCATGTTGCTCACGACCCCGGCGGCCGCCCGTTCCGCCGGCAGGTTGCCGCCCTGGTAGTTGATTTCCTGATACGCGAACGAATCCATGGTGAAGGAGATGCCCCCGCTATACGAGGTGATGTCCATGCCGTCCACCATGAAGGCCTGCTGCGCCCCCGTGCTGCCATGAATGAACACGGAGTTCGAGTTCATCAAGGAATCCTTGCCCCCAACGTCCAGCTTGCCGACCGTGAGGGCCGGGGCCAGCCGCGCGATCGAGAAGATGTCGCGCGCCGTCGGCAGCGTGTCGAGCACCTCGCGCGACATCACCGTCTGATTCAATGCTGACGTCGTATCCAGCAGCGGCGACGACCCGGTCACCGTGATCGTCTCGGCCAGGTCTCCCACCGCCAGCTTCAAGTCCGCCCGTGACGTGTTGTCCGCGCTGACGCGAATATTTTCTTGAATGACCGCCCGAAACCCTTGCAGTTCCGCCTTCACGCTGTAGGTGCCGGGCACCAGCCGCGTGAATTGGTACGCCCCCGTCCCGTCCGAGACTGTGCTCTGGTCGCCGCCGATGACGCCGGGACTGGAGAGCGTCACGGTCACGCCGGGCATCACCGCGCCCGATTCATCCCTGACCGTGCCGCCGATCGCGCCGACGCCCTGGGCCATCGCCGGCAGCGGCAGGGTGATCATCGACAGTGCCGCGAGCAAGATGTTGCGAGCAACGGTTCTCTCGATCATGGCACTGACCTCGCTCTGAAGAGGTGATTACCGATATGACTCGACTACTTCTTGACCATCGTGACGTCGTTCGCGGCAATCATCAGCATGCCGTCCTTCTCGGTGACCTCGCCTGTAACCGTCACCGTGTGGGTCACGTGCGGCGCAATCTTGGTGTTGTTGCTGGCCACGAGCCCGCCCGCAAGCTGATACACCTTTCCGTCGGTCGTGAGGAGCCCCACCGGCTGCCCCTCGTATTTGGCGCACGCCCAGGCGCATTCGCGGCCCGCCCGGTGGTCCATCCCCGTGTCCGCCTTGTTCATCGAGTAGCAATAAAGGTCGATCACCTGGCCCGTCAAAGAGTCTTCCGCATCTTCAAACTCCTTCCAATGACGCGCTCACGCTTCGTTATTGGTTTACAGCGGCTTGGGATCCCCGAACTTCGCGAGCGTGCGCATCGCCTCCCCGATGTCCTTGACCGCCCGGAGATTGCTCCAGATGGCGCGCGCCTGGTCCCGCTGCGTGTCTGACACGCGCTTGTACGCGCAGGCGCGATTGAACTTCGCCACGATCTCCTCCATCGTCAGCCGGTGCGTCGCCGTGGGCTTGGAGAGAAGCTCCCCCTCCGGGGCGACTCGCCGGCCGCCCTGAGTATCCCAACTCTTTTCTTCGCCGTTCTTCTTGCGGATGGTGGTGCGCGCCGGTGCGTTCCCGCGGAAGCCCGGACCCTGAGACATGCTGATTCTCGCCATGAGTGCCAGCACCGCGGGATCCCTGTACTTCGCTTCAGTAAAGGAATCGAGATAGATCTCGCCGTCCATCAGCGCCCGGGCAAGCATGTACGGCATGCTGTGGTCCGCGGTCTCCCGATTCCGGGGATCCCACTTGGGGGCGTCGGCGATTTCGCCCAGCCCGCCGAGCTGGTGGTGAATCGACTCGATCTCTTCGACCTTTGTCCACGCCCGCATCTCCGGGATGAGGTCGAGGGTTGCCTGAGAGGATCCTTCCGCGGGGTAGCGCTTGAACCCCATCCGGTGAATGGCCAGTTTCCCGTCAGCGCTGGCGGGCAGCGTGAAGTCCTGGCCCCGACCGTTGCGGGACCAGAGACCGCCTCGGCCTTCGAACGGCTGGGGCGGACCCGTGATTCCTTCGCGGGCCATCATCGCGCCCCACACGCCGCACTTGACCGGCTCCGCGCTCCGCAGGCCCTTCCACATCGACATCGCGCCGACGCCCTTGTTCAACGTCACGTGCGGCGTGAGCGCGATCGTCAGAGCGTTCGCGAGCCGATCTTCGTTCAGCCCCATGAGCTTGGCGGCGACCATCCCTGCATGGGCTGCCTCGCCGCCAGTACCGTTGACCGCCGCCAGCTCGTAGCCGATGGCGACCGCGGTCAGAACCTGCATACCGGTCGAATGAAGCGCCTCGCCGAGCGCGAGGGCTGCTGGAATCAGGTCGCTCACGTGCCCGCCCGGTCCAAGGTCGTTGAAGTCGCAGTGCCGAAGCATCGCGCTGTTGGTAAAGGCGGCCAGCTCCGGCGAGGTCGGGATCCCGTACCCCAGGACCGTGCACTTGAGATCGACGGGCTGAACCTGCCGCGCCAGACGGGCGCAGAGGCGTACGGACGGCTCCTCGAATCCAGCGACGAGGGCGGCCATCGCGTCGAGCATGATCTTGTTCAGCACGTCGATGTCGGGCGCCGTCAGCTTCGACTCGGAGAACTCGTTCACGAACTTGACGATCTGGCGACTCGTGTCATCCATCGGGCCGTTGTGGGATTCCCGATTGGCGGTGTACACATAGCCGGCGCGCGTCCTCACCGGCACGGGCTGCGGGGAAGGAGTCTGCGCGGCGACCTTCGGGGCGTTCAGTGCCGTCACGACGAGACCGGCGCCGAGCTTCATGAGGTCTCGGCGCCCAAGGGCGGGCACGCGCTGGTCACCAGTGTCGTCGCGGGCATCGTCTTTTCGCTCGTCGTTCATGTCGTCCTCCACTGAAGTAGACTTCCTCGCCTTCGTGCATCCGTGGGAACGCCGTCCACAATGCGATCCCGTCGCCGTTCGCCAGCTCCAGCAGGCGACGCTCGGTTCGCGAGAGTCCGTCGGTTGTCCACGGATATTCCTGGAAAAAACGAGTGATGGCTGGAGCGAGATACGGCAAAGGCCGACGTATCGTCCTGCCGAAGTTCGTCCAGAGCTTTGGGCGTGGGCTCACGAAACGCGCGCCAGGCACGTCGCGCCACCTCATAGTGTGGATCACTCACAGGCTGCCTCGTTTCCAGAAGCGACGCAAGTTCGTCAGGTGTGAGTTCACCGAGGCCCTTGAAGTCGGGACGTCCTGGGAACGACCCGATGCAGATGAGCGACACAGGCTTTGCCGCAGGGAGATAGTCGCGAATCCACGTCAGCAGCTGAATCAGGTTCAGTTGATCGAACAAGTCGTGCTCGAACCAGAGAATCAGCTCGTCGTAAGACTCGTGCCGTTCGATCGTGGCGCGCCATTGCCGCAGGTCGTTGGCGGGATCCAAAGACGGATCGCTCCCCGCCCACGCTGCCCACGTAAGATCGGTGGGCCCGGCGAGGTACCGCATCCGGACGTCGAGCAATTCGGTGTCGTTTAGTCCGCCGGGAACCGGCCCATCGTAAAGTGGATCTGCCCAGATGGAGCAGGCGCCCGGAATGCCGGCGGCTTCAATCGTCCGGGTTGTGCACGTGCCGTTGGCCACGTGCAGGAAGCGCCTCATTGCTGCGGAAGTCACGGTGTTGAACGTATGGGGGTGGCACGTGGTGTGCGATGTCAGAACTGTCGGGCAGTAGGCGGCGAAGACGTCGGGAGCCACGGCTCTCGCCGAAGACGCACCACGCCTGCGAGTCATGCACGCCGGACGGCCTCTCGCCGAGGCCGCAGACCTCAGACGTTCGCCGTCAGCGCCTCGTGCATCGGCCTCCCCGCCTCGAGCGCCATCAGGATCTTGTCGGCGGTGACCGGCGCGCGACGGAAGACCTCGTCGCCCACCGCCGCGGCAATGGCATTCACGACGGCGCCGAACCCGGCGCCGACCGGCGACTCGCCTACGCCGCGCGCACCGACCGGCGTCTCCGGATCGGGCAGCTCGACGGCCGCCCACTGCATGTGCGCCGGCGCGTCGAGAATCGTCGGCGGCTTGCTGTTGTAGAACCGCTTGGCCAGCGGGACGCCGTAGTGCTGGTCGTACGCCCAGTGCTGGCCGTACGCGTGCCCGAACCCCAGCATGACGCCGCCCAGGATCTGGCCGCCAAGGCTTCGCGGGTGAATGACGGTCCCGCAATCGGAGACCGCGACGAAGTCGAGGACTTTGTAGGCGCCGGTTTCGACGTCGACCTCGACCTCGGCGAACCCGGCGACGTAGGACTTCGACGTGCCGTCACGACCGTAGTTGTCGCGCGCGACGCCCATCAGCCCCTGACCGGCAAGCGCGGTTGCCGACTTCTTGGTGTAGTTGTTGATGTCGGCGGGCAGCTCGTGTCCATCGTACTTGCCGCCGAGCTCGATCGCCTTCTGGGCCGCCTGCGCGAAAGTCAGGCTGCGGCCGCCGGCTGACACCCGTTCGTTGGCCACCTGATACGATTCGGTGCTGCCGCCGAGCGTGCTGGCCGCGATCTCCTGGATCTTCTTCTTCGCGTCAGTCGCCGCCGCGTGCGCCGCGCGCGTCATCGCGTGCGTAGTCTGGCTGCCGCCCTGCCCGCAGGTGTTCGGCACGTTCTTCGACGTATTGCCCCACGTCACATCGCATTTCTCCCAGGGGACGCCGAGCACTTCGGCGGCGACACGATGCACGTCGAAGACCGATTCGGTGCCGAGATTGCCGATGCCGGACTGGATCATCAGACGGCCGTCCGGTTTGATGAC
>QHWJ01000198.1 GCA_003222535.1 Acidobacteriota bacterium | reverse complement strand
TGGCACAGATCGCGAGCTTCGAAGTTCGCCGTGCAGCGCTTACCGATGTGGAGGAGATCGCTGCTGCGCACCTGGATTCAATTCGTTCGATCGGCGCTCTGTACTACACACCGGAGATCGTGAGTGACTGGGGCGCTCGGGTTGGGGGCGACCTCTACGTGAACGCCATGGCCCGCGGGGAAGTCTTTTACATTACGGTTGGTGAGCTGGACGGCAAGCCCGACGTGTTGGGTTTTTCGTCGCACCGGATCCACGGAAAGGAGCATCGCACGGCCGTCTATGTCAGGGGCAGAGCCGCTCGCCTTGGGATAGGCTCGGCGTTGTTCCGATCGGCCGAAGCCGGAGCGATCAGCGCCGGCGCAACCGGCATCCACGTCGACGCCTCGCTTGCAGCAGTCGAGTTCTACAAGGCGAACGGCTTCGAAGAGGTCGGTCGTGGAGAGCATCGACTATGGTCCGGGCGACGAATGGCATGCGTGTTCATGCGAAAGAGGATAAGCGGATGCTGATCAGTCGCCGGGATTGGCTGTGGATGACAGCGGTGAACGGCCTGGCGTGCCTGGCCGTGACCGGGCGCGCGGCGGCAGGGCAGAGCGCGGCGCGACCGCTTCTCACGACCCAGAGCGAGGTCGGCAGGCGGGAGAGCCGCATTCTTGCCGAGATCAGGAGATCATGTTGGTGCGTTTCGTGTATTTCGTGCGTTTCCTGGTGTCGTTTCAATGTGAACCTGAACGAGGGGGAAACCCTTATGAGCGAGGTGCGTTGCGTGGCAGCCGGGTGAGCAGCGCGCCGGCCTTGCGAAACCATGGGCGTTCCCTCCGCCGGATGTAGTCGGGCATCGTCGCCTTCTTGCGAAGGATGCGCTCTGCCCATTCGCGCGCCTCGGGCGCCCGGCCTTCGGCCGCCAGGAAGCACGCATAGTTGTACTGGGTCTCCGAGAGCGTCGACGTCTGCATGACGTCCGCGAACAGCGCGTCCGCCTTCTCACGCTGGCCCGCGTTCGCGAGCGCATGGGCGCACAGGCCTGCGGCGCGCTGGAAGTCATACTTCGGGTCGCGGGCAACCACCTCTTCGAGATCGGCGGCGGCGGCCGTGAAATCGTTCAACCCGATGGCGCACAGCGCACGGCGGTAGAAAGGGTCGATTGAATCGCCTCTCGAGATCACCCGATCGAAACAGTCGCGCGCCCGCTCGAACTGCCCGTCGTCGAGATACAGATCTCCGAGCTCTTCATAGTTGCCGACCGAGGGATTGTCGAGGACGGCGGCTTCCAGTTCCTTGATCCGCTTGCGACGCGGGAAGACCTGAAAGGCGCCGCCGAGCAGGCCGGCGTCGGGCACGACCTGGACGACGATGTAGACAAACGCGCCGAGGGCGCCGCCCATCAGGATGATGAAGAGCCAGTAGGTGTCCGGCCGGCGGCGCACGAAGTGCAGAATCGCGACGGCTTGGAGAATGAAACCGTACGGATAGAACAGCCCGAGCATGCTGGCTTGGCGTTATTCTAGTCAACTCTCAACTTTCATGTCTCGGCACGTCTGGGGCTGTCGCCGGTTTCGCGCTGGAGGGCGCGCCTCTGAGGCGAGCCGCAACGCCCGGCTGAGAGCCTCGCGCTCCTCTGAAGCAGGTTTCCACCAGGCCCACCGTCCAGCAGAGGGGGCAGCCCCTCATGGCGGCCACGGCCACCACGCCTGCCGCGACGGCGAACGCCGGGTTGGACGACTGATGCAGCAATGCCCACGCGATCAGCGCGGCGGCGATCACGCCACGCACGATGTGAGCCGCGATAGTGTTGCTCGCAAACATGGTGCAGCTTTCTTCACACGCTCTGAACCTGCACGACGTGTGATATGCGCGTCAGAAATCCTGGCGCGCGATGTTTCTGGTGGCGCCGTACAGCATCGCCATCGATAGGGCCACGCTGGCGAGCAGTCCCAGCCACGGCAGCCCACCGCCACGGAAGTAGACTTCCCCGTTCATCACCCGGAAAATGCCGTAGCGCGAGACGCCTGGAAACACCTGGCCGCAGAGCGACAGCACGATCGCCGCCGAGCACGCCATCAGCAGCGGCCGCCACAGGTCGCTGAACACGGTCGAGAGCAGAAAGGCCAGGCTGAAGAACGCGGCGCCGGCGATGAACAAACACGCGCCATGGACCAGCGCGTCGCTGACGCTGTAGCTCTGTCCGACGACCGGCGAGAGCAGCGGGATGAGAAGCGAAGGAACGAAGGCGAGCACCAGCAATTCCGCGAGCCCCGTCGCGGCGCGAACGCCGATCAAGCGGTTGCGCGAGGCCGGCAGCGACAGCGTGAATACGGTCCCGCCTCCAGACGTCTGCGAGAGGACGGAGCCGCTGGCGAGCAGCACCGCAAAGAACGTCCACATCTGCATCAGGTTCTGCCGGAACCATTGCGACCAGACATAGCCGCGGTAGTCGCGCGCCAGTTCCACGCCCTCCCTGATCTGCCGGCCGATCTCTCCGCTCACCTCGACCCTGGGCGCGGCGGACAGCAACTCGACCACGCGGGGGTAGGCGAGCACGGTGCCGCATGCGGAGAACATCAGCAGCACCAGGCCGATGACGAACCGCCAACGGGTTTCGAGCCACGATTTGTACCAGAGCATGTCAGTCCTCCGCGGTCACGGTTTCGAGAAAGATCTCTTTGAGCGTGACGGGGATCACGTCCACCGACACCGGGTTGAGCGCGCGCGCTTCGTCCAGAACCCGCTCGGCCCCCGCGCTCGACAGCACGGTGAGCACGCGCCCCTTGCGCCGCACGCGTACGACGCCCGGCGCCCGGAACGACGGCGCCGGTGCGTCGCCGTCGAACACGAGTTGAATGCAGCGGAAGCTTTCCCGGAGATCGTCGAGCGCACCCGCCACCACCGCGCGCCCGCGATCGATGATCGCGACGTGGTCGGCGATCTGGTCCACCTCGGCGATCTGATGGGAGGAGAAGAACACGGTCATCTCCTCGCTCGCCACATGGGCCACCAGCGCCTGCAGGACCTCCTCGGTCATGGCGGGGTCGAGTCCCGAGGTCGCCTCGTCGAGGATGAGCAGGTCCGCGCCACGGCACAGTGCCAGCAGCAAGGCGAGCTTGGTGCGCGTGCCGCGCGAGAGCGCACCAACCTTCCGGTCCAGCGGCAGCTCGAATTTCCGGAGATAGCGCTGCTCCAGATCGGCACGCCAGCGCGGGTAGAATGCGGCGGTGAAGCGGATCATCGCGTCCACCGTCATGTAATCGTAGAGATCCTTGTCGTCGCTGACGAACCCGGTGCGGCGCCGGATCTCCACGCTCGCCTCCGGCGCATCGGCGGCCCGGCCGAACACGCGGGCGTGCCCGCCGGCGGGCCGCGCCATGCCCAGCAGGATCTTGATGGTCGTGGTTTTGCCGGCGCCGTTGCGTCCGAGAAACCCGCAGATGGAGCCCCCTGGCACCTGGAGGCTCAAACCGCGCAGGGCCTCCACGCCGCCGTAGTTCTTCCGCAGGTCGCTTGTTTCGATCACGAACGCGTCAGCCACGTTGATCTCCTGTCCCGCTCAACCCTGCCAGCTCCGCCTCGAACAACCGCCGGACCTCCTCGTCGGTGACCCCGCGCGCGCGCAGTTTCTCCACCGCGGCCGCGACGATGGCCTGGCCTGCGCGAAACTTGTCCGTTATCCTCTTCGCCTGCGCATTTCCGGAGACGAACGCGCCGGCGCCGTGGCGCAGCTCGATGACCCCTTCGTGCTCGAGCTCGCGGTAGGCTTTGGCCACAGTGTTCGGGTTGATCACAAGCTCCTCCGCGAGAGGACGAATGCCGGGCAGCTGCTCGCCCGGCCGGAGCGCACCCGTTTCGATGCTGTGCTTCACCTGCTCCATCAACTGGAGGTAGATGGGTACACCGGACGAAGGATTGGGCCGAAGGAGCAGCGTCATGAAAATCGGCGACGGGCGTCGCGTCCGATGAATCGAGCCGTGATGAGCGTCATGTCGTCGTACTGCGCGGCGCCGGCGGCGAATTCGTCGGCCGTGCGCATGATGCGATCGTTGAGCTCACGCGCCGGCAGGGCGCGACTGGCTCCGATCACCTGCGTCAGGCGCTCTTCTCCCCACTCTTCGCCTGAGGTGTTCATCGCCTCAGTGACGCCGTCGGTGTAGAGAACCAGGACATCGCCCTCTTCGAGCGTCACCCTCTGCTGGACATACGAACAGTCCGGCATCAGGCCGATGACCGGTCCGCCGACGTCGAGGCGCAGGACGGCACGGCGACCGCCGCGCGTCCTGAAGATCAGAGGCGGATTGTGACCCGCATTCACGTACTCGAGCAGGCGCGTCGACGAATCGTACTGGGCGTAGAAGAAGGTGGCGTACCGGTTCGCCGCGGAGCTTTCGTACACGAGTCGATTCAGGTTCACCATCACCTCAGCCAGATCGGTCACGCGGTGCCGTGTCTGACCGTGCAGGTACGCGCGGAGGGTGGCCATCAGCAACGCCGCGGGAATGCCCTTGCCGGAAACGTCGCCGATGGCGATCCCCAGCTCGGTGTCAGAGAGCCGGATGAAGTCGTAGTAGTCGCCTCCGACGCCGAGGGCCGGCCGGCAGGCGCCGGCATAGTCGAGGCCCGTGATTTGTGGATAGACCTGCGGAAACAGCCGCTGCTGAACGTCTCGCGCGAGGTCCAGCTCTCGATTCCTCTCGACGCGGTTGGCGACTTCTGCGGCAATCTGCGCTGTCAGCCGGCTGTTCTCGAGGGCCAGCTCCCGGGAGGATCGTCGTGGGACTGCGGTGCGAGGTCGCTCCGCGAGCTCGTTCGTGAAGACGAGGCCTGCTGCACCACCCTGGCGCAGCGCGATGACCCGTTCCTGTTCGAGCTCGCGGTAGGCTCTGGCCACCGCATTCGGGCTGATCACGAGCTCCTCCGCCAGTGGACGGATGCCGGGTACCTGGTCGCCCGGCCGGAAGGCGCCGGTTTCCAGGGCGTCCTTCACCTGCTCCATCAACTGGAGGTAGATGGGAATGCCGGAGGAGGGATTGGGGCGGAACATCATGGTATCACTGTGCTACTGAACTAGCACAGTGATACTGTTAGGCCACGGGCCCGGGTTTGTCAAGAGGAAAAATAAAAATTACTGTCTCCGTTCCTGTGCGGGCGAGGGCGGGGGTGGCGGCGGCGTGTCGACGACGGTGTAGTCGGCGGGGACCGTGAACAAATGGTGCGCCGGCTCCGCGCGGCTGATGTTCGTCAAGCGATACTCGACGTCCCCGGTCCGCGGATCGTGATGCTGCGACAGGATCACCATTTTCAGATCCGGTGACTCCCAGCGCTCATCGGTGACTACAATCGGCCGATCGTTCCCGATGCGCCCCGCTGGGATGGTTTCCGTTCGCCGCGTGCCCACCACTGTGACGCCTTCAATTTGTCGCGTGCCGAGCGGTTCGGGCCAGTTCGGTACGTTCGCCGGACGGCGCGCCGGGCGCTCGCCGGGCGGCGGAGGCGGGGGAGGAACAGGCGGCGGCGGCTCGCCCGCGCGCGGCCGCACCACTCCCCGTCCCGCCACGCGCAACTTTTCGAACACGTCGCCGCGTTCGAACGCCAACCCGTTGCGCCGGGCCGTGCGAGTATTCGGATCGAGCACGTAGCTGAGGGCCGCGACCGGATCCGTAATCGTCACGAGTGGCTGCGCATCGCCCGCCGGATTGAGCACGTCGAGACCGAGCACAGTCTGCTCCCGCCGGACGCGCCCCTCGGTGTCACGATAGATCTTCGCCGTCAGGCGGCGATCGATCCGCGTCCCGTCGCCGAGCGTCTGCGACACTGTCGTGATGCCGTCTGCCGAAAACGGCGCGCCGCGGAGCACCGCGCTGAGCGGCATTTCAGCGCCGACGAATTCCAGTGTGGCGCCAATAGGCGGCGGGGGTGGTGGCGGGGGCGGAGGCGCCGGCCGCGGCGGCGGTTGGGCAAACGCCAGGTTCGCCGCGACCGTGAGAATGATCGTCATCAGCATGCGGCCGGTGGCTTGTCGTGTCATCGCTGTGGCTCCTTTCGTACCGATCGGTGAACAAACCTGACCGCTCGCGCCAGCCCGTCGTCCCCGACGATGACGTCGGCGATCACTGTGCCGCTCTGGACGGCGTTGAGGCTGTCGGCTGGCATTACGCCGAGCAACACGAGCGACGCGCGCGGCACCTCCATCCGGACGATGTGGCCCGCACCGATCGGCACGTCGCTATACGCCAGCGGCATGAACGCCGTGACGACTTCGCGCCGTGTCATCGTTCTGGCGTTCGCGTCGGGGTTCCGCACCGTTGACGCCCCCCGCGCTCGCCAGATCGGAATCGCGATCGCGGTCACCAGTACAGCCGCCGCGGCCACGCCGCCCACGACGCGCCACGAGGGAGCTCGCCGAGCGGCCGCGACCGAACTGAGCTCAGCCATCAGGTGGGCCTTCACAGCCGGCGAGGCGCCCAGGCGGGCATCCTCCTCCGCGATCGCACGAAGCGCCTCTTTCAGCGCGCGATCAGCATTTTGCCGCTCGGTCATTGTCGGTGCCCCGTTTTCGAGTGGGGCTGCGATTCGCCCTGAAGCACAGCCAGCTTCATCATCAACATCGCCTTCGCGCGGTGAAGCCGCGAACGGACCGTCCCGATCGGCCGTTCGATGACCGCCGACGCGGCGGCGTAGTCCATTTCATTCAGCTCGCAGAGCACCACGACCTCCCGGTACGCGGACGGCAGCGACTGGATGGCGTTCCGAACCTGTGCGACGAGCTCGCGGCGACTGATGGCCTCGAGCGGCGTGTCATCCGAGGCCACCGCTTCGTCCCCTGCGGCGTCTGGATGGTCATCGAGGAGAGTCAGCTCGGCCCGCATGGCCGTCAGTCGCTTCGCCACGTGGTGTCTCGCGATTCCGAACAGATAGCTCACAACCGGTCCGCGCGACGGCTCGTAGCCGCTCGGCTGTCGCAGCAGCGCCACGAACGTGTCCTGGACAATGTCGTCGGCGGCCGCGGCGCCGCACATGTGCAGCGCATAGCGGTAAATGGCCGATTGATGCCGCGCATACACTGTGGCGAAGGCCTCCTCGTCGCCTCGCCTCACGCGCTCGAGCAGCTGGCGATCGTCCACCTCACTAATGTATTGCGGAGGAAGCGCGGAAAAGTTCCCCCTGACGAATTAGAATCGGGACCACGGCGCGCCATCCGCACCCGGGCATGATTCTCGTCACCGAACACAAGCTCGCCGATTTCATCAGCCCGCCCATCCCCGACGGGGTGCTCGAGGCGAGCGGAGTGGACGCTCAGCAGCGAGCGTCGAAATGCCGACGTGATCCGACAACGGGTTGACGCGGTGGCAGCGTCACCGGTCGAGCTGTCACCGCTCCTCGGCACCTCATAGGACGGTCCGTTATTGGCGACCGGTGAATCGAATGCCGAACGTGATCGGCACGATCGACGTCCTCGTGGGACTCGTGTGCGCCCAGTGATAGCGGACCTCGGTGAAGACCTCGGCGTTTCAACGCGGCGAGCGCCCGCACGCTCGTGGAGAGCGGCGTTCGCGGGTCGGGCGCGTGAAGCCTCGATCGCCGTTCCATGTCGCCAGTGCGGACGCGATGAGCCGTTCGTTGTGACCGGCGTCGTTGGCGTCCCAGCCGTACGCGGCCGCGGTGTCGAGGACGGTAATGCCGGCGTCCAATGCGGCGTGCAATACACCAATCGCGCAGGCCTCGTCGCGATCGGGCGCCGTGGAAAGACGCATGCAGCCCATGCCAATCGGCGGCAGGGCCGCCAGGTCGAACGGCCACATGAACGGAGTTTACTGCCGCCATCCGAAACGGCTTCGGCCTCGTCTAAAGTGTCTGCATGAAGCCGTGGTGGCGGAAGCGCGACGGTCAGTCGCCGGCCGAGGACGTGGCGGCCGATCCCCATCCTGCCCGTCATCCGCCTGGAGCGCGTCAGCAAGATCTTCAAAGGCGACGGGGACGAAGAAACACACGCCCTCGCGGGCATCACCGTCGACATCGCGCGCGGCGAGTACGTGTCGGTCTCGGGTCCGTCGGGGTGCGGGAAATCCACGTTTCTATCGGTCCTCGCGCTCCTCGACACGCCCTCGACAGGACGATACTGGCTGAACGGCCGGGCGACCGACCGGCTCTCACCGGCCGAAAAGGCGCGCGTGCGCAATCTCGACGTCGGCCTGATCTTTCAGAGCTTCAACCTCCTCGCCGACATGACCGTGTACGAGAACGTCGAGTACCCGCTGACGCTGCGTGGCGTACCGGCCGCCGAGCGAAAGGCCCGTGTCGATGCGGCTCTGGATCGCGCGGGACTCGCCGCGCGAGCGAAGCAACGGCCCGGATCTTTGTCCGGCGGACACCAGCAGCTCGTCGCCGTCGCTCGCGCCATCACCGGGCGGCCCGCGATCCTGCTCGCCGACGAGCCGACCGGCAACCTGGATTCGAAAAGTGGTGAAGCACTGATGCAGATGTTCGGCGAGCTGTACGCGGGCGGCGCGACGGTCTGCCTGGCGACCCATGATCCCCGATGGGTCACGCAGGCGCAGCGGCACCTGTATCTGTTCGACGGCCGGCTGGTCGATCACCCGGTCAGCGACGTGTAGATTTGAACAAAAGGCCAGAAGGCCAAGAGGACAGCCTGCAGGTCGCTTTCATGCGTTGTGACTCGTTGCATGCCCTCGTGCTTCGCGGCGCTGCTCCGATTTCGGCTCAGCGAGGTACAGCGGGTTCCCGTCAGGATCCTGGAAGTGGGCGATGAGGAGCTGTGTGTCGTCGACGATGTCGCCACGAAAGACGACGCCGCGTGTCTTGAGCGTCGCGACGGCCTCGCGGATCGGCTCGGTCGCGTGGAAGCCGATCGTCATCGATCCGACCCGCCCGGCCGGGTTCTGCGCGGAGGCGGGATGCAGGCCAATCGTCAACCCGTGACCGCCGTCAATCGATGCCCAGTGGTTGCCGTAGCGCTCGAGCAGCTTCAACTCCAGGGCCTCGGTGTAGAACCGAACCGCGGCGTCCAAGTCACCCACGAAAATCGTGGGCATCCCTCCCGAGATGATCATGCGGCCTCCTTGACTGGCGCATGAGCGCGGCCCGTATCATTTCAGGAATCCGCTCACGCGCAGCCAGTTCGCGAGCAGCTTCGGCCATTCGGCGAGCGCCGGGTCCGTCATGCCGAGGCCAGTGCCGTGCCGGCCCTCCTTGAACACGTGCATCTCCGCCGGCACACCCGCCTTCCGGAGAGCGAGAAAGTAGGCCACCGCGTTCTCGACCGGCACGGTCGTGTCGGCATTCGTGTGGTAGATGAACGCCGGCGGCGTCGCCGAGGTGACCTGCGTCTCGCTCGACAGGAGGCGCGCGAGCACCGGATCGGGATGGTCGCCCAGAAGACTCGTCTTCGAGCCTTGATGCGTCCACGGCTCGATGAACGAGATGACCGGATAGCCGAGCACGGCGAAATCCGGACGGCTGCTGACGCGATCGATCGGGTCGGGCGCGTTCGCCTTGCCGTCGTCGAAATGCGTCGAGGCGCTCGATGCGAGATGTCCGCCGGCGGAGAACCCCATGAAGCCGATGCGATCCGGCGCGAGATGCCACTCTCCCGCCCGCGCACGCACGGCGCGGATCGCGCGCTGCGCGTCACCGAGCTCGATGGGATGGTGGTACTCGGGACCGAGGCGGTAGCGAAGGACGAACGCCGCGATGCCGAGCGCGTTGAGGAAATTCGCGGGCGCGCGCCCTTCGAGGTTCATCGACAAGCGCTGATAGCCGCCGCCCGGCGCGATGATGACCGCCGTCATCGGACCCGTGGTATTCGGCGGCATGTAGACGGTGAGGGCCGGCTTGTCACGATCTTCGCCCCCTTGTGCGCCAGGCGCGCCGCCGGGCCACAGCAGGATCGTCTGCGGCTCCTGGAGAATCGGCGGCGCGGGCGGTTGCGAAGTCGAGGCCTGCGGCGGCTCTGGGGCTGCGCCAACGGCAAAGGCCGCGCACGCGCAGCAGAGCGCGGCAGGAAGGAACGCTCGTGGAACACTCATGGGTCGGCGCTAATCCGGCCTGTCGTCCGCCAATCCAAACGCGATGATGTTCGAGCCGGCGGCCACGGCGACGTACTGTTTGTTGTCGAACATGTACGTCATTGGCGACGCTTTCCAGAGCTGACTCGTCTGAAAGCTCCAGAGCGGCTTTCCGTTTGCGGCATCAGCCGCCATCAGTGCTCCGCTGTCTTCGCCGAAGATCACCAGACCGCCGGCAGTGCTCAATGTGCCGCCCCACGAATCGACCGCGCCGGTCTCGGGAAGCTCCCAGACGATTCTCCCCGTCTGAATGTCGATCGCGCGCAGGATCCGCTGTGCCGGCTCGTCGGGCGCCTGTTTGAACGAGCCACCCATGAAGCCCTTCCCGGCCTCCCACTCCATCGGCGTCCTGGTGAACACGCCGCACTTGTCGTTGGTCTGCACGTAGTACAACCCGGTCGTCGGATTGAAGGACGTGGCGTACCAGTTCGACGACCCCTCGAGCGACGGGCACACGCGCTTGCCCTCGAGCGAGGGCTCCATGTTGGGCACGATCATCGGCCGGCCCTGGGGCGTGAGGCCGCCGGCCCAGGTGACGTTCCTGGCGTACTGTTTACCGAGGAGAAACGCGCCGTCGGTGCGATCCAGCACGTAGAAGAATCCGTTGCGGTTGGCCTGCACCAGCAGCTTGCGCGGCCGATTCTGCCACGTGGCATCGATCAACGCCGGCGTCTCCTGCGCGTCGTAGTCCCATACATCGTGCGGCGTGAATTGAAAGTGCCATTTCAGTTTGCCGGTTCGCGCATCGAGCGCCACGATCGAATCCGAATAGAGATTGTCGCCGCCGCGGTCGTCCCCGATCAGATCGGGCGAAGGATTGCCGGTCGGCCAGTAGACCGTGTCCAGCCCCGGATCGTAGGTTCCGGTCAACCACGTCGTCGCGCCCGGGTGCTCGATCCCCTTCCCCTGCCAGGTCTCGGCCTTCGGCTCGCCCGGGCGGGGCACGGTCCAGAAGCGCCAGACTTCCGTTCCCGTGACCTGATCGAACGCGGCGACGAAGCCGCGGACCCCTTCATCGCCGCCCGACGTGCCGGTGACGACGAGGTTTCCCACGACGAGCGGCGCTCCGGTCGCGTTGTAATTCTGGTGCCAGTCGGCCATCTCGGTTTCCCACAACAGCGCACCGGTGAAGCGATTCAGCGCGATGAGATGCGCGTGATCGGTCACCATGAAGACGCGGTCGCCTGCGACCCCCACGCCGCGGTTGACGCCGCCGGCGGCGTTGCCAACGAGGCCCTTGGTCCGTGGACGCTGGTAGTGCCAGATTTCGCGACCCGCGCCTGCATCGAGCGCGTAGCATTCGTTGGCGCTGGTGACATACATCACGCCCTGCAGGACGAGGGGCGTCACCTGCAGGCGCGACGTGTTGGGCAGACTGAAGATCCACTTGGGCACGGTGCGGGACACGTTGCTCGTCGTGATCTCGGCGAGCGGGCTGTACCGGCTTCCGCTCGTCTGACCGTTGTAACTGGGCCAGTCGGCCTGAGACGTGACAGCTCGATACCGCGCGCCGCTTTTCCGGAAGAGGTGGATTCTCCGGTCATCGCCCAGCAACTGAAGATCGAGCGCGCTTTGATTGAGGACGAGGCCGGAGACGAGGCCTCCGTCGACGAGCGTGATCGCCGTCCGGACGAGCACCGAGCCCGTGCGCGGTCGCAACGTGCGCAGATAGCCGATCAGATCGATGGTCTCCGTGCCGGTCAGGCTCGGAAACGCCGGCATGCCGGCGGCCGGAAGTCCCTGTCTGAAGAGCGACGTGAGATCCTCGTCAGTCCGCGACGGCACACGCGCCGCGATGGCCGGACCGAGCTCGCCGCCGTTCCCGTCGCTGCCGTGGCATCCGGCGCAACGGCTGACGAAGACTTGCCGACCCGAATCGCCGATCTGACCCGGGAGCGTGTCCGAGAAACGTGAACACGCTCCTGATGGGCCGGCTCCGCCGGCGAAAAACGGGAGGAATCCGCACGTCATCCCGCGCGAAGCGCGGCTGCCAGGAGCCGGTGGAGCATGACTCGCACGGGCTCCTGGAGCGATCGAAGAGGAGAACAACGCCGAGAACAAAACGATGGCAACCAGCACGCCGTAAATGTATCACTAAGGCGTCAGCACTGGAGAGGCTCTCGCGCTCGCAACGACGGGCGTGGCGTCGGCTCGCTATTTAGTCGGCTCGACAGGCGCCCATTCTCGCGAACCTCAGACGACCCTGCCGTGCAGGCCCGACCGCTGAGACGTCCAGCACGTCGTACATGCGCTGCGCGATTTCCGTGCGCGCGGTCTTGGAGGGCGCATGCAGATCATGCTTGTCGGGTCGTTGGTCGTCGCGCTTGCCCAGAGTGTCGCTGCTCAGAACGCGTCGAAGCTGGATGCGCCCGTCGGTGGCGAGTTCCGCATTGACAACCCTCTGGGGCGCTCCCCGTGCAGTTTCTGGACTGCCGTCGATCAACTGGCACGGAGGGCGCACGTCGTCGTGGGCTTCGAGAACACACGCGACTGCGGACCAGGTGCATGGTCGTTACATCCTGGCGAGGGTGCCCTCGATCTCACGGGCATGACCGCTCGCCAGGCGCTCGACCAACTGGTGGCTCTAAACTCGACCTATCGCTGGCAAGAGTCCGATGGGGTCGTCGTGATTCGACCGATAGCCGCGTGGGACGATCCGACGAATATGCTGAATCGCCCGATGGCGTCGTTCAACGTCACCAATGCTCATGTGCACGAGGTGCTGCATGTGCTCCTTCAGGCGGTGAGGCCGTCGTTGTTCTACCCACACACCGACCTTCAATTGTCCAGCCATGCCCGACGGGACCTTAGACTGTCCAGCAAATACATCCGGATGATTGAACGGTGGGAGAAAAATGGAAGATGGACGAATCCGTCAGCTCGCACGCTGATTGAGGCTGCTCTCGCTGCTTGTGGCTCGCTCGCGTGCGATGGACCAAACGATCCGTCGTCTCCCGCGCTGATTGATGCGCCGGTCTCGGTGACGTTTCCAGGAGGCACCATGCTCGACGCTCTGAACGCCGTCACCAGAGCGCACCAAAGCGCCGTGTGGTGGGTGGGCTACCTTGGGAATGCCGCGGATATTGAGCTGAGCACACTGGACTTTTGGGGTGGGCACGCCGCCATCTCTACGGCGCCACTCGTTCTCCCGCGGACGCGCCGATAGGCAAGCTGAGAGCTCAGAGCGACTCTCGTCAAGTCTTCTGAATCTGAATGACCTCGACGATGGGCCCGACCATGTGTATGCCGATGAGGTCGCTCCGCACCTTCACGACCATCGATACCCGCAGGTTCTCCTGTTGGAAATCAGCCGGCAGACTCAACGGGTCGTATGTTACGCCGTCGTCACCACGCACGGCCCAGAACCCGCCTTCAATCGTGTAGTAGTGAACGACTCCGTTCACGCGAATGGCGCCAGCCGGCAGCTCGGTTGGTGCGGTCGCGGACCCGCACGCCGTGGCGATGACCAAACCGATCAGCAGGATAGGGAGTCGCATGAGGATTCTCCTCACGGTGCGCGTTCGAGGGCAGACTGAAACGACGCTTCCAGGCCCACGGCGGCAATCAGGCCTCCGAGGTCGGGCGGCACGGGGGCTTCGAGCCGCAACCGATCGCCCGTGACGGGATGCGTAAAGGCGACACGCCACGCGTGGAGCGCCTGGCGGGGAAATACCCGGAGCGTCGCCGCGAGCGCGGCGTCGAGAATCTGCGACCAGCGCGGCTCCCCGTACGCCGCGTCGCCGACGAGCGGCCAGCCGCGCGCCGCCAGGTGGACGCGAATCTGATGCGTGCGGCCCGTGGCGAGCCGGCAGCGAAGGAGCGACAGGCCCGCGCGAGGCGCCGCGATGCGCGCGAGGCGCTCGAATCGCGTGAGGCTCGGCGCGCCCACGTCCGCCGACGCGACGATCCTCCGCCGATCGCCGCGATCGTGGCCGAGGCACAAATCTATCTCGCCGCGGGCCACGTTCACGCGTCCGTACACGACGGCCAGATAGTCTTTTTCGCTGTGGCAGGATGCCATCGTGCGCTGCAGCGCGGCGTGCACAATCGCGGTCTTGGCGACGACGACGATCCCCGACGTGAGCTTGTCGAGCCGGCCGACGAGCGACGGCCGCTGGTTGGCCGGCCACCCGCGCGCGTGCCAGACCAGCGCGTTCATCACCGTTCCTGCCGCGTGCCCGTACGCCGGGTGCATGACGAAACCGGCGGGCTTGTCGAGCGCGAGCAGGTAGTCGTCCTCGTACAGGACGTCGAGGCTGACGTCTTCGGCCTCCATCGCATTGCGCTGCAGGGCGGACGTGCGTGCGGGGAGCGCGACGGTCACGACGTCCCCCAGCGCTGCACGCGTCGACACGCGGCGAACAGGCGCGCCGTTCACGGTGACCTGGCCGTCCTCGATCCAGGCCTGGACGCGGGTGCGTGTGGCGGTATAGACGTCGGTCAGGTGCCGTCTCAGCACGAGGTCGAGCCGTTTCCCGGCGTCGCCGCGGTCAGCGGTGAGGA
>QHWJ01000197.1 GCA_003222535.1 Acidobacteriota bacterium | reverse complement strand
ACGACATTTGGTCGATGGACGCTAACGCCGGGTGCTGAACGACTTCACAGGCGATTCCGATTCGCTCCCTGCCGAAAAGGCAGGCTTCGCCCGCCTGCGTATATGACGCGCGTCCAGGCCGCGCCAGGTGCCTCCGGGCAAGGATATTCCTGAGGACCCTTGGAAAGAGCACCATGTGTCGCGACCATTCCACTTGATGAAGAAAGTCGCTTTCACGTCGGGCGCGATATGAAAATCGCGACCCATTGATTGTGCGATCCAGGCCCGCGAGCCTTGCGGATCGGACGGTCGGCACGCCCTATGCTTCCGCGCTGTTGCGGCGGCGCCGAAGCGTCGGCGCTTGACAAATCATCGAGTCGTTGAAGGAACACAAACACAGCTTCCTCCCAGGTCGGAAGGGTGATACCCCTCCCGCCCATCCAATGAGCATGTCTCACTCGACGTATAACTGCGTCTTACTGGCGGCGTATAACTGCGTCTTACTGGTATCGCTCTTGATCTCGCGTTGGCGAAACTCGCGGCAGAACACGGACCAGTCGGAGGTCCGCTACTTTTTTCCATCTCCGATTTTTTCGGTCGTTACTTTGGGCACACAGGGATGAGCGTGCGGCAATGGCGGCGAAGTGGCTCGAAGGGAAGAAGAGCCACCGACGACGCACCCTTCAATGTCCCACGCGCAAGCACGGAGAAGCCGATGGTGCTCGTCGTGGATTTTGACCCCGCCGTTTGCCTGATGCAGGCTATTTACTTGAAGGAGCTGGGGTGCCAGGTCTTCACCGCTCATGACGGGTTTGCCGCGCTCGAACATGCGAGCGCCCTGTTGCCAGACGTGATCGTGATGAGTCTCGATATCCCACGCCTTGATGGCTGTGAAGCCATCCGTCGATTGAACGAATCGAGCTCGACGCGTAGGATTCCCGTCGTCGCCGTCACCGAGGATCCGAATTCGCGCTTGAAGGCGTTCGAAGCGGGCTGCACCGCGTACCTGATGAAGCCCTGCACTCCGCAGATCATCTGGGCGCAAATCTGCGCCCTGCTCAGGCTGCCGGAAAGCAGAGCCATTCGCCCCGGGCAGAGTTAACGGGCGTGTAGCGCAAACCGTCACCGGCACTGCCCAGGTGCCGGCCGGAACCGCCTTCCCGTGGTGTGCTTCTAAGTTCCTTACAGCCAAGGGCTTCCACTTCGCTCGCCGTCCCACGCAAAGCCCCTCCCTGAGTGGTACGCATGTTGGACCGATCCGACGAGGAGTTCCCCCGCGTCACACGTGGGCCAGCAAGGCCAGCAAGCACAGCCGTATCAGGCGAGGCGCCATGGACTCGAACGAGCCGTTTGCTCTCATCGATTGCACGCTGGCGCGCTGCGCGCTCGGAAGGACCTGCACGAACCTGCGCGAGCTGCTGGACGCCGTCAGGACCGTGCCGGACGCGGCACTCGAACATCACATGATGCGATGCGCGCTCGACGATCACTTCGAACTGTACGAGTTCCCCAACGACCTGGCTCGATGGTGCTGGGACGCCCTGGGAGACGAAGAGCTCGGCGAGCAGCTCGGCCTGATCGACCCGTACCAATATCCATCGCTCGCGTCGCTGCGGACCACCCTGGCGAACGTCATCGAGGAACGGCTCTGGGGGCTCGAGCGGGTGTCCTGGTGTCAGCCGGGACTGGAGCTGCACCTGATCGAATCCTCCGTGATCGCATACGACACCGGCGAGCGATTTCCGACGCCGACCGCCCTCGTCGAGTCGATGCCTCGGCTTCCCCCGCGGGCGCTGTTCTATCACGTGCACGAAGCGCGTCGCCGGACGGCGGGCCGGACCGACGATTTCTCGGACTGGCTGGCCGAGCGCGGCGCCGACGCCTCTCTCGTGGCGAAGCTGCGCGCCATCGATTTCTATTTTCTGAGCCTCAATCAGTTGCGCCGCGAGATCATTGAGATCTTTCGTCAGGCGTCACCCGACCCCGAGGCGCTGGCGAAGCTCACCATCGCCTGAGCCGATGCCGTGAAGCTGCTCGATCGCTACGAAGAAGTGGTCGGCCACCAGGAGATCCGGCGCCTCCGTCAGCTGGCCGCCGGACTGGCTGGAAAAACGATCGTCCACGTCAACTCGACGCAGACAGGCGGGGGCGTGGCCGAAATCCTCGGCTGGATGATCCCCATGCTCGAGGAGCTCGGCATCAACGCCCGCTGGGAAGTAATCAGCGGCCCTCCGGAGTTCTACCGGATCACGAAAGCCTTTCACAACGGGTTGCAGGGCAGGCCCGTGTCGCTCACCTCACGCGATCTCGACCTGCACATCGAGGTCAACCGGGAGAACGCCCAGCGACTGAACCTCGAGGCCGACGTCGTGCTCGTCCATGATCCGCAGCCGATGTACCTGCCTCAGTTCACACCATCCGATCGCGTGGGCCGCTGGGTCTGGCGCTGCCACGTCGACGCGTCCCGGCCGGTCCGCATCGTCTGGAAACATCTGGAAGGGGCTGTCACGCGCTACGCGGCGACCGTGTTCTCGATGGCCGCGTTCACTCGTCCGCTGCCGTGCCCGATGTTCGTGGTTCCACCGTCCATCGATCCGTTGTCGGACAAGAACTGCTCGCTGCCGGAAACAGAACGACTCGACACGCTGACACGCCTCGACATCGACCCCGAGCGGCCGCTGCTCGTGCAGGTGTCCCGGTTCGACCGGTTCAAGGATCCGCTGGGCGTCATCGCCGCCTACCGTCTGCTCAAGCCGTACTACCCGATGTTGCAGCTGGCCCTGGCTGGCGGCACGGCGGACGACGACCCGGAAGGCGCCGAAGTGCTTCGTGACGTGATGGAACAGGCGGGTGATGACCCCGACATCAAGGTGCTGATGCTGCCGCCGGACTCGCACCGTATCATCAACGCCCTTCAGCGTTCAGCCATCGTCGTGCTTCAGAAGTCGACCATGGAAGGGTTCGGTCTGACCGTGACCGAAGCCTTGTGGAAAGGCAAGCCGGTGATCGGCGGCGCCTGCGGCGGCATCACGCTCCAGGTTCACGACCATCAAACCGGCTTCCTGGTCCACTCACCGGCCGGCGCGGCGTACCGCACTCGCTATCTCCTGCGCAACGCCGACAAACGACAGCGCATGGGTCGCACGGGGCACGAGTTCGTCCGCGAGCACTTCCTGCTCACGCGACAACTTCGGGACTATCTCACCATGCTGCTCAGCCTGGACCGTCAGGCCTCGAACAACTGATCGCCACCGCCGATCCGATCCGTCGTGCTGTCGCTCCGGCGCGGTCACGACGGACACTTTCCTGGAGCAGGGAGACGTGACATGCCTTGGACGCGTGAACGACTCGAAGACGTGGCCCGCAACCGGCTGGGCGGAGCGAAGCTCGTGGTGGTCGCGAACCGCGAGCCCTACCTCCACTCGTTCGATGGCGAGGGCATCCGCTGTACGACGCCGGCAAGCGGCCTCACGACCGCGCTCGATCCCGTGATGCGGGCGTGCGGCGGCACGTGGGTCGCGCACGGCAGCGGCGACGCGGACCGCGTCATGAGCGACGAGCTCGGACGCGTGCCGGTTCCTCCGGACCAACCGGCGTACACCCTGCGGCGCGTGTGGCTGACCAAGGAGGAAGAACAGGGCTACTACTACGGCTTCGCGAACGAGGCGTTCTGGCCGCTCTGCCACATCGCGTATGCGCGACCTCGATTTGATTCCGACGACTGGGCGCAGTATCGTGCGGTCAACCGGAAGTTTGCCGAGGCCGTTCTCGAAGAAGTAGAAAGCGGACCGGCCGTCGTCTTCGTGCAGGACTATCATTTCGCCCTCCTGCCGCGGCTGCTCCGCGACGCGCGACCGGATCTCGTCATCGTGCACTTCTGGCACATCCCGTGGCCCAATCGCGAAGCGTTCCGCGTGTGCCCGTGGCAGGACGACATCCTCGACGGGTTGCTGGGCAACGACCTGCTGTCGTTCCACGTCCAGGATCACTGCAACAACTTCCTCGAAACCGTCGACCGCGGCATCGAGTCACGGATCGACATGGAGCGGTTCGCGGTCACGCGAAACGGCAGGACCACGCTGGTCCAGCCGCATCCGATCAGCATCGACCCTGACGTCGTCGCCGCCTCCGTCGAGCGAAACCTGGATTACGAGGCGCGGCGGCTCCGAAACCGGCTCCGCATCGGCAACGAGAAGCTGCTCGTCGGCGTCGACAGGGTGGACTACACGAAGGGCATCGCCGAGCGATTTCGTGCCGTGGATCGGCTGCTCCAGCGCCATCCCGATCTCAAGACCACGTTCACCTTCGTGCAGGTCGGGGCGCCGAGCCGCGTCCACATCCCCGCCTACCGGCGGCTCAACGAGGAGCTCAGCGAGCTCGCCGACGAGATCAACTGGCGCCACGCTGCTGGCGCGTGGCGGCCAATCGTGTTCCTCAACGAGCAGTGCGGCGCCAGGCAGATCTATGTCCTCGACAGGCTCGCCGCCGCGTGCGTCGTCAGCTCGCTGCACGACGGCATGAACCTGGTGGCGAAGGAATTCGTCGCCGCGCGAACCGACGGCCGCGGCGTGCTCGTGCTGTCGCGCTTCGCGGGCGCGGCGCGAGAACTGCTCGATGCCGTCCTCATCAATCCGTACGCGATCGATGAGTTCGCCGAGGCGCTGCGACTCGCGTTGACCATGCCCGACGAGGAGCAGGAACAGCGCATGGCCCGACTCCGCCAGGAGGTGGCGACCAACAACGTGTATCGCTGGGCCGGCATGCTCCTGTCCGAAGCCAGCAAGCTGGTGCAGGCAAGGCCGGCTGCCGAATCGCGGCCGTCGATCGAGATCCTGGCGTGATGATCAGGAGCTCTCGAGCAGCCGCCGCACCTCGCCAACCAACCTGTCGGGCAGGCAGGGCTTGGTGATGACCGCGTCGCACCCGGCTTTCTTCGCGCTGTCCGAGAATCCCGCAAGCGCGTGGCTCGTCAACGCGACGACGGGAATGTGCTTCGTCTGTCGGTTGGCCTTCAGGCGTCGAGTCGCTTCCCAGCCGTCTATCTCCGGCAACGACAGGTCCATCAGAATGACGTCGGGCGCCAGCTCCAGGGCCTTCTCGACGGCTTCGGCTCCGTTCGACGCCTCTGCGACACGGAAACCCGAAAGCACGAAGTACTCCGCGTACAGCTCGCGCGCGTCCTGATAATCGTCGACGACGAGCACGAGCTGTCCAGCTTCAGTCATCATCCGCGCCACCAGCGACTCGCGCGTCACGCGGGGAAGACACTCCTCCTTTGGGTTTCAGCGTCGCCTCCGATTTGCCGTACTCCCCCAGCTTGTACTTCCTGAGCTTTCCGTACAGCGTGGGACGGTAGACACCCAGCATGCTGGCCGCTGCTCGCTTGTTCCCGTTGGTGCGCTCCAGTGCCTGGAGAATCGCGAGTCGCTCGATTTCCGCCAACGTCAATTGACCGACCAGGGCGTCACGCGAGGCTGGCGATCGACGGGGTTGTTGGAATATTTCCGGGAGATCCTGAAGGGTAATCTCCGTTCCCGCCGCGACGATGACCGACCGTTCCAGCACGTGCTCCAGCTCACGAACATTGCCGGGCCAGCTGTACCGCAGCAGCGCGTTTCGCGCCGCCGAGTGGATGCCCTGAACGGGACGTTCGTGCTGGCGGGCAAACTGGGTCAGAAAATGATCGCAGAACAGCGAAATGTCCTCCGGGCGATCGCGCAGCGGTGGAATCTCGAGCGTAATCGTATTGATGCGAAAGTAGAGGTCCTCGCGGAGCTTGCTTGACTGGGGATCGAGCGGGGCGTTGGTGGAGCAAATCAAGCGGAAGTTGGCCCGGACGAGGTTGCTGGCTCCCACGGGCCTGAATTCCCGTTCCTGAAGGAGCCGGAGCAGCTTCACCTGAGTCTGCTGGGGGACCTCGGCGATTTCATCGAGCAGCAGAGACCCGCCTTCGGCCAGTTGCACGAGTCCGACCTTGTCAGAGCTCGCGCCGGTGAAGGCGCCTTTCTTGTGGCCGAAGAGCTCCGACTCGATGAGATCCGCCGGGACAGCGGCGCAGTTGATCCTGATGAAGGGCCCATCGGCCCGCTTGCTGTTCTGGTGGACCGCGTTGGCCACCAGCTCCTTGCCCGTTCCGCTCTCGCCGTGAATCAGGATGTTGGCGTCGGTGGGCGCCGCGAGGGTGATCAGCTGGAAGAGCTGCTGCATCTTCTCGCTGCTCCCGACAATGTCTCCGAACCTGTCGCGCCCCTTGAGCTGCGCCCGTAGACGCTGGTTCTCGTCGGACAGCCGCAGTCGTTCGAGCGCCTTCGTGATCATCGCCAGCAACACGTCGGGGTCCACCGGCTTTTCGATGAAGCTGTACGCACCGGCCTTCATGGCGTCGACGGCCCTGGCCACGCTGCCATGTCCGCTGATCATGATGATCTCGGTACCCGGCGCGGCCTCTTTGAACCGCGTGAGGAGCTCGGTGCCATCGATGTCGGGAAGCCTCAGGTCCATCAGGACGAGCTGTGGCTGCCACGCACCGCGCATCTCTTCGGCCGCTGCGCCTGAGTCAGCTGTCCTCGTCGCATAGCCGTCGTGCTCGAGGAGGACCTTCATCCATTCCAGAGTGTCCGCGTTGTCATCCACGATCAGGACCCGGATCTGGTTCGCTGTCCTCATTGGATACTCCCGTTCATGACCGAACGCCGAGACGCCGCCCGCATTGTGTCGATCCAATGTTCGATACCCCAATTTCGCCGGACCCGCGGAGAAGTTCCTGCGTTGTGTCCAGAGCCCAACCCGCTGCAGAGTTCATGCCCGGGCGGCACGGGGTCCCTCGACGGCATGCGGGACGCCGGCAACCGGCAGTCGCACGACAAACGTCGAACCAAGCCCCTCGCCCGGGCTTGATACCTCGATCTCACCGCCGTGCAGTTCCACGAGGCGCTTCGTAATCGCCAGACCGAGGCCAAGTCCGCCGGCTGCACGCGTGGTGGAGGAATCTCCCTGCCAGAATTTCTCGAACACGCGGGGCAGGGATTCTGGCGCGATTCCCCGGCCGGTGTCGACCACGGAAATCTGAACCCCGCCGCTGTTCGGCTCCACGTGAACGTCGATGCGTCCGCCAGGCCTGTTGAACTTGATCGCGTTGTTCAGCAGGTTCCACAGGATCTGCTGCAACCGCCCCGGATCGCCGGCAATGGCGGTCACCGCCGGATCGATGCTGACGGCGAACTTCACGCCTTTGGCATCCGCGACCGGCGCCAACGCCTGCACGGACGCGCGCGCCACCGCCGCGATGTCGACCGTCGTCACGTCCAGTTGCACGTGGCCGGCCGTGAGGCGGTTGATGTCGAGGAGGTCATCGATGAGCTGGGCCTGGAGTCGCGCATTACGCTCGATCACCGCCAGGGCGCTCGCTGTCGTTCGCGTCGATTTCCCACTCGTCATGAGGTGGAGCCAGCCCAGAATCACGTTCATCGGCGTGCGGAGCTCGTGGCTCACGGTTGCCACGAACTCGTCCTTCATCAGGCTCTGGCGCTCGGCCTCTTCCTTGGATTCGCGCTCTCTGGACAGCAGCCGCTCGCGTTCCCGCTCGGTCCTTCGCTGGGCGCTCACGTCTCGACTGATGCCGACCATTCGCCCGGCTTCGCCCTCGCTGTCGCGCGCCACACATCCGCGTTCGGTGATCCACACGATGCTGCCGTCCGGCCGAACCGCCCTGTACTCGCCTTCATAGCTCCCCGTCTTCAACGCGCGCTCGATCGCGGCTTCCATCCGACGCCTGTCCTCGGGATGGATCGCGCGGACGATACGCAGCTCCGGCCCGAATGCGCCTTCTGGAAATCCGAACAGTTTCTCCGGGTCGCTCGACCAGCGCATCGATCCGGACCGCAGGTCCCATTCCCAGGCGGCGATCTGAGCGACTTCGACCGCCATTCGAAGACGCTCCTCATTCTCCTCGACGCCTCGAAGGGCGATGGTCAACGCCATCGTCCGTTCCTGGACGCGGCGCTCCAATTCCTGGTTCGCGACCTCGAGGGCCGTCTGGGCCTTCACACGCTCCGCGATCTGCGTCTCCAGCATCTCATTCAGTCTCGCGAGCTCCCGGGTCTTTCGAAACAGGTCCACGAACACCGCGACTTTCGACCGGAGGATCTCCGTATTGACCGGCTTGCTCAGGTAGTCCACCGCACCGGCACCGTAGCCGAGAAGGACATCCTGCTCCTCGACCGAGTGCGCCGTCAGAAACAGAATGGGGACGTGCTCTGTCCGCTTCCGCTGCTTGACCAGTCTGGCCAGCTCGACGCCGCTCATCTCCGGCATCTTGATGTCGAGAATCATCGCCGCGAATTCGTGCCGCAGCAGCGCGAGCAGCGCTTCGTCGGCCGACTCGGCGCGAACCAGCGTGCATCCGCTCGGCTCGAGCATGGCCTCGAGCGCGTCGAGGTTGCTCCGATAGTCGTCGACGAGGAGGATCTTGACGTCCGCGTTACTGTTCATGCTCGTGTTCACCCGGTCGCCCACAGGCGCTCATCGGTACAGCCACACGCGCAGGAGCGACAAAAGCTCGTCTGTGTTCACGGGCTTGGCGATGTAGTCCGACGCCCCGGCCTGGAGGCATTTCTCACGATCGCCTTTCATGGCCTTCGCCGTCAGGGCCAGAATGGGCAGCCTGCGGAATGTCGCATGGCGGCGGATTTCACGTATTGTCTCGTAACCGTCCATCTCGGGCATCATGATGTCTATCAACACCAGGCCAAGGTCCGGTGTCTGCTTGATCAGCTCGATCGCCTGACGGCCGTTGGTCGCGCTCAGCACTTCCATCTCCTGATTCTCGAGCGCGGTCGTGAGCGCAAAGATGTTCCGTGCGTCGTCGTCGACCACGAGCACCTTGCGCTCCCGCAGGACGTCGTTCGAGCCGTAGAGCCGTTCCAGGAGCTTTCGCTTTGGCTCCGGCAGATCGGCGACGACCCGGTGGAGGAATAACGCCGTCTCGTCGAAGAGGCGTTCGGGCGACTGCACATCCTTGAGCACGACGCTCCTGGCCGCCGCCTTCAGCCGCGCCTCCTCTTCACCGGTCAGCTCCTGTCTTGTTAACACGACGACGGGCAGATTGCGAAGGGACGGATCGGCCTGCATGTGCTCGATCAGCTCGAATCCCGTCATGTCGGGCAGCCGGAGATCCACGACGCAGCAGTCGAAGGGCTGGCTGGAGAGCGCCCTCAACGCCTCGGAGCCCGTCGCCGCCGCGGCGATGCTGATGTCGTCATGGGCGAGGAGCTCGGCGAGCCCGTCACGCTCCCTGTCGTTGTCCACGACGATCATGAGCCGCTTGGTGTGCGGCGTGACGTAGGACTTGAGGCGGTCGAAGGCCTCCTCGAGGTCCTCGGTCGTCGCCGGTTTCATCAGATAGGAGAATGCGCCGTGTGACAACCCGTGCTGTCGCTCTCCGTCGACCGACAGCATCTGAACCGGAATGTGGCGCGTGTCCGGATCGAGCTTCAGGCTGTTCAGGACCGTCCAGCCCAGCATGTCCGGCAAGAACACGTCGAGGATGATTGCCGCCACCCGGTACTCCCGCGCCAGTGCCAGTGCCGTCCGGCCGCGGTTGGTCACGATGCCTTTGAAGCCCTTGTCGCGAGCCAGGGCAAGCAACACGCGCGCGTAGTGCGGATCGTCGTCGGCGATGAGCAGGACCGTGTCGCCGTCCACGATCTCACCCCGGTCGTCGGCAACGATCTCCTCAGCCTTCGCCCCCGCGAGAACCGGCGACGCTCCGATCACGACGGACAACGCCCCACCAGATCCACGCGCGCTCGTCACCGGGGCGGTCATCGCGTAGGTTGGCCCCACGTACGCCAGCGGCAGATACAAGGTGAACGTGCTCCCCTGGCCAGGCGTGCTCGTGAGCCGGATTTCGCCGCCGAGCAACATCGCGAGCTCACGACTGATCGCCAGCCCAAGCCCGGTGCCGCCGTAGTTGCGGCTGGTGCCGGCGTCGGCCTGCTGGAATGCCTCGAAGATGAGTCGTTGCTTCTCGCCCGCGATGCCAATGCCCGTGTCGGCAATTTCGAAGGCGATCGCCGTCGGAGTCGTTCGAAGGACGGGATGATCCGGCGACCATCCGCCCGCGGCCGCCCGCACGGTCATCGACACGGTCCCCTGCGCCGTGAACTTGAAGGCATTGGACAGCAGATTCTTGAGGATCTGCTGCAGACGCTTGGGGTCGCTGCTCAGGCTGCGGGGCAGCGACGGATCGATGTCGATGTGGAATGCCAGCTTTTTCGCCTCGGCCACGTGGCGGAACGTTCGCACCACGCCGTCTTGAATCGAGGCGAAGGTGATCTCCTCGACTTCCACCGTGACGGTGCCGGATTCGATTTTCGAGAGATCGAGGATGTCGTTGATCAGCGTGAGCAGGTCGGTACCCGACGAGTGGATGGTCCTGGCGAACTCGACCTGCTTCGGCGTCAGATTCCCGGGGCCATTCTCGCTGAGCTGCTGGCCGAGAATCAGGATGGAATTGAGCGGCGTGCGCAGCTCGTGGGACATGTTCGCGAGGAACTCGGACTTGTACTTCGAGGTGAGCGCGAGCTCCGCGGCCTTCTCCTCGAGCGCGCCGCGGGCCTGCTCGACCTCCTTCTTCTTGCGCTCCACTTCGGCGTTCTGTTCCGCGAGCTGCCTGGCCTTTGACGCCAGCTCTTCGTTGGTGTGCTGCAATTCGGTCTGCCGCGTCTGCAATTCGAGGGTGAGCTGCTGAGACTTCTGCAGCAGGTTCTCGGTTCGCATCGTGGCTTCGATCGTATTCAGCACGACGCCAATCGATTGGGTGAGCTGTTCGAGGAAGGCCAGGTGGGTCGCCGTGAAGGGTTTCAGCGACGCCAGCTCGATCACGGCCTTGGTGTCACCCTCGAACAACACCGGCAGCACGACGATGTTCGCGGGTCGGGCCGCGCCGAGGCTCGAATGCACGCGTGTGTAGTGCTCCGGCACGCTGGTCAGCAGAATACGCTGTTTCTCCAGCGCGCATTGCCCGACCAGCCCCTCGCCGAGCTCGATTCGAGAAGGTTGCTTCCCGTGCGGCGCGTACCGAGCCAGCAGCTGAAGCCAGGCAGGCCTCACCGTCGCGCCGGCCACGGGACGCTGCACCTGATAGACCGTGCCCTGCTGTGCGTAGACCAGGGGCGCCAGTTCCGAGAGAAGTATTTCACCGACCGTCACGAGGTCGCGCTGCCCCTGAAGCATGCGGGTGAATCTCGCCAGGTTCGTCTTGAGCCAGTCCTGCTGCTGGTTTCGCTCGGTCGTGGCGCGCAGGTTGTCGATCATCGCATTGATATTGTCTTTCAGGTCGGCGACCTCGCCGCGCGTCTCGACCTGAATGGATCGGGTCAGGTCGCCCCTGGTCACCGCGGTCGCGACCTCGGCAATGGCGCGGACCTGTGTCGTGAGGTTGGCCGCCAGCAGGTTGACGTTGCCCGTGAGGTCCTTCCAGGTGCCGGCCGCTCCCGGCACGTTGGCCTGGCCCCCCAGGCGTCCTTCGACGCCGACCTCGCGCGCGACGCCGGTCACCTGTTCCGCGAAGATCGCGAGCGTGTCGGTCATGTTGTTGATGGTTTCGGCCAGCGCCGCCACCTCACCTTTGGCCATGCCCGTGAGCTTCTGGCGCAGATCCCCGTCGGCAACGGCCGTGACGACCTTCACGATGCCACGCACCTGGTCGGTCAGGTTTGTGGCCATGAGGTTCACCGAGTCGGTGAGGTCCTTCCAGGTGCCCGCCACACCGGGCACGACCGCCTGGCCACCCAGCCTGCCTTCGGTGCCCACCTCGCGCGCTACACGCGTGACCTCCGCCGCAAACGAGCGCAGCTGATCGACCATCGTGTTGATGGTGTTCTTCAGCTCGAGAATCTCGCCTTTGACGTCGACCATGATCTTGCGCGACAGGTCGCCACGCGCAACCGCCGTCGTGACCTCCGCGATGTTCCGCACCTGCGCGGTCAGGTTCGAGCCCATCGCGTTGACCGAGTCGGTGAGATCCTTCCACGTCCCGGCCACTCCGGGCACGACCGCCTGCACGCCAAGACGGCCCTCGGTGCCGACCTCGCGCGCGACGCGCGTGACTTCCGACGCAAACGACCGGAGCTGTTCGACCATCGTGTTGATGGCTTCTTTCAGCTGCAGGATTTCGCCGCGGACATCGACCGTGATCTTGCGGGACAGGTCGCCGTGGGCGACCGCGATGGTCACGTCGGCGATGTTGCGCACCTGACCCGTCAGGTTCGAGGCCATGCAATTCACGTTGTCGGTGAGGTCCTTCCACGTGCCCGCCACGCCGATCATGACGGCCTGGCCCCCGAGGTTGCCTTCGGTGCCCACTTCGCGCGCCACACGCGTCACTTCGGACGCAAATGTGTTGAGCTGATCGACCATCGTGTTGATGCTGTTCTTCAGCTCGAGAATCTCCCCCTTGGCGTCGACCGTGATCTTGCGTGACAGGTCGCCGTTGGCGATCGCCGTCGCGACGCCGGCGATGTTGCGCACCTGGCCGGTCAGGTTGGACGCCATCCCGTTGACGTTGTCGGTGAGGTCCTTCCAGGTGCCGGCAACGCCCGGCACTTCGGCGCGTCCGCCGAGCTTTCCTTCCGTGCCGACCTCCCGCGCCACACGGCTCACTTCGGAGGCGAACCCGTTCAGCTGGTCGACCATCGTGTTGATGGTGTCCTTCAGCTCGAGAATCTCGCCCTTCACGTCCACCGTGATCTTGCGTGACAGGTCCCCGCGGGCTACGGCCGTCGTCACGCCAGCGATGTTACGGACCTGCGCGGTGAGATTCGACGCCATCGCGTTGACCGAGTCGGTCAGATCCTTCCACGTCCCCGCCACACCCGGCACGACGGCCTGGCCCCCCAGCTTGCCTTCCGTACCGACTTCGCGAGCCACACGGGTCACCTCCGCCGAGAACGAGCGGAGTTGATCGACCATCGTGTTAATCGCCTCCTTGAGCTGGAGGATCTCGCCGCGGACATCGACCGTGATTTTCTTGGACAGATCGCCGTTGGCGACGGCGATCGTCACCTCCGCGATGCTCCGGACCTGCGCCGTCAGGTTGCCGGCGGTCTGGTTCACCGACTCGGTGAGCTCCTTCCAGACTCCCGATACGCCCTTCACCTGCGCCTGCCCCCCCAGTTTGCCTTCGGTGCCGACCTCCCGCGCGACCCGCGTGACCTCGGAGGTGAACACGGACAGCTGGTCGATCATCCGGTTGACCAGTTTCGCCAACAGCAGGAACTCGCCCTCCAGCGCGCGCCCATCGACCTCCAGCGCGATCGACTGGCCGAGATCGCCCTTGGCGACCGCGCCGACCGCGCGAGTGACCTCGGTCGTCGGCCAGACGAGATCGTCGATCAGCATGTTGATGGCTGCGACTTCGCTCGCCCAGCTGCCCATCGCTCCCGCAACCGCCATCCGCTGCTTGAGCTGCCCTTCCTTTCCGACGGCTCGCGACACACGTGCGGTCTCTTGAACGCGCCGTTCGTTGAGCGCCACGATGTCGTTGAAGGTATCGGCGATCTTCCCGCTCACGCCGGTGAGATCCGAGGGCAGGCGCGCCGTGAAGTTCCCGTCTCGGAACGAGAGCATCACCGACAGCAGTTGCCGGGAGAACTGATCGGGCTCGGCGACGGCGGTCCCCATCGGCAAGCCGTGGTTGGAGAGCGGGTCGGTCTGCGTCGCGCCGCCTGAGGGGTCCATGTATTTGCTCTCCAGCCATGAATCAACACAGATCTGAGTCGAGGAGAGTCAATAGCTGTCGTGATTCGCTACAAACTGTCGCGATTTACTACATCTAAAGCCGCCGTTGGCGGAATTTGGATGGGGTAGCAAAAAAACCTCCAAAACAAACAGCGCAACTCTGGATTTCGCGCAAAACAAAACCGTTCAGAAAGCTGCTGGCTCGCCGGATACGACCTGTCCGGCTGATTCGCGTCACCGAGCGGCTGCTCGACGCTCGCGAGGATCATTTGGGGCGGGCACGGCCGGTGAGCGTCGACCGCACGATCGCGGACATCCGCGGATCTCGGGTTTGCGTACGAGTAGGTCGATCGCGATCTTCCTGATCTCGCACTGCCAGCGCGATCGCGCACGCGCATGAGGAGCGGACGCGGCGGTCGACGTGCGGCCGATCGATCCGAAGCTTCGGCTTCGCGCGATCGGTCAGGGGGATCTAGCTGGGGTGCGGAAGAATTTGCAGCAGGGGCACAAAAAGGGCCACACGCTGATAGAATCGTTCGTCAGCGTGAGGTCGGAAAACCGTAACCCCACCTGCAGTCAATCGTTTGGGCGCTTAGCTCAGTTGGTTAGAGCGCGTGCTTCACACGCACGAGGTCATAGGTTCGAGTCCTATAGCGCCCACCAGCTATCTCTAACAAATAAAGAGACTTAAGCTACGCTGTCGAGAATGGCCGCAAGGCACGTCATCGCTCTGGTACCGGTTTGACAGCATTGCGAGCGTCTTTGACCTCAGTTCTACCGAAAACCACGGCCCAGTATGGCGACGAAAGGGACCGAGGAACCGGTGACAGACAAGGTCCTGTGTCAGATGTGTAGTAGAAATGCTGGAATTTCTGACCTTCGTTGAGACGACCGTCTTTACGAAGCGGATTTCAGCGCTCGGGCTTGAAGGGTCGTTGCGAGGGCTGCAGCTTGAACTGCTCGAGAACCCGGAAGCGGGCGATGTCGATCCCGGCACGGCCGGTCTCCGCAAGATTCGTCTCGCCGATCCGACCCGTGGTATGGGAAAGCGCGGCGGCGCGCGTGTTCACTAGCTGTGGCTCCCCCATCGGGGCCGCATTTATCTGATGTTCGTTTTTGGCAAGAACGAAGCGAGCACGTTGACGGCCGACCAGAAAAAGAAACTGCGAGAAGTCGTCGCAAAAATCAAAGCGACAGACTCTCCGAAAGAGTGAAGGCGATGAAGGACGAAACGTTTACCGAACTCCTCGCGTCAGCGAACGAGGCGCTCGACCATGCACAGGGCAAACGGAACCTCCGCACGACGACGCTGCCGCTACCGCCGCAACCCCTGAACGGCCGTGCCGTCAAGCGCGTGCGAGCGGCGCTCCACGCCTCGCAGGCGGTGTTCGCGCGCTATCTGAACGTGAGCACCAAACTCGTTCAGGCGTGGGAGGCGAATCGTCGAAGGCCAGATGGCCCAGCCCTGGTGCTCCTCCACATCGCCGCGCGTCAGCCGCAGGTGATCGAGAGCGTGCGACAGGACGCAGCATCGGATCGGTCGCGTCACCCTAGACGTCGTCGTGAGCGACCGCAGGCCGTCGCCGGCTAATTTGATCTCCTTTTGAGGTCTTGCTCGTGAAGTCCTGGGAGTTGCTCGGCCGGACACGCACGCCCGACGGTGACGAGATGACGCTGACGCGTCGCGGCGGCGAGTACGTGATCCTCGCCGGCGGCAAGAGCCTCATGTCGAGCCGCATGCACGGTTCGGAGGAGGCGCTGGCGACTTTCACGTGCCGGCGTGTGCGGACCCTGGAGCGCCCCTGCGTGCTCGTCGGCGGCCTGGGCATGGGCTTTACCCTGCGCGCCACGCTCGATCTCCTCCCACCCGGCGCGACCGTGGTCGTCGCGGAACTGGTGCCCGCGGTGGTGGAATGGAATCGTGGCCCGCTCGGACCGCTGGCGGGATACCCGCTGAAAGACAACCGCGTCGCGGTAGACGAGGGCGACGTCGCCGCCACGCTGCGCGCGAGCCCGGGGCGGTTCGATGCGGTGCTGCTCGACGTGGACAACGGCCCGGCCGCCTTCACCGCGACGCACAACGCCGGACTCTACGACGACCGGGGGCTGGCGGCCGCTCGAGCGGCGCTCAAAGTCGGCGGCGTGCTGGCCGTCTGGTCCGCTCGCGAGGATCGCCGGTTCGAGCAGCGCCTGCGCTATGGCGGGTTCACCGTCACGGTGGAGCGCGTGCGCGGCCGTCTGAAAAAGGGCGGGCCCCGGCACACCATCTTCATCGGGCACCTAGCCGCATCGAACATCTCCCGCTGGACAACAGACGAGAGGACTACCGCTGAAAAGCGACGATAGTCTCCTTACGAATTTGGAATTGAGAATTTGGAATTGAGAATTCGGAATCTGGAATGCGTGAACGAATCCAAATTCCACACACCGGCGATCATCACAGGATCATCACCGGAGGATGGCGCATTGCGGTACGGACTCACCGGTCAGGTGCCTGCGGACGCGAGCGCCTCAGCGAGCAGAGCCAGGTAGCGCTCGCGAGCAACCCCGATGGCCCCGAGGGATTCGAGATGGTCGGTGCGCCATTGCACATCCAGCAGCGTCATGCCCGTGTCGCGCATCAGCTGTACCAGCGCCATCAGCGCCACTTTCGATGCGTCACGGCGCACGTTGAACATCGACTCGCCAGCGAACAGCCTGTCGATCCGCACGCCGTATAAACCGCCGGCCAGCTGCCCTTCGCGATCGAACACCTCGACGCTGTGCGCCCAACCGAGCTCGTGCAGCCTCGTATAGGCCCTGATGAACGCTCCGGTAATCCACCCGTCTTTGCGCAACGGATTGGCGCATCCGCCGATGACCTCGACGAAGCACGTGTCGACGCGCACCTCGTACTGCCTGGCGCTCTGCCGCATCGACCGCGTCACCCGCAGGCGATCGAGCGGCACGATGCCGCGAGGATTGGGCGACCACCAACCCAGGAGGCCTGCGGGATCGGACAACGCCATGGGGAAGATGCCGCGGCGATAGGCGTCGAGCAGCGTCCCGGGTTCAAGGTCTGCACCCGCGACGATCAGATCATCGTCCGGCCACTCCGACGATGGGGGAAAGCGCCAACGGCTTTCGCGCACAGGTTGAGGTCTCGTCAGCCAGTCAGTCACGGCCCAAATCCGTGCCCGCTCCGCGTCATCGCGGCTATACGGATCTTACCAGCGCGTGGTGGGAGATCACACATCACGTCCACAACCCGCGCGAGCGGCCTGCGGATCGCACCTGACATCTTCCTGACGTTTGTGTCAGAGGCGGCGCTTGCTGCCGCTGCGGAAATGCGTGCGGTTAAACTTGATCCGTTTCACAACCGAAGCGCGAGGCTGTCAGCTTCGGCGAACGGCGACAGGGTCGCCCTGTGCGTTTTGAAACGCTTCTCTGGAAATCTGGCCCTCGAAGTGACTCTGCCGATCGCCCTCGAGCTCCTGACGCGCGATGCGTGGCTGCTGTTCGCCACGCGATTCACCCGGCTGTTCGCGTACGGCTCGTTGTCAGTCGTATTGGTGTTCTATCTGATTGGCCGCGGATGCTGATCTTCGGTGCGGTGCTGATGGCAGGTGCGGGGATTGCCTTCGCCTCCACGAGAAATCTCTGGCTGCTCCTGCTTGCGGGGACCATCGGGGTCATCAGCCCGAGCGGTCATGAAGTGGGACCGTTTCTGTCGATCGAGCAGGCGGCGCTCTCTGACGTGGTGACCGATCGGACGAGGACCGAGGTGTTCGCCTGGTACACGCTCGCCGGATCGCTGGCAACGGCGCTCGGAGCACTGGCTGGAGGCACCCTCACACACGCACTGCGGGCCACGTCCATGACACCCGTGCCCAGCTACCGGATGGTTGTGATGCTGTATGCCGTTCTGGGCGTGCTGCTGGCCTTCCTGTTTGCTCGTCTGTCGCCCGCCGCTGAGGCGAGCATCCTCCGATCGCAGTCGAACGCTCTTGCCACGCTTCAGCACGAGGAACGAAGCCGCACGAACAACACAAAGCGAAAACCCTTCTTCCTGTACCTTCGAGCTCTTCGTGACTTCGTGAGCCGGCGTCGTGCGGGAACGGCGTCGCGCCGGAAAGGCGCCTTTCGCGCGACGCTCGCGGGCCTCTCTGGAATCGACCGCTCACGCCCTGTCGTGTTCAAGCTCTCGGGCCTGTTCGCGCTGGACGCCTTCGGGGGCGGCTTCGTCATCCAGAGCTTTGCGGCGTACTGGTTCTACCTGCGTTTCGGCGTCAACCCCGGAACGCTCGGCGCCATTTTCTTCTGGGCGAACATCTTTGCCGGGCTCTCCGCGCTCCTCGCGTCCCGGCTGGCGGCGCGCTTCGGCCTGATCAAGACCATGGTCGCCACGCACCTGCCCTCCAACATCCTGCTCATTCTCGTGCCGCTCATGCCGACGCTGTCGCTGGCCGTCCTGGTGCTGCTGGTGCGGTTCAGCATCAGCCAGATGGACGTGCCGACCAGGCAGTCCTACATCATGGCCGTCGTGAGGCCGGAGGAGCGATCCGCGGCAGCCGGCATCACGGGCGTTGCACGGACGATCGGTGCGACGATCAGCCCGCTGTTCGTCGGGTTCATGTTCACCCGGCCGGCGCTGATCAACGTGCCGTTCTTCATCGCCGGCACGCTGAAGATTCTCTACGACCTGCTGCTCTACCGGGAGTTCATCACCGTTCGGCCGCCGGAAGAAGTACGGGAGTAGGGCGGGAGGCGTTTCCTGTCCGTGACGTCGCACTCGATGCGCCTTCTGCCTTTGGCTGTCAGTCGGGCGGGGCCGGTGCCGGCACCAGGGCTTCGGCTGCGACGATCTGCAGACGCGCGTTCGCAAACGGCTGGTCCGCGAACCCGTCGTTCAGGTCGATTGTGCGCGAGGCGCCCGGCTCGAAGATGTCCTTGAGCCGCTCGTGCCGTTCATCGACCACCTGGTTGCGGCCGTCGACGTAGGTCGTGATGTAGAGCAAGTCGCGAAACGCCACGATCCTGCTGCGATTGCGGACCGTGATCGTCCAGTGCAGAGAGTGCGCGGGCCCGGCGCGGTAGCTCGACCGGACGACCTCGATGTCACGGTGCGCGTCGTAGGGACGCTCACTGCGGTCGAGGGCGGATGGCCCGCCGTCGATGGCGAAGCCCCGCCGGTGCGCGAACATCTCAGGCTGCTTGAGGCGAACCGCCGCCGCGACCGGCGCCCGGTTCTTGTAGAGCGACAGCTCCGGCGCCTGCGCCCAGGCGAGGCCGGCGTGAAAGCACACGTTGAGCGCCAAGACGCCGCCGGCCACGCGTCGTGATCGCGGCGAATCGACGAACGACCACCAGAACGCCGCGAAGACGAGCGCAATCGGCGCGAGCACGTAAAACGCGTGCGCCTGCGGCGGCTCCAGCACGAACCAGTAGCTGGCGTACACGAGCAGCACGCTGCCGGCGACGAGCCGCCTCAAGACTCCCCACTGCGGCCGGGGCATCGACTCTGGCCACTGACGCGCTGGACGGCTCGCGTCGACGCACATCCACAGCGGCTGCAGCACACCGATGAGCCACACGAGCATCGCGGCGGGCGCGAGCCACGCGTGGCGCTGGAAGAACTCGAGCCGCTTCGCGCCATCGGTGCCGATGAATCGGCTGATCTCGAGGCTGGCAAACGACAGCAGACGAGCGAGCGTGGTGACGATGATCCACGGGGTGACCCAATGGGGATGCAGGTTCCTGAGGACGCCGCCCGACCCGGCGTGCACGCCGTACTGCACGAAGGTCGGCAGCAGCAGCAGTCCCGGCACGAGTGCGCCGGCACAGAACGCCGCCGCATTGACGGCGAGCGCCGCCGCTCCCTCCGATCGCCTGCTGAGCCATGCGACCAGCGCGAAAGGCACCAGCAGCGGCCACGACATGTGGATCTGCATGATCCACGTCAAGGCCGCGCCCATGAGCGCGTGCGCAATCGGCGGCGACAGGCGTCGCAGACTGAAGGCAGGTACCGTTTCGAAGAAGCCCAGGAAGAACACGACTGCAGCCGGCAATACGTACGACGGGTTGATCACGTGGGTCGAGAACTGGAGCGTCCAGGGAATCGTGAGGAACCACCCCCAGATCAACCAGCGGGGCGCACGCGGGAGCTGTTCGCAGGTGTACCACGCCAGCGAGGCCAGGGCCGCCAGCGACAAGAGGTTCAGCACGACGAACGGGGCCTCGGGGATCGGCGCAATCTTGAGCGGCACGCCCACCAGGAGAGCCTGCAGCGCGCCGGGGATCTCGCTTTGCGTCCACACGACATCCGGCCCGAACAGCGGCCACCGGCTCGTCGCGTGATACCGGAGCCCGAGCAGGAAGATCTGGGTTTCGTCTTCGAAGAAGAACTCGCTGGACAGACCGAACAGCAGGCGGAACGCGAACACGGCGCCGAGGATCGCGACCCATCGTTTCACGGCTGCCTCGCAGATTGGACCAGACGATTATTGCAAAGGCGTGGCGATGGAATGAAATAGAAGGTTGGAACTGCAACCACGATGGCACGAAGGACACGAAAGCGCACGAAGAAGAGCAGCACGACAAAGGCACGGAGGCACAGAGAAAACCATTTGAACGCAGAACTCGCAAAGCCCGCAGAGGATAGCGCGCAAAAGGTGTTCGGCGCCCGCCAACGCCGCCGGCGCGCCTCTGTGTCTCAGTGTCGTTGTGGCGAAAACCGTGGAAGCGTCCACGGAGCGTCAGTCCACGTCCGCGAACTTGTAGCCGCCACACCAGCCGGTCAGAATCAGCTCGGGATCCTGCGCGTCACGTTCGATCTTCCGGCGAAGGCGGCCGACGACCGCGTCCACGGTCCGTTCCGTCACATAGGTATCCCCGTTCCACACCTTCAGCAGCGCCGTGCGGCTGAACACGACTCCCGGACGCGCCGCCAACAAGTGCCGCAGATCGAACTCCTGCTTCGTGAGGTCTACCGTCTTGCCGCACGAGCGTCTCGCGTCGTTCGAGGTCCAGCATCAAGTCCCTAGTCCCCAAGTCCCCTGCCCCTGCCTCACGGATGCGTGACGGTGACGGTGTAACTGACCGGAGCGGTCTGGTTGCCGATGTCGTAGACCTGGACGCAGAGTGTTCCCGCGCTGGTCGTGCCCGAAAGTTGCGCGGCCGTCCCAGCCTGCGCGCTCGTTGACGCGCCCGCGAGCGGCGCGCACGTCGCATCGCCGGGCATTCCTACAGCGAGCCCCATGACAATCGTCGACGGAGGCCCCGCGGCGGTCAGCGTCACGTCCACCTGGCCGGTCTGCGAGACGGTAAAGCCACGAAAATCGCGTCCGCCGACCTGCACGGTGCCGCTGAACGTATCGGTCGTGCGCGTGGCGGTCACTGGGGTCGTCGTGGGGGTGGTGCTGTTCTTGGTGCAGGCCGTCGCGCCGAAGACGAGAACGACCGCGCAAATCCGGATCATCGTCATGGGTCAATTACTCTCGTGCGCTTGACGCTCCTGCATCGCTCGTCATGAGCTTCTCGAAGAACGAACGCGAGCGACCCCTTCAGGGTCGCCGAAACGTGCCGGCGAGCCTGAAAGGCTCGCCCTACAGGCGGTCAACACGAGAGTGCATAAACACATCGCGCGCACAACGCAGCCTGTCATTGCATTCTCGCCGTGTCGCACCTCGCCCCTCGCACCCTCGTACCCAGCATCCTCGCACCGCGAGTCATTGCACCGCGAGCGTGACGCTCCCAACGTGCGACAGCGTGCCCACGGTGCCGGTGATCGTCACGGTATAGCCGCCTGGCGGTGTGCCGCCGGTCGATGACGGCGCCGCCTGCCCCGTCCCTGTCAGCGCCACCGTGTGCGGGCTGCCCGCCGCGCCATCCACAAGCGAGAGCGTCCCCGTGCGCGCGCCCGTAGCCGTCGGCGTAAAACTCACGGCAACCGCGCAGCTCGCGCCGGCGGCCAGCGTCGTCCCGCAGTTGTGGGCCGCGCTGAAATCGCCCGAGGCGGTGATGCTCGAGAGCGCGAGCGGGTCCGTGCCGGTGTTGGTGATGTAAACGAACTGCAGCGGCGTGGTCGTGGATACCGTTTGCGAGGCAAACGTCAGCGTCGCCGGAAACACCGCGATCCCGGCCGCCGCGACCTGGACCGTCGCCGTCTTCACTCCTCCCCCGTGAGCCTTCGCCACTCCCGCCAGAGTCGCGGGCGCGCTTGCCACGGTTGAAATCCTGAGCGTCGACCGGGCGCCGGCGCTCCCGGGCACCACACTCGGCGGATCGAACGAGCACGTAGTCTGCGGCGGGAGATTGCCGCTCGCGCACGCCAGCGTCACCTCGGTGTTGTACGCTCCGCCCTGCGGCGTCACCGTCACCACGTGCGTGCTCGTCTGCCCGGCCGCCAGCGAGACGCTCGGCGGCGAAACGTCCACGGCGAAGTCGGTCACGACAATCTGCAGATCCGCCGCGTCGGAGAAACTGAGCCCGTTGTTGCTGGCGGACACGCTGATGGTCGATGAGCCGACCGGACACGTGATCGTCGATCCCGGGGCCGTGCCGCATCCGCCCGTCCAGTTCAATGCCGTCAACGGACACCGGTTCGCGTCGACGAATCCGAGCTGCGCGGCGGTCAGGCTCGCCCCGAACGTCGTGTTGCCGTCGACGGTCAGCACGGTGGCCGATCCCCGCCACGCCGGACGAGTCGCCTTCAGCGAGGCAAAGGCATCGGCACGGCCGAAGCCGGATGCGTTGTCGGGGAGCGAGCCGCTGAGAGGTATCGCACGTCCCAGAATCAAATCGCGAACGGTGCTGCGCGCGCCGGCCGGCGCGACAGTGGAGGCCGTTCGACCGAGCAGGCATGGAGCGCTCTGCAGCAGCAGCGCGGCGATGCCGCCCATGTGCGGCGCGGCCGCGGAGGTGCCGAAGAAGCTCTTGCTGAACCCTCCGGCGCCGGTTATCGACACGCCGTCGATCGCGGCGACGTCGGGCTTCACGCGCCCGTCCAGTGTCGGACCGCGGCTGCTGAAGAACTCCGGCGTCACGTTCGACGTATCGAGACAGGATTCGTCCGGGGCTGAAGAAAAGCTGCCGGCGGCGGCGGCCGATGCCGAACAGACGGCGCCGACTGCCATCACGGCGACCGGCGACCCGCCGGCGTCGCCCTGGGCCGAGACGCTGCGCGTCGCGGTGTTGTAGTTGTGCCGTTCGTGGCGCGGTGGCGCCAGCAATTGCGGGCCCGCGGCGGCGCATTCGGGCTGAATCGAAAAAATGTTGAGATGCTTCGGCTGCGCCGCGTCACGCACATTCTGCACGACGATGCGGAACAGATCCTGGGCGCCGCGGTTCACGTAATCGATGGCTTCCGCCGGATCCTGCCTGCCGCTCTGGATGTCGGTGCTGCTGGCCACGACCCGGCCCGTGCTCTGCTGGACGAGGTACAGGTCGTAGTTGTTGCTCGACGCGCCGAACGCATCGTCCCACGTCAGAAAGATCGCGACCTCGCCGTTTGCCGGCAACGAAATCACGTTGTAGGGTTGCGCTCCGAGGCCCAGCACGTCGGTCGTGTCCTCGGTTCGCTGGAACAGATGCAGATGGCCGATCGTCGTGATGCCGGGGATCGTGGCGCCATCGATCCGCGAATCTTCGTAGGTACCGTAGTAGTGCTGGTCGGCGTCGTTGCCCACCGCGGTGAAGTACGCGCGGATCGGAAACGAAGGATTGTTGAGCGCCGCGGCCGTGTTGCTCGACACCGCGCTCGTGCCGTCGGACGGCTCCCCGAGGAACCCGATGTCGTCCAGCACCACGTCGTTCGACGCCGCGAGGAAATTGACCGCCTGGCTGAATGCGAGGTCGGTGTCGCTGTTGGCGAACGACAGCTTCGCGCCGGGCGCGAGATCGTGCACGATCTCGAGCAGCGCCGTCCCTTCGGCGCCCGCTCCGGCAAACGCACAAGCGGGCGTGGATGGCGGCAGCCCCTCGAGGTCGCCGTTGGCTTGAAACGAGCGGCCGACGATGCCGCCGGTCGAGCCGGTGAGCACGCCGCTGGCGTTTCTGACGCCCACAGCTGACGGCAGGTCGCCGGTGGCGATCGGCCCCCCGGCGACGCCCGCACAGGACGTCGTGCAGCCGGTCGCGAACACGCCTTTCAGACCGTCGGACACGACCCCGACACGCACGCCAGTGCCGTCGAGTCCGAACTGCTGCCGCACCGCGTCCGCGTACAAGATAGCGTCGCCTTCCGTGGTCACCTGTCCGACTCGCCGGCGCGCATACGCCGGCAGGCGTATCGCGTCGACAATCTCGAGCTGGGCGATCGATTGAAGACGCGCGACCGGTACATGCGCCTGTACGCGGCGTCTCGCAGCGTCGCGGATTTCGATGACCGCTCCGGCGTCGGTGAGCTGGCGGACCGTCTCGTCGGTCACCGCGTTCAGCAGGATGTAGACCTGGACGTCGTTGTTCGTGCCGAAGCGCAGCCGGCGGCTCTGAACGGCGTCCTGCACGGATCTCGGAAGCGCGTCGACTGACAGCGACGTCGCGGAACCCGCACGTCGTGCCGTGACCTGTCCGGTTTCCTGTGCGACCGATTGCACCAGCTCGGCCAGGACCCTCGTGAGCTTCGAGCTCGCCGCCGAGCCGCCGACGTCCGCGCGCTGCGCCGTCGCCGTGACGGTGAGGAGCGCGATTGACGAAACGAGAAGGAATCTCATGGCGAGTGAACGCCTGCGATCAGACGTCCAGCTTCTGGCAGGACTGTGACAGCGGTGAAGCGTGTCCGGGAGCGGACATCGTTGACCTGCGTGGATGACAGAGTACGGCCGGCTTACGATTTCCTTCTGTCCGACTGATCCTCTCATTCGCTCACGTCCTCACGAGCTTGGCAGATCGATCCCACTTGTCGGTTGCACAGGCGTGGCACCATGCGTGCACAGCCCAAGCCAACAAGGCAGAATCATGTAGAGTGGCCCTTCAGGGCTGCCTCTATGCGGCTCTGAAAAACGGGCGATAAGGACACCGTAAGAAATGAGGCCGGGATGTTCTGGTGGTTCGAGCGCAGCGGCCGTTACCTTCGGTGTGAGACGCGGTTCATCGGAAAGGGCAGCTACGAGTTCGTCATGACGCAGCCGGATGGCACCGAGCGCGTCGAGCACTTCACCGATGCGGAGGCGATGACCCGCCGGCAGGAGGCGGCACAACGTGAGCTCGCTGACGACGGATGGACAGGACCGCACGGGTGGAACATTTAGAGTCGTATCTGGAAACCAGTCTTCACGGCGGCCCACCCCTCAAGGTTTTGAGATACGCCATGAACCTGCGCTCATAGATGTCGCGTAGCTCGGCGAGGTGGTCCCAGGCGTCGTCCCAGGCCGTTGTGCCACGGAAGACGCGATCGGTGGCAGCCCTCGTCGTGCCGTTGTCGTCCACCCAGGCGCGCGTCGCGCCGGCCGTGTCCTCCTGCAGGAAGCCCGTGATCCGGTACGTGCCGATCGCCATTTCCCACGCGGTTATTTTCTCGGTCAGGACGCCGTCTTTGGTGCTCACGGCATGCCTGCCCGACGTGCGGCTCGACCGGAAGCTCGCCTGAGCCCGGCCGAAGGGGCATCGGGCTCGATCCACTTATGCGCCCAGTCGGCGATGGCATCGATGGCCGACGCCAGCGCACGCCCCTTCTTCGTCAACGCGTATTCGACGCGCACGGGGCTTTCGGGGATGACCGTGCGCTCCACGATCCCTTCCTGCTCGAGCTCCTGGAGGCGTTCGGTCAGCATCCGGTCGGTGATGTCGGGGATGGCGTCGCGCAGCGTCGCGAAACGGCAGCGCGATCGCAACAGCACGAAGATGATCGCGCCTGTCCACCGTCGTCCGATCAGCTCGCTCGCCTGATGGAACCTGGCGCAGAGCGCGGGGGTTTTCGCGAAGGGTTTCTTCATCGCTCGATGTCCTCAGCATACCGTGCCGCCGGGTGTTTCGCGAGACGATCGCCAGCGCGCACGTCTGTCAAGCGGGCCCTCCCCGCCTTCGCGCACCCGTTAACGCCGGCGAGGCCCGCCGAAGGGGCTCCGGCGCGGCGGCGGCGGCATGCCCGCCGAAGCGTAGAGGCCCGGTGGGGCGCCGCCACCATCACCACGTAAACAACTTTACTTATATTGACTACATTTTGTATAGTTACATTGTTATCGTGCGACCTGTTCCGGGTCGCCCCTTCGGGATTGGAGGAGTTGCCCAATGAACACTGGATTGTTGCTGATTCGCCTGGTGGTCGGGTTGCTGATGGCGGCCCATGGCACGCAGAAACTCTTCGGGTGGCTCGGCGGTCACGGTCTCGCGGGAACGGCGGGGTTCTTCGACGCGCTCGGCTTTCGCCCCGGCCGCTTCTTCGCGACAGCCGCCGCGTTGAGCGAGGTCAGCAGCGGCGTGCTCGTCGCGCTGGGGCTGTTGGGTCCCGTCGGCCCGGCCCTGATGGTCTCGGTCATGGTCGTCGCGGCGATCAGCGTGCATTGGCCGAACGGCCTGTTTGCCATGACGAACGGGATTGAGATCCCGCTGCTTTACGCCACCGCTGCCGCCGCTCTCGCCTTGACCGGCCCTGGCGCGTACTCGCTTGACGCCGTCCTCGGCCTCGCATCCGTGTGGACGCCGGCGCTGACGTGGGCCTCGCTGGCGGTCGCCATCGTCGCAGCGATCGGCAATCTGGCGATCCGGCGGCCGGCGCCGGTTCGCGTCGCCGTGTAACCGTCACGGGGGGCTGAAGACCGTCCCCTAACCGATCATCGGAACGCTTAAAGGCGTACCCAGATCCACCGGGCCAGCAAGAGGTCCAATCGAACAAGAGATCAAGAGATCAGGAGTTGTTCTGTTCTTCAAGAAAGAATCTTCTTCTCCTGATCTCCTGACCTCTTGTTCTAACGAGCCTGCGAAAACCCGGAGCCATGGTCGTTCCCCCCGGACGCACTATGGCAGCGAGCTGTAGGTCTTGCTGAAGCGGTTGCGAGTGTTCGTGACGGTGAACGATCCATCGGCCTGCGCCGACACCTTGACCCAGTAGGCGGGGCCGTTGTGAGCGGGCGGCGGAGGCGCGCCGGCTCCGGCCGGCGGCGGCATCGAGGCCACCGGCATGGTTGCCGGCTGATCGTCGATCGGGTTCGCGATGAACACGCCCGGCACGGTGTACTCCTGACCGCTCAGCAGCGAGAAATGCATCTGCCAGAGATCCTCCATGCCGGGAGCCGTGTAGAGGATCTTCATCGTGTCGGGCTGACCGCCCTTTCGCGTGCCGTTGTTCACGATGGCGACCCGCGAATGAATCGCGTGCACGAGGACGGCTGAATTGGAGATCGGCAGTCCATGATGGGACACGACGAACAGATCGACGGTGCCGATCCGGTTGGTGGGACACATCAAGTCGAATTCCTTGTTCCACGTGAGGTCGCCGAGATGCACGACCCGGAATTTTCCGAACGTGACGGCGCTGCCGACCGACTGCGCGTTCTCCGACGCGTCGGCAGCCTGCGGTGCGAAGCCGGCGCAATAAGGATTCGTTCGCCCCGCGCCGGGAAGTGGCGCCTTGATCATCTGCCCGCCGGAAGCGACAACGCGCCAGTCGAGACCGGCCACGGCAATCCGATCGCCAGGCTTGGCGATCGTGTGAGTCCCCTTCGCGTAAAGCGACGGGTAGACGTCCTGGAGGAATGCCGTGGACGCCGGCTGCGGCTCGACGGTCGGACCGTGATCGATGAAATGCCGAATCGGGATGCGCGACGAGAGCTCGGACATGCCACCGAAGTGATCGCCGTGCCAGTGCGTGGTGATCAGATGGTCGATCTGCGAGAGCCCGGCGTCCTTGACGGCCGCCATGATGCGGCCGGCGTCCCGGGAGCCGGCGGCGCCGCCGTTCCCGGTGTCGATGAGGACCGACCCACCGGAGGGCGCCACAAAGAGCGTGGCGTTCCCGCCCTCCACGTCGACGACGTAGATATCGAGTGTTCTGGCCGTCCGCGTCTGCGCGACCGCGCAGACCACGGCAAGCGCGACCACCAGCGATGTGATTGATGCGCGCATGGCCGCTACCGCTTCGTCTGCAGGTACGCCTTCGACTCCGCTTCATCCCTGACAGGCGTGACCTTGTCGGGATCGATCCGGACCATCAGGTACGTGATGTGATCGTCAATCTTCGTGAACCAGTGTCCGGTGCCGGCGGGGATCACGATCACGTCTCCCGCCTTCAGTTCGTGGGGGACGCCGTTCCGAATGGACGCGGAGTTGTTCCCCGGCCCGTTGAAGAGCCGAACGGTCTCCAGATCCGCGGGCCGGCGTTTCCTGCCGACGAGATCCGGTCCCGTGACCAGCGTCGCCGACCCCTCGATGATGTGATAGACCTCGCTGACCAGGTCGTGCTCGGCGACCGACTCGGGCGCCGGGGCCGCCAGTTTGCCGCGATGGACCACGCCGATGCCGACGTGGCTCTTCCCGATGTCGATGTCGCGCACCTGCTGGTCGGTGCGCTTCTCGGCGATCGCCTTCTTCACGTACGCCTGGATTTCGTCGTTCGGGATGTAAGTCCCGGGACAGTTCCTGCACGTCGGCTGCGGATCACCCTGCGCCGTCAGCGCGGCGCACGCGCAGATCGCTCCAAAGAGCCCCAACATGATTCTTCGCATCTGCTCCTCCAGTCGTTCCAGCCCACACCGTTGACCGCAAAACACGCAACGCCCGCGAAGAAGATTTTCCCCAAAGCTTTGCGAGCTCTGCGGGCTCTGCGTTCGATCGTCCTTATCGCGTCGCCGAGGTGGCCGGCAAGGCGAACGCGACATACTCTCCGCTGTACGCCCCGCCGCCGATCGGCACGACGATGAACTGCCGGCCGTTCAACGCATACGTCATCAGCGTCCCCGATTGCTGTGCCGGCATGAAAATCGCGCCGACCTCCCGGCCTGTCGTTTTGTCATATGCGCGCAGCATCGCGCCGCGCGGACGGTTGGGGGCTGTCGTCGCCAACGGATCGCCGGCGATGACAAGCGTCTTGGTCACGAGCGCGCCGACCGCGCCCGACTGTCCGGTGCGCGGGATGCTCAACCCCTTCAGCGCAGGGTGATTGCGGACGCTGTCAGGTGTCTCGCCGTGAGGAACCTGCCACGCGATCTCGCCTCGATCGAGGTTGATCGCCGTGATGCGTCCGTAGGGCGGCTTCAGCAACGGCAGACCCTGAGGCAACGCGTCGCCGTTGGTCGCCGCATCTCCCGTCGATGAGATGGGCGCGTTGCCCCGGACGGCCGGGGCGGGCCGCGCGTCGGCGCCGACGTTCTCGCCGGGGCCGGAGATATATCGAACTCCTGTGAGAGCGTTGCCCGACACGTACGGGAGATCCGAGAACTCCCGGTTCGGCGGCGGCAGCAGGCCGAGGACCGGCATCGCCGTGAACGAGGGCACGTACGCGATGTGCGTTTCCGGATCGAACGAGCCGCCGGGCCAATTCGTGCCGCCCGACGATCGGAATCCGCCGATCGGACCTTCCCGCCTGCTGACCGGCGGCGGCGTGAAGATCGGTCCGAGCTTGTAACGTGCGGCGATCTTCAACGCGTCGGCCCTCAGCTCGGGCGTGAAGTCGATCAGGTTCTCGATGGTGACGCCCTGGTAGTCGTAGGCCGGCGGCCTGGTCGGGAACGGCTGCGTCGGAGACGTCTTCTCACCCGGCACATCGGACTGCGGCACCGGCCGCTCCTCGATGGGAAAAACCGGCTCACCCGTCACGCGGTTGAACAAATAGAGAAACGCCTGTTTCCCCATCACCGCGACGGCCTTGACGGGCTGGGCATTGACGGTGATGTCGACGAGGATCGGCGCGGCGGCGATATCCATGTTCCAGATCGGGTGGTGCACGAGCTGGAAGTGCCACTTGCGACGCCCGGTCTTGTAGTCGATCGCGACCAGGCTTTCGGCGAACAGATTGTTGCCCGGGCGCAAACCGCCATAGAAATCCGAGCTCGGTGTCTCGACCGGCAGATACGCCAGGCCGAGCTCCTCGTCGGCCGCAATCTGGTTCCAGACGCCGACGTTGCCGTTGACCGCCCACGATTCGTCGAGCCATGTCTCGTTGCCGAATTCACCGGGGCGCGGAATCGTGTTGAACGTCCAGAGCCGCCGGCCCGTTCGCACGTCGAACCCGCGCACGAGCCCCTTGGTGTTGTTGTGGGTCTTCGGCGTGCCGCCCTCGAGGAACGCCGATCCCACCATGACGACGCCGTCCTTCGTAATCGCCGGCGTGGCATGCAGCCCGATTTCACCGGCTTCACGATCGATCTGCTGGCCCTTGCCGAAGACGACGTCGTCTTTCAGGTCCACGATCCCATCCTTGCCGAACGACGCGATGCGGCTGCCGGTTTTCGCGTCGAGCGAGACGAGTCGATAGCCCGTCGTGACATAGAGGATGCGCTCCTCCCGCCCGTCGGACCAGTACGCGACGCCCCGTCCGGACAATTGACGGGGTGAAGCGGCCGCGCGAGCGCCTTCCAGCTCCGAATGCACCCAGCGCAGCTCTCCGGTCGCGGCGTTGAGCGCGACCACCGACCGTCTCGTGCCGCCGGTGGTGTACAAGACGCCGTTCACCATCAGCGGCGTGCCTTCGAGCTTGTACTCGGGACGTGGACCGAGGTTGTCGGTCTTGAACCGCCACGCGACTTCGAGCAGGTTGAAGTTGGCGGCCGTAATCTGATTGAGCGGCGAATAGTGGTGGTTCCGCAGATCGCCGGCGTACGAGCGCCATTCGCCGGCCGCGCCGGCCGGCCGAGACTGCCCGACGACACGGCGGG
>QHWJ01000303.1 GCA_003222535.1 Acidobacteriota bacterium | reverse complement strand
GTGTGGGTCCTGACCTGCTGCTCGATCCGATCCTCGGCGGCGAAAAATGGGTGAGCCGCGAGATGCTGACCGAAGAAGCCTCGGGGTACGTGCTGGCGCCGAAGGCGGCACTGGGCGCGGGCTGGCGATTGGTGCGCCAGAGCGAACCCTCGCCTGAAAGGCTCGCGCTCCTCACGAAACGGCGCGCAGATCAGCGGAACAAATCGCGGCCGGCCTCGCGCACCAGCATCCGGCCCGAGCCTTCACCCGACCACTCCGCTGCCCCGCGCACGATCGCCACGGGCGTGCGCCCGGTCTTGCGCGTGACGATCTCCGCCGCGCCGGCGAGCTCGTCCGCCAGCGCAATCTCCGTCGACTGCAGGGGGCGCCCGTACGGATCCATACAGCCGCGATAGTCAATTAACGGCCGCAATCCGGCGACGCCGATCGCGACGTTGACGGCCCCTTCGCGCCAGGGGCGGCCGAACGTGTCGGAGATGATGACGGCGCAGCCTGGTTCCAACGGCGACGCCGGATCCGACGACGACCCTGCCGCCTTCGCGCCTCCAGCGCTTCGGCGAGCCTCGCCCGAACTCGCTGATGGTTCGAGCGAGCGGAGGCGGGAAAGGGTCGCCCTACAGAGGGCGTCGCGCAGTCGCTCGGCCGAGGCGTCCGCATCGCGCGGCAGCACCGTGACGAAGCCGGGCGCGACGTTCGACGCATCCACGCCGGCGTTCGCGCAGACGAAGCCGTGACGCGTCTCCGCGATCAGAATGCCGCGATCCATCCGGACGATCCGGCGCGACTCGCGGAAGATCACCTCGACGACCCTCGAATCCTTGCCGTGGGCGGCCGCCCACTGCTCCGCCAGCGGCGACGGCACGACCTCGTCCAGTCGAACGAGCGCGCCTTCAGCTTTCGAGACGATCTTCTGCGCGATGACGAAGACGTCGCCCGCATCGATGGCAAGCCCGGCCCGCGTCACCGCTTCGGCGAGCAACGCGCCGAGCTCGGCGCCAGGCGTGATGTCCGGAATTCCGGGAACAGCGAAGATGTGCAGTTCGGCGGCCACAGGCTCCGAACGCTATCCGTTCGTGTGGACCTTCTCGGGCGCGATCCTGGCGATCACGCGCACTTCGCCGGGAGCGCGGAAGGGATAGTCTTTGCCGATGTACCTGTTGGCCATCTTGTCGATGTGGGCGTCGGCGCCCGCTTCGGTCAACTCGACGACGCGCCCTTGAATACCCAGGTACCGGTAGGGATTCTCCGGATCGGCGATCGCCAGCGCGACGCGGGGCTCGCGCGCAAGGTTTTTCGCTTTCACCCGTCCGCGAGCGGTGTTCACCAGGACGTGCGTGCCGTCGAAATCCACCCACACCGGCGTCACTTGCGGGCTGCCGTCGGCATTCAGCGTCGCCAGGTTGGCGAACGTCGGCCTCTTCAATAGATCGGCATGAGATGCAGGAATCGTCGCCATCGCGCCACCTCCAGAGCCGTCATAGTGGCATTTCGTCGTGGGAGCGATCAAGCGGTCACAGTCACCGGGACGGTCGTGACACGGTTTATCAACGTCGCGCCCGCACTCCACGGTCTCACAAGCCGACGACGCGAAATCGCGCGTCGTGAGTCTTGTGGCGGCGGTTGATCGCGATTGCGAGCGTGGTGAGATGCTCGATCGAGCGCGCACGCGACAGCGGCCCGACGTCCACCGGCCTCAACCCGGGCAGCAACGCCACGAGCGCCGACGCCGACGATCGCGCCTCGTCGGAATCGCCGCACACGAACTCGTCGCAATCGAGCGGCCCGAAACCGGCACCGAGCAGGTGCGCGGGGACAGTCTTGAACGCGCACGCCACGCGAACCGCTGGCGGCAGCCGCGCCCTCACGTGCTCGGCCGCCGATCCTTCGGCGACGTCGATGAGCGCAATCTTTCCACCGGCGAACGTCACGGGCACCATGACGTCGATCACGAGCGTGCCATCCTTGAAATGCGGCTGCAACTCCTGCAGCAGCGGGTCCACGGAGACGAATGGCACGGCGAGGACCACGACGTCCGCGCGGGCGGACGCCGCGACGTAGTCGGCGACCTCCGGCGGCGGCCCTGTCGCCGGCCAGCCGGCGACCGCCTCGCGCGCGCGCACCGGGTCGCGCGATCCGACAATCACGCGCAGGCCGGCCCGCGCGAACCACTGCGCAAGGCCGCGCCCCTGCCGACCGGTTCCCCCGAGAACGGCGATCGCGTCGGTCGAGCCGGGCTGAATCATCCCGCCATTGTTGCGTGATTTTCTGCTAAAATACTCCGTCCCTCCCGCTGCATTCTTCTTCGGAGAACGCCCGGCCAAAGCCTCGCGCTCCAGCCTGCGGGGTCTTTCAAGGTTGCTCGAGAATGATTTCAGTCCAGGGTGTGTCGATGCGGTTCGGGTCGAAGGTGCTCTTCGACGATGTGACGACGACGTTTTCGGCGGGCCGTCGGTACGGGCTGACGGGCCCGAACGGCGCCGGCAAATCCACCTTCATGAAGCTGCTGACCGGCGAGCTGCCGCCGCAGCGCGGCACGGTCGTGCACCCCGCCAGGCTCGGCGTGCTGCGGCAGGACCATTTCGCCTTCGATCGCTTTCGTGTGGCCGACACCGTCATCATGGGCAACCACCGCCTGTGGGCGGCTCTCGAAGAACGTGAACGGCTCTACGCGAAGACCGACATGACCGACGCGGAAGGCATGCGCCTCGGCGAGCTCGAAGGCATTGTCGGCGAAGAGGACGGCTACGAGGCGGAGAGCAACGCCGCGATTCTGCTCCAGGGCCTCGACATCCCGGACCGGCTGCACGGCCGCACGATGGCCGAGCTGCAGGGCGGACAGAAAGTGCGCGTCCTTCTGGCGCAGGCGCTCTTCGGCCGGCCGGAGGCGCTCCTCCTCGACGAGCCGACCAACCACCTGGACCTCGACTCGATCCACTGGCTGCGCGAGCTCCTCGTCCGCTACGAGGGCACGCTCATCGTCGTCTCGCACGACCGTCATTTCGTGAATGCGGTCTGCACCCACACCGCGGACATCGACTACCAGACGATCATCACGTATACCGGCGGGTACGACGACATGGTCCTGGCCAAGACGCAGATCCGCACGCGCGTCGAGGCGGACAACGAGCAGCGCGAGAAGAAAATCGCGCAGCTCCAGGACTTCATCGCGCGCTTCTCGGCTGGCACGCGCGCGAGCCAGGTGATGTCGCGCAAGAAGGAAGTCGAGCGGCTGCAGACCACCGAGCTCGCGCGATCGAACATCCAGCGCCCGTACATCAAGTTCGCGATGAACCGGCCGTCGGGCCGCGTCGCGCTCGAAGCGAAGGGCGTGAGCAAGGCGTTCGGCGACCTGAAGGTCCTCTCGAGCTTCGGCGCCATCGTCAACCGCGGCGAGAAGATCGTCCTCGTCGGGAGAAACGGTCTCGGCAAGACGACGATGCTGAAGGCGCTGCTGGCCGACGCGCCCGGGGTGAAAGCCTCGCCCGCCAGCATCGATGCCGGCACCGCGCGATGGGGTCATGAAGTGTCGATCGGGTACTTCCCGCAGGATCACACAGGTTTTATCGAGAAGGGGCTCACAGCCGTCGACTGGCTGCACCAGTTCGATCCCGCGGCGTCGCGCCAGGACATCCACGGCCTGCTCGGCCAGATGCTGTTCAGCGGTGAAGAGGGCGTGAAGCCGACCGAAGCGCTGTCGGGCGGCGAAACGGCGCGGCTGCTCTTCTGCCGGATCATGCTGCAGAAGCCGAACGTGCTCGTCCTCGACGAGCCGACCAATCACCTCGACCTCGAGTCGATCAACGCGCTGAACGTCGCGCTGCAGAAGTACGAAGGGACGGTGTTCCTGGTCACCCACGACGAGGATCTGATGGAGGAAGTCGGCACACGCGTCTGGCACTTCGACGGCCGCACGATTCAGGATTTCAAGGGCACTTACGAGGAGTACGAAGCCTCGCTGGTCTGATAGAATCACCGCCATGACTGCACGCCGATCATTCCTCGCTCGTTTCGCAGCGGCTGCCGCCGCATTCGGCCTCGGCGGCGCGAAGGCGTCAGCCGAGCGGCCGCTCGACGCTCAAGATCGGGCCGACGCGCGCTGGCAGCCGGCACGCCACCCGACCGACGACTGGCTCGATCAACTCCCCGGCATCTCGCGGTCGTGATGTGCCTGCGGCATCGAGCGACACAGTTCGCCTTCACCGACGCGATCTGGGCGAAATACGGTAAGGCGCTCGGGGAGTCGGAGGAATTCACCGACCCGAAGACCGGCGTGGCGCCGGTCGTCAACGTGTTCAAAGCGGATCTCGACGTACAGGTGAAGCGCGGCGTGCATTTCGCTGTCTGCAACATGTCCACGCACCGCCTCGCGAGGTTCATCGCGCGAAAGCTCGATGGCAACGAAGACAACATCTACAAAGAGCTGACCGGGAACGCAATCGTCAACGCGCACTTCGTGCCGGCGGGCATCATCGCCGTCAACCACGCACAGGAGCGCGGCTACTCGATCGCCTACGTCGGCTGATTTTCGTCCTTGGTCCCTGGTTCCTGGTGCTTGGTCCGTCCTCTGGTCCGTGGTCCGTCCTTGGTCCGTGGTCCGGGCACAACGTCGTGCGGGCCTTTCAGGCGAGCGGCTCTCTCGGCCGCGCCCGTTCCGCTCGGCTGAAAGCCTCGCGCTCCTTCGTCTGATCCCGGGCTGACTTCATCGTGTTACGCTTGCCCGAAATCCGGCATTCCTGCCCGGAAGGGAGGACGCGATGACAAAGTCCGTACGCTCATCCATCCATGCGGTGCTGGCGGCGTTCGCGCTCGCGACCGCGTCCATCGGCGCCCAGGGACCGGCCGCCCAGGCCCCCGCGCAGCCCCCGGCCGCCGCGGCGCCCGACTTCAGCAAGGTCGAAATCAAGGCGACAAAGATCGGCGCCAACTTCTACACGCTCGAAGGACAAGGCGGCGCCATCGGCGTGCTGGCCGGACCGGACGGCGTCCTGATGGTGGACTCGCAGTTCGCGCCGCTGACCGACAAGATCGTCGCGGCGATCAAGCAGCTCTCGGATCGCCCGATCCGCTTCATGATCAACACGCACGTGCACGGGGATCATACGGGCGGCAACGAGAACCTCGCGAAGATGGGCGTCACGATCGTCGCGCGCGACGAGCTGCGCGCCCGCCTGGCCGCGCCTCCCAGCCCGGGACGGCCTGCTCCTGCCGCCGCGCTGCCGATGATCACGTTCCGCGGACCGGTGACGTTTCACATGAACGGCGAGGACGTGCAGTTGATTCCCGTGCCGGTCGCGCACACCGACGGCGACACGATGGTGCGGTTCCCGGGCGTGGACGTCATCATGACCGGCGACTTCTATCGCTCGGTCGGCTATCCCAACATCGACCGCGCCAACGGCGGCTCGCTCAAGGGAATGCTCGAGGGGTTCACGGCCCTCATCAATCTGGCGGGCCCCGGCACCAAGATCATTCCCGGCCACGGCGCGGTGGTCGACAAAGGCGGCGTGGCGGCGCACCGCGACATGGCGATGGCGATTCGCGATCGCGTGGCGGCGTTGGTCAGTCAGGGTAAGACGCAGGAACAGGTCGTCGCGGCAAAACCGACGAGTGAATACGACGCGCGCGTGCCGCAGGCGGCGCAGACATCCGACCGGTTCGTCGGTCAACTGTACGCGGAGATCAAGGGAGGACGCTGAACAAGTCTGAAGTTGGAAGTCTGAAGTCTGAAGTCTGATCGGACTTGAGACTTTTACAGTGAGGTCGTTGTGCAACGAGGCCTTGTCCGTTCGCTGGTGCTCGCGCGAGGCTCGTGGTTCGACACGCTCACCACGAGCGTGTGCATAGCCGTATCGCTCGGCGGCGCCACCGTGGACGCGCAAGGCAAGCCGCGCGCGCGCGATCTCGGGATTCCGTTCGACGGGACGCCGGCCGCGCTGAATGCAATCACCGATGTGCCCGGCGTCGAAGTCGGGGCGACGACCCTCATCTCCGGCGCTGGTCCGCTCAAGGTGGGCGCCGGTCCCGTGCGGACCGGCGTCACGGCGATCCTGCCTCGCGGAAAGAATTCAAAGGACCAGGTGTTTGCCGGCTGGTTCTCGCTGAACGGCAACGGCGAGATGACCGGCACGACCTGGATCGAAGAAGCCGGTTTCCTCGAAGGACCGATCCTCATCACCAACACGCACAGCGTCGGCGTCGTCCGCGACGCCTCGATCAAGTGGTCGGTCGAGCACGGCCAGGCCTCGCAGGCGTGGTCGCTGCCGGTGGTGGCGGAAACGTGGGACGGGTTCCTGAACGACATCAACGGGTTTCACGTCAAGCCCGAGCACGTGTTCGCCGCGCTGGACGGCGCGCGTTCGGGGCCCGTCGCCGAAGGCAACGTGGGCGGCGGCACCGGCATGCGCTGCTACGGCTTCAAGTGCGGCACCGGCACCGCGTCGAGAAAGATCGACGCGCGCTCCGGCGGCTACGTCGTCGGTGTGCTCGTGCAGGCAAATCACGGGACGCGTGATCTGCTGCGCGTCGCGGGCGTGCCCGTCGGCCAGGAACTGCCGGAGCCTGCGGCCGGCCGCGCAGCCGACGCCTCGCGCGCACGTGACGCCCTCGGCGAAGTGGGGTCCATCATCATCGTCGTCGCGACGGATGCGCCGCTGCTCCCGCATCAGCTCAAGCGCATCGCGCGCCGCGCCACGCTCGGCCTCGCGCGTACCGGCAGCGTCTCGAGCAACGGGTCCGGCGACATCTTCATCGCGTTCTCGACGGCGAACGCCGGCGCGGCGAACGCGCCCGAGGCCGCGCAGGTGTCGATGATGTCCAACGCGCGCATCGGCGCGGTGTTCGAGGCGACCGTGCAGGCGACCGAAGAAGCGATCGTGAACGCGCTGGTCGCGGCGGAGACGATGATCGGCGTCGACGGCCACAGGACCGAGGCCATCTCGCACGACGCGCTGCGCCAGGCGCTCCGGAAGTACAACCGGCTCAAGTAACTCGCATCGGGTAATCGGGTAATCGGGTAATTTGATTGGTCTATTGAATTAGAGTCCCCAGTCCCCAGTCCCCTATAGTCCCAGCTGGAGACGGTACAGGCTGATTTCCCGGCCCTGCCACGATCG
>QHWJ01000258.1 GCA_003222535.1 Acidobacteriota bacterium | reverse complement strand
GCCAGCGCTCGACAGCAGGACCTACACCGCCGACTACCACGAGATCAAGGACCTCGGTCGCGCAACCGACACGAGTCGAACTGCCGAGCAGTCTGCGACGGCACTGTTCTGGTCGCCATCGGCAACCGCGCTGTGGAGCGCCAACGTTCGCAGCTTGGCCCGCACGATGGATCTACTGACCGCCGCTCGTTTCGAGGCCATTGGCCTGGCGGCGGTGACGAATTCGCTAATCGCCTGTTGGGATGCGAAGTACACGTACATGTTCTGGCGTCCAGTGACCGCCATCCGGGCCGGAGATACCGATGGGAACAGCGAGACCGAGCCGGATGCGGCGTGGACACCCTTCATCACCACACCATCCCACCCCGAATATCCCGCTGCGCACACCACGGTCGGCGCCGGCGCCCTCGGGTTCTACACGGTGTGGTTCGAGACCGATCAGTTCCCGCTGGAGTTCAAGGGGAATGCCGGCGCGGTTCGTCAGTACACGAGCGCCGCAGAGATCCATGCCGAGGAGGGCAACGCGCGTGTGTGGGGCGGCATGCACTGGCGCAACAGCACCGAGGTGGGTACCAAGCTCGGCAGCAGGGTCGGCAAGTACACGGCGACACATCTTCTCAAGCCGCTCGATGACTGATCGATCGACCAGCCCGGCATCCCCCTTCTCGGACTTGTTGACACGCCAGAGAGGGGTTGGCTCCTCAGGTAGAGCGAGGGGCGCTCAGCGAGAGTCGGGCGGCGGCGGCGGCCTCTCTAGACGTCCGGGACCGCGCCAGACGTGACAGCCAGGCGACGCGCCAACGGACGAGTTGCGGGAGCGATCGCGGGGCGGCCAGGAGGTCTTCGACCACCTCGAGAAGGAGACCGATCGTGTGCTGAAGATCCCCGCGTCGAGGGGGGATCTGTGCCGCATGCGAGGCCAGCAGGGCCGAGCGACTTCCCACGGTTGTTTCAGGCCGGTCCGTGCATCTCGTGGGCGGTATTGCGGGAGGGCGTTCGCAGCGAGCGCCGCGACTTCACTCCTCCCAGGGATCAGGACGGGACACGCACGGGCCCGTTCTCAAGAATGAGAAGACGCACCACCGCCACCACCACCGCCAGCGGGCTCCTCACAGGTGGGGAGCACGTGGGGCGCGAGGTCCCGCCCAAACCCGGGAGGCGCGGCCAAAGCCCGGCTTTCGCAAGCGGGACTCTGCCAGGGACGTGACAAGGGCGTCTCTCATGGCCGCGCCGGGGCGCGGCCGACACGTGAGCACTCACACGATGAGCCGCGAGAAGGGCCAAACGGCCGCTGGCGTGGGTGTGACAGTGCTAAGCGCATTCGTCGACCATCCATTCAAAGGACGAGCGTCATCAGGCCATGTAGGCGAGCACGACCTTGTAGGTGCGTCCGCGGACGCGGCGTGGGCCCACACTCCTAGACCCCTCGCGCAGTTCCGGTTCGTGGTGCCCGGGGGATGCGAACGATCCGGTTTGAGTTGGGGGCTTGGTAACATGTGCCCTATTCGGGTCTCGTGGAGGAGCCAAATGATCGATTTCACAAGACGTGAATTCATGAAGACTGGGCTTGCCGCTGGAACGCTTGCGGTCACTGGCGGTCTGCCGCTCATGGCACAGCGCAACACGGCAACCGACTTCGTAACCCTGGGCAGGTCCGGGGTGAGAGTCACGCGTTTGGCCTTTGGCACGGGGAGCTTCAGCGGCCAGGTTCAGCGCGATCTCGGGCAGGAGGGGTTTACGCGCCTAGTGCGCCATGCCTACGACCGCGGCATTCGCTTCTTCGAGACCGCCGAGTCGTACGGTGAGATGCACAAGATGCTGGGCATCGCTCTGAAGGGTATCCCGCGGGAGAGCTATCAACTGATGTCCAAGGTGACCACTCGCGACGGTGTGAGCCCGCAACAGAAAGTCGACGAGTTGCGCACGCTGGCGAACACGGAGTACTTCGACATCCTGTTGCTGCACTGGCAACATACCGCCACCTGGCCAGCCGACACCCGCCGCTGGCAGGACGCGATCTTGGAAGCCGAATCGAAGAAGGCTGTGGTGAGCCACGGCGCGTCGGTCCACGGCCTCCCGGCGCTGCGACGGGTCCCAGGGAATGAATGGCTCAACGTTGCCATGATCCGGGTGAATCACAAGGGCAAGAGCATGGACGCCGAAGACTACGCCACCCAGGGGTTAGGGAATGTGCCCGAGGTCGTCGAGCACGTGAAGAAGGTTCGGAACGAAGGAATGGGCGTAATCTCGATGAAGCTCATCGGCGAGGGCACATTCAACCGCGAGGACCGGCAGAAGGCGATGAAGTTTGCGTTCAGGCAGGCGGGCGTCGATTGCGTGACGGTAGGCTACAAGAGCACGGGCGAGATCGACGAGGCGATTGAGAATCTGAACATGGCGCTTGCGTAGGCGCCTGGACCCGGCGTAACTACGCTCCGCCCGTCTCGTTGCCGGTACGATCGGTCCAGCCTCAGGAGTCTCGCGTGTGAGGCGAACCCCGTCACCGAGCGCGAGACGGCCGACGGGTTGCTCCGCGCATAACGTTTGGCATATCACGCCATCCGTAATATGCTGAGCAGGTGATCCGTTCCTTCCGGAACCGAGACGCCGAGGCGTTGTTCCAAGGGTACGCGACGCGTCGATTCCGGAACATTGCTCGGGTCGCTCAGCGCAAGCTGGCGCAGTTGCATGCAGCCCAACGACTCGACGACCTGCGCGCGTTTCCGGGCAATCACCTCGAGGCCCTTGGCGGTGATCGGCGGGGGCAACACAGCATCCGGATCAATGACCAGTATCGGATCTGCTTCGTGTGGAAGGACGGCGAAGCGCAGCACGTCGAGGTCGTGGACTACCACTGACGGAGGAACGATGCCAAGGAAAGCACGCCGGCTGCCGCCGGTACATCCGGGCGAGATCCTGCGGGAGGACCTCCTGAAGCCTCTCGGGATCAGCATCAACCGCCTCGGGCGGGATCTGCGGGTGCCAGTGACGCGAGTGAGCGAGATCGTCAACGGTCGTCGGCGTATTACTGCCGACACGGCTCTACGGCTAGCGCGCTACTTCAGTACGACGCCCCAGTTCTGGATGAACCTCCAGGCAGCATACGATCTGGATTCGGTTCAGCGCGCTTCCGCCGATCGAATCGCGCGGGACGTGCATCCGCGCGAAGCTGCCTAGCTTCGGATCTTCTGACCGTCGCCTACGGCTCCCCTCAAGCAGCGCGGCGTGAGCGAGGCGCAGGTCCTCGGCCGTCCTGGGCTACGCGGCGCTCCGTGTCTTCACCCAGACCGAGATCGGCGTCCTGACGACACAGGGCGTCCTGCAGGAAGTCCGCGATTCCATCTACGACCCCGGCCCGGCGCGTCCAGCGCTAGCCCCGACCCAGAGACCTGGATGGCCTACCGAATCAGGCGTTGGAACATGGCCAGATACCTAGGGGCGAAGGCCCCGAACATCACGATGAAGAAGAGGAGTACTCCTACCAAAACCGCGGCCAGGAGTCCCAGATCGCGCCAGGACTTGTGAGGAAGACGCGCATATCCGGCGACCGAGAACAGTAGCAGCCCGCCCGTGGCGATCGCGGCGGGGACGGCGATCAGGAGATCAGGCCTGTCGACGCCACCGTGACGGTAGAGCATAAGCAGCCGCTGGAAGCCATTGCGGATGAAGGTGGTGAGGAATCCGGCCATCCAAAGCCAGGACGCACCGCTGGCGGCGCCCAGCGCGTAGCCGACCTTGCTCCGACGGAGGCACAGGATCGCCGCCGCGATGTAGGGCAACGACTCGAAGACGTGAAGCACTCGGATGCTGCGGTCCCAGTAGGCCGAAACCGCCAGCACGACGACGAACGCAGCGGCGCAGATGGCGGCCGCGACGTCGGTCTTGTTCCTGATCATCGTCCCCGCTCGCCCCCCACCTCGGGCCCCGAACGCGAATCAGCGATGGTGCGCAGGCGCTTCTGAATTTCCTAACGAACGGGGCCGCCTCGCGGTTCACGAAAGACGCCGCATACTTCTTGGACTTGGCGGAATGCCCTTTC
>QHWJ01000257.1 GCA_003222535.1 Acidobacteriota bacterium | reverse complement strand
ACGATCACCAGGGCGAAAATGGCCGGTCTGAGCATAGGGACGGCGACCTGTGCGGAAACCCTAACAAGAACCCACCTGCGGACCGGCCTCATGGCTCCTCCAGCATCGAGCAATATTCCGAAGAGATGACTGTTGGAGGGTGAGACGTTCTACACTGCTACGTCCGGAGCACTCTTTCAATCCGCTCCGGTGAGTTGCAACCAGCGCCCCGCGTGCCTGTACCAAACGACCGATGCTTTCCCAACGAACATGTCGTTGATGCCGTCGTGGTCCAACGGAGGTGGCTCTGGGCCACCGTACCACTCATGATGCTCCCGGATAAACTTCGGATCTGCTACACCGAGCGCTCGGGAGAACCCGATCACACCGCCAGGTCCCACATTCTGCAGATAGTTGCGATCAGGCTGACGAGCCAGTTCGAGCACAGACGCGACCGAGCCGCTGCGAAAGACCAGGATTGACGATACCTGGCGCCGCGAACACAGAACCGCCCAATCTTGGTGAGTCGCCGACGTAAACCGCCCACGGACGATGTTGTGTGGAGCCCGGTTCGAAAACACCTGAGGGATGACACAGTCTCGGTGCTCGAGTTCCCGCCGAACAACGTCTGGCAACTCGGGAAAGGCGGAAGGGGACAGCCGAACCGTCGCTCGGTCCGCTCTCTCCCAATCGATCGGTGCCGAACCCTGCGTGGCCGACTCCAGGTCCAGCCTTCCGAACAGCAAGATGATCAGCAACAGTCGCATTCTTTTTATGTACCACGCTGTTGACGTCGCCGCATCAGCCGCGGTGCTCATCTGTCATCAGCGCCGTCGGCTGCACGCGATGTTGGGCAACGTAGATTAGTGATGCGAACGGATCGCACGGTCGAACCCCAGCAGAAACACTGCGCCGTCGATCCCCGGATTGTCTGGCGCCGTATATAAGTTCGAGAGGTGGTGAAACTTGTACCCGAGACGCAGCGACTCCCGAAAACGATACTGCCAGACGAGGCCGCCGCCAACCTCGAACGTGTAGTTAAAAGCGCGCGAGTACGCCGTGGGCACTTCTCGCGTAAACCAGACGCCGCCCGCGGCACCGGCGGTATACGCGCGCCAGCGAGAGGTAAGCCGACTCTGGGCTTCAAGCCCGATCGGAGAGATCGCAAAACCGGCAACCGATCCTCGCCCATCCTCGACTGTGATATGGCCACCATCGGCTTGCAGAACCTGGCGATACTTCGGATTGTTGGAAATAAGCAGCAACGGCACGACTTCTGGCGCGTAACGGAGGGTCCATCGGCGGGAACCGACGATGTTCACCGTGATGTGCACACCGATAAGCAAATGATTCCGATCTGGTGTCACGCCCAAATGGGTGCCAACCAGCGAGTGACGCGCCACACCAACGTACGGGCCCACTTCCCACCGAGGCGGCCAGGAATCATCGTGGCCGTCTGCTGTTTGTGCCGTCAGTGTCGCCCCAGCCAAGGCGGCCGACAAGCCGATGATGACGAGCGTAATTCGCAAACTGTGATGCTCGCGAGAGAGCGTTGCCTGACGTCAGGCCTCAGCCGCGGCGGCTCATCATGACACCGGCCGCTGTCGGCTGCAAACCGTCAGGCATCGCCCTCCGGCTCATCGACGGTCCGGAGGAGATGTTTGAAAAACCGTTCCGGCGAGTTCAGAAAGTCGCGGGTGATCAGGTAGTGCTTCGTCTCCCGATAGCTTGTCGGCTGGATCTCGTCCCCGTCGAGATCGAATATGACCGCCCCGGGATAGGCGAGGAGAATCGGTGAATGCGTCGCGATGAGGAACTGTGCATGTCGAGGTGTCGCGAGATCGTGGATGATTTTGAGAAATGAGAGCTGGCGTTGCGGCGACAATGCCGCTTCGGGCTCGTCCAAGATGTAGACTCCCTGCTCGAACCGATTCGCGAACAACGAAAGAAATGACTCGCCGTGCGATTGCATGTGTAGCGACCTGCCGCCGTACGCTCGAAGATCGGATACCTGCTCGATGTACGTGGCGAAGTTGTAGAAACTCTCCGCGCGCAGAAAAAACCCTTCGGCGACCTTCGGCAGCCACGACAGTCTCAATGCCTGCGCCAATTCCGAGCGGTCCGCAAACGTCGCCCGGTGATGATCGCGATTCCCGCCCTCCGGGTTGAACCCGCAGCACTCGGCGAGCGCCTCGAGAAGAGTCGATTTGCCACTGCCATTTTCGCCGACGAAGAGGGTTACCGTGCTGCGAAATGCCAGATCGATGCCTTGAGAAAATGCGCGGAGGTTGAATGGGTACCTTGTTGGATCGAATCTGTCAGACAGACTCTGGACTCTGTGGAGGAATGGTGCGCCCGTTCGTCGTGGTTGCGCAGCCAGTTTCCTCCTGGACTTCATCTCTTGGCCATGGAACGATGGTTTCTAGCGATGCCTGACGCGCGGCTTCAGCCGCGCCGGCTCACGATTGCACCAGCCGCCGTCGGCCGCAAGCCATGTTAAGCCGATTCTTGACTATCGTTCTCGGCAAGCTGGATCTCATTCGCTTTGCAGCAGTGCCGCAGAGCTCGCTCGGTGGACTCGGCCTCGAACGCGCACCACTTCTCAAGACACTTTTCCGCTGCCAGTAGTTCTTTGAAGCGCGCGTAAGCTCCTCGGCGCCGGAAGAAGTCCTCGACGTCCGCGTACCGGTCCGGCAACTGCTCTTCGACAAACCGGAGCGCGAGATTGTTCCCCAAGTCAAGTTCATTCTTGTCTGGAATCGCGATGTATCGATCTGATGCGTCAAGATCGTCCGGTAGATCTTCTTCGTCGATCGGGTTCGTTTCTGAAATCCAATAGATCGCGCCGGTGTCCAGAGACACGTAAGCCCGTTGCTCCATGGGAGCCGCAAAGCTAACGAAGTCGAATGCGGCCGATAGATCGTCGTACTTGATCGTCACCACTTCGGGGCTGCCATTCGGCGGACTATCTCTCGACGTTTCCGTCCGTGACGATGACTTTCATGCCGCGGAGATTGTAGGTGCAGACCGTCTTACCGCCGACCTTCGTTACTCTGTCCGGTTTATATCGCGGCCCAATTCTCGTAGCGTATCATTGACGCCCGCTGAACGGCGACCCTAAAAGGGTCGCCCTACGAGAGGTCGCCCTACGAGAGTCGGATCGATCAGCGTCGAGACGCGATTTCGAGGCCGAATAGCCGCTCCGAGGCAAGCTGATACAATTTCCGCCGATGCGTGATCCGTCCGCGTCCGGTGCTGCGGTGGACCCTTCGACAGGCTCAGGACAGGTCCGTATTGCGCCGCGCGGGCCCATATCGTTCGACGACGCGCAGCGGCTCGCATCGGGGCTGCGCGAGGAGCTCGGCCGCGCGATCATCGGCCAGCACGGCGTCGTTCAGGAAATCCTCACCGCGTTTTTCGCCGGCGGACACTGCCTGCTGCGCGGCGTGCCGGGCCTCGCGAAGACGCTGCTGATCAAGACGCTCGCGCAGGCGGTGCACCTGAAGTTCAACCGCATCCAGTTCACGCCGGATCTCATGCCGTCCGACATCATCGGCACCGAGGTGATCGAGGAGGATCGCGGCACCGGACGCCGCGAAATCCGCTTCATTCCCGGGCCGGTGTTCGCGAACCTCATCCTTGCCGACGAGATCAACCGGACGCCGCCCAAGACGCAGGCGGCGCTGCTCGAGGCCATGCAGGAGTATCAGGTGACCGTCAACGGCGTGCGCTACGAGCTCGAGCGGCCGCTCTTCGTGCTTGCGACACAGAATCCGATCGAGCTG
>QHWJ01000196.1 GCA_003222535.1 Acidobacteriota bacterium | reverse complement strand
TCCCGCTGTCGTTGAGGAACGACACGTGCCGCGACGGCGCCATCCGGAGCAGCCAGAACGGAATGGACACGCGCACGAGCTTTCGCGCGTGCTTGTCGTAGGCCATCACGCGCAGCGTGTCGAGCTTCCCGGCGGGGAGAGAGGCTGGGATGACTTCGCGATGCAGCACGGGCTCGTCGTCTCGTCGAATCTCGATGAGCGGCTGCTGACCGGTGAAACGCGCACGCGCTTCCGCGAACTGCTGCTCCGCGTTGTCGCTCGGCGTGAACTGCGTGTTGACGTGGCGGTAGATGAAGAACACCGTGCCGCCGATCGCCGCGGCGGCCAGCAGGCCGACGATGATCACCGACGCGATCAGGACGGAGATCCACGTCTTCCGCGTGCCCTGGCTCATGGCTCAACTAGACGGAAGTCCGGAGGCGCGGGTTCGGATTTCATGGCATCAGGCGCCGGGCCTCTTCGGCGGTGAGCGGGTCATTATCGCTCTCGCCGAGGGTCACGGCGGCCTGCAGTTCTGCCCGCGCCGCGGCCCGGTTTCCCGCCTTGAGCGCCAGCCTGCCGAGCTCGAGATGCGCCCGTGCCTGGACCCATTTCCGACCCTCCAGGCGGATCGCGGTCCTGAGGTCGGCTTCGGCTTCCGCGGCCTTGCCGATGCCGGCGCGGGCCGTCCCGCGCTTGTAGCGCCACAAGGCGTCCTCGCCGAACATCCGCGGCCGCCGATCGTCGGCAAAGCGCGTGAAGCCCTCGTCGAGGACGCGCTCCGCATCCGCCGGCCGTCCGGCGCGCAGACACGTCGATCCCGTCTCGAGCCACAGCAGCCGGTTGCGCGGATACTGCTCCCTCATCTGCGCCAGCTGTCCCAGCGCATCGTCATACCGCCTCTCGCGGTTGTAGAGCAGCATCAACGCGAAGCGGGCATCGGTTCGGTTGTCGCCGTTGTAGGCGGCGGCATCCTCGATGAGCCGTATGCCCCGCTCCTTGCCGCCGCCGAAGCCGGCGACATAGGCGACCCACCGAAGCGGCAGCGCCAGCGCCGAAACGATGTAGCGGTACGTGCCGACGATGAGCCCGGCATCCTTGCGGGCGGGCGCGAGGGCGAGCACCGTCTCGTGTTCGTCGAACGCTTCGCGCGCGGACCGGAACGCGCCCATGACGCTGCCGTCGACCGTCGCCATGTAGGAGGCGCGCAGTCCGACGGCCGCGCCCAGCTGGTAGTGCGCGTCGGCGTCGCGCGGGTTCGACGCGATGCGCTTGCGCGCGATCGCGATCGCCCGCTCGATGGCGTCATGAAACGCGGCGACGGTTTCCGGGGGCGGTTTCGGCAACGGCGCGTTGCTCGGCCGGTTCGGACGGCCGAGGTAATCGTCGACCGTCATGTTGCCGCGGCGGAACGTGATGCTCAGCCATGACGATGTCGCGAGACCGCGATAGACGCCGGGGTCCTGCGGGTCCGCAGCCACGGCCTGACGGAACGTCGCGACCGCCAGGTCGTGGTCGAGGTTGTAGATCTGGCTCGCGGCCTTCGCGCGCAGCGCTTCCGACTCCGGGTTGCCGCGGGCCGGCGGCGCGGACGCGAGGATCAGCGCGGCAGAGGCCAGGGCGGCGCTGCCCGGCAGGCGGGTCATGGTGCGATCTTACGCCGGGGAGCCATCTTGCGCCCCTTGTGCCTTCTGCATACAATTCGCTGCGTTTATGGATAAAACGGGCATTCATCCCGGCGGCCGACCCGCACACGTCGACGTGCGCGGCCACGACGAACCTCATCACGAGGAGCTCGGGTGGTGGCGGAAATACGTGTTCTCGACCGATCACAAGGTGATCGGCATCCAGTACGCGATCACCGGCCTCCTGTTTCTCCTCTTCGGCTTCACCTTGATGATGATCATGCGGTGGCAGCTGGCCTATCCGGGCCGGCCGATTCCGCTGATTGGCCAGTGGCTCGGGCAGGACCGCGCGCCAATGGGCATCATGTTGCCCGAGTTCTACAACCAGCTCGGCGCGATGCACGGCACCATCATGGTGTTCATGGGCGTCGTGCCGCTGGCTGTCGGTGGCTTCGGCAACTTCGTCATGCCGCTCCAGATCGGCGCGCCCGACATGGCGTTCCCGAAGATCAACAGGGCGAGCTCCTGGGCGTACGTCCTCGGTGGCGTCACAATGATCACGAGCTTCTTCCTGCGAGGCGGCGCCGCGCAGTCGGGGTGGACATCCTACCCGCCGCTTGCGACGCTCCCCATCGCCAACGGTCAGACGATGTGGCTGCTCGGGATGATCTTCCTGATCACCTCGTCGCTGCTCGGGTCGATCAACTTCATCGTGACCATCGTGCAGCTCAGGGCGAAGGGCTTGAGCTACATGCGCCTGCCGTTCTTCGTGTGGGCGCAGTTCGTGACGTCGTTCCTGCTGCTCCTCGCGTTTCCGCCGCTCGAAGCGGCGGGCGTGCTGCAGCTCATGGATCGCCTCGCCGGCACGAGCTTCTTCATGCCGAGCGGGCTGGTGTTGTCAGGCAGGCCGATACCGGTCTCCGGCAACGGCAACCCGCTCCTCTGGCAGCACCTGTTCTGGTTCCTGGCGCATCCCGAGGTCTACGTGCTGATTCTTCCGGCGATGGGGATCGTCGCTGAAATCATCGCGAACAACACGCGTAAGCCGCTCTGGGGCTATAAGGCGATGGTGTACTCGGTGACCACCCTCGGCTTCTTGTCGTTCATCGTGTGGGCGCATCACATGTTCATGACCGGCATGGGCACGACGATGAGCGCGTTCTTCCAGACGACGACGATGATTATCTCGATTCCGTCGGTCGTCATCCTGACGTCGCTGCTGCTGTCGCTGTGGGGCGCGTCGATCCGCTTCACGACGCCGATGCTCTTCGCGCTGGCGTTCCTGCCGATGTTCGGCATCGGCGGGCTCACGGGTCTGCCGCTCGGCCTCGCGCCGTCGGACATCCACCTGCACGACACGTATTACGTCATCGGTCACTTCCACTACGTCGTGGCGCCGGGAACGATCTTCGCGCTGTTCGCGGGTATCTACCACTGGTTCCCCAAGGCGACCGGGAAGAAGATGAACGAGGTGCTGGGCGCGATTCACTTCTGGGGGTCGTTCATTTGCATCAACATCGTGTTCATGCCGATGTTCATCCAGGGCCTGGCCGGGATGAACCGCCGGATGTATGACGGCGGCGCGCTGTACACGCACAACGCCGGCCTGCCGATCAAGCTGAACCTGGTGATCGGGATCGCGGCCTGGAGCCTGGGGCTGTTCCAGATTCCGTTCATCGTCAATTTCTTCGGCAGCCTCAAGTGGGGCAAAGCCGTCGACCGCAACCCGTGGGAAGCGACGACGCTCGAGTGGTCGGCGCCGTCGCCGCCCGGGCACGGCAACTTCCTGACCGAGCCGATTGTGTACCGGGGACCGTACGAGTACAGCGTGCCTGGGGCCGCGAAGGACTTCAGCGCGCAGTTCGAGCCGGAGAAGGCGCAGGCATGAATATCCCTTACACGGTCGACGAGCGGCCCGATACCGGGCTCACGAACGGAAAGCTGGGCATCTGGCTGTTCCTCGCGTCGGAGGTCATGCTGTTCGGGGCGCTCTTCTCCACCTACATCATCCTGCGCGTTGGCGCGCCGGAATGGCCGCACGGCGAGCTGAACATCTGGCTCGGTGCGATCAATACCATCATCCTCATCAGCTCGTCGGTCACGATGGTCATGGCCTGGGCGTCGCTGAAGATGAACGACTGGGGCAAGCATCGCCTCTTTCTCATCTCGACGTTCCTGCTCGCGGCGCTCTTCCTCGTCAACAAGTACTTCGAGTACTCCGCGCATTTTGCAACGGGCGAGTTGCCGTCGCACAGCACGTTCCTGGCGATCTACTACACGCTGACCGGCCTGCACGGGCTTCACATCCTGGGCGGGATGATCGTGATGGCGTACTTGCTTGGACCCGGCGCGAAGATGTGGAAGGAGAACTCCGATCAGTTTGCCAACCGCATCGAGGCGACGGGCCTGTACTGGCACTTCGTCGACCTGGTCTGGATTTTCCTGTTCCCGGTTCTGTACCTGTTGTAGGTCCGGCTGAAGCCGGACACTACCGATATGCCAGATGACTCGATGCGGTCGGTGACGGCGTTCGATGCGGTCGATGACGGCGTTTGATGCGATCGATGACGGCGTTTGATACGGTAGATGACGGGGTTGCGGAGATTCGGTCGTTTCGATAGGTTCGTGGTGTCCGCCTTTAAGCGGACACGGAGAGATACGGCATGCATTCGGATCCGGCGGCAGTCAAGAAAACGGTCCGCGGCTACCTGATGGTCGGCGCGGCGTTGCTCGTCTTCACGGCCATTACCGTGGCGGCCAATCAGTTGCATTTCGCCGTGCCCGTCGCCATCACGGTGGCGCTCGTCATCGCCACGATGAAGGGATCGATGGTCGCCGCGGTCTTCATGCACCTCAGTCACGAGAAGAAATGGATCTACGGCGCGCTGCTGCTGACGCTCGTGTTTTTCATCGTGCTGATGTGCGTACCGATGTTCACGCTGATGGACGGCATCGGCACGCCCGCAGCGGCCGTGGGCGGCGAGCACCCGGGGCACTGACATGTCGCTGCGTGCCTTCCACCTTCTGTTCATCGCGTTGTCGGTCGTCCTCGCGGCGTTTTTCGCGGCCTGGGCCGCGGGGCAGTATCAATCGGCGCACGACCTCACTTACGCGCTCGTGTGCGTCATGTCGCTCGCGAGCGGCGTCGGTCTGAGCCTCTACGGCGCGGCGTTCCAGCGGAAAACGAGGCGGCTCTGATGCGCAATGCCCTTGTGGCACTCTTCACCGGCCTTCTGGTCGGGGCGCCGCGTGCGGCGCTCGCCTGTCCGGTGTGTTTCGGCCAGAACGATTCGCCGCTGGCGATAGCCACCAACATGGGCATCGTCGCCATGCTGGTCGTCGTCGCGGGCGTGCTCGGCGCCTTCGCGTCGTTCTTCATCTACCTCATGCGCCGCGGGAAGCTCGTAACCGCCCAGGAAGGTCCGGGTGAAGTCGGACACCACACTCGGTCGGAGTCCGATCCTCGAGAGGGGACCGCTCAATGCTGAACTGGATGCCGATACAAGCGTCGACGCACGCTGCCGAAATCGACCAGATGACGATCCTCGTCCACTGGCTGATGCTCGTCATGTTCGTCGGCTGGGGCGCGTTTTTCGTGTTCGTGCTCTTCCGCTTCCGGCGCGGCGCGAACCCCAGCGCCAGCTACGCGGGCGCGAAAGGCAAATTCGCCAAGTCCACTGAAATCGCCGTCGCCATCGTCGAAATCGTCCTGCTCGTCGGCTACGCGATTCCCTCGTGGGCCATACGTGTGAAGGCGTTCCCCGCCGAGAACGAAGCCGTCGTGGTCCGCGTGGTCGGCACGCAGTTCGCCTGGAACATCCAGTATCCCGGCCCGGACGGCAAGTTCGGCCGCACCGATATCAAACTGGTGGGCTCCGACAATCCGCTCGGACTGGATCGTTCCGATCCGGCCGCGAAGGACGACATCACGACGATCAACCAGCTCAATCTGCCCGTGGATCGCCCCGTGCTCGTGCACCTCTCGAGCATGGACGTCATCCACAGCTTCGGGTTGTACGAGATGCGCGTGAAGCAGGACGCCATTCCAGGCATTCAGATTCCGGTCTGGTTCATTCCAAACCGGATCGGCGAGTACGAGATCGCCTGCTCGCAGCTCTGCGGCCTCGGCCATTTCCGCATGCGCGGCTTCCTGACGATCCAGAGCGATGCCGCCTACCGCAAGTGGTTCGACGATCAGGAAAAGGAACTGCAGCCGGCCGCAGCGACGCCGACGGCCCGGTAAGTACGAAGTCAGGCGGCGCCGCGAAGAGAGGCCAGGTGTCGCAAGCCCTCGAAGTAGATTAAGATTAAGGAAGCGCGGTCCGCTCGAAGTACCAACGGCCTCGGGCGTTTCCCGTTCGCCGCTTGCCCTTCAGACTTCAGACTTCAGACTTCAGACTTCAGACTTCAGACTTCAGACTTTCAAAGCGCCAGTTCCTTACCGATCCCGCGTTCGGTGGCGCGTTGATAGGCGAGTTGGGCCGCCGTCACATCTTCGACCGCCAACCCCAGGCTCTTGAAGACGGTCACCTCGCTGTCGCTGCGGCGTCCGTAGTCCACGAGCTCGCCGATTTCCGCCACGATGTGCTCGGCCGCGAACCGCCCTTCCTGAATCCCCAGCACGACGTCGCCGGATTCCACGAGGGCCGCTGCGCGCGAGTCAACGAACAGCCGCCCGCGCGCGACGAGCGCAGGATCCATTTCACGCTCGGTCGGGCGGCAGGCCCCGACCGAGATCACATGCGCGCCCGGCTTCACCCACCCGTTCTCGACGACGGGCGCAGGCGATGAGGTCGCCAGCACGATGAGGTCCGCGCCGACGACCGCTTCGGCGGGGTGGTTCACAACGCTGACTGTAAGCGGCGTCCCCCCCGTTGAACGCGTCGCGGTTTTTGCCTCCTCGACGAATCGATCGCGGTGCAATTTGTTCGGACTCCAGACCGTCACCTGCCGAAGCGGATGCACGCGCGAAAGCGCTTCCAGGTGGCTGCGCGCCTGGACGCCTGACCCGATGATCGCGAGGGACGCCGCCGTTTTGCGCCCGAGCAGGCGGGACGAGACCGCCGACACGGCGGCGGTCCGCGCTTCGGTGATGTAGCGGCCGTCGAGAAGCGCGAGCAGCGCGCCCGTCTCCGGATCGAGCAGCACGATGGAGGCGAGGTGCGTGTGCAACCCGCGCGCGGCGTTGCCGCCGAACAGCGTCACGAGCTTGGCGCCGAGCGCCGCGCCACACACCGGGCTTGCCCCGCCGAAGTTCGCGACGTCCTCCCTTTTGTCCGCGCCGCGAACGTAGGCGGGCATGGTCGCGAAGAACGCATCGTTCCCGGTCACGGGAATCACCGTACGCACCGGCTGCGCGACGCGGCCGCTCGAGAAGCGTCGCAGCGCCGACGCCATCGTCTCGATGAGGTCGTCCATCGCCAACACGGCCTTGACGTCGGCCTCGGTCAGAAGAAGGAAACGGATGGACACACAGGCTCCTATAGGTGCGAGGGTGCGGAGTGCGCGGATGCGGGATGCGCGGATGCGGGAGTGCGAGCGTGCGCGTGTGCGACGGCTTCGCGGATCGTGTTCGCGTGAATGGTGACGATGGCCTCGACGTCCGTGGCGTAGCCGCCACTCATGACGACGACGGCAGGGACGTCGCGGTCGCGGCACGCGTCGAACACCAGGCGATCGCGGGCGCGCAGGCCGTCGATTGTCAGCTTCAGGCGTCCAAGTCGATCGCCTTCGTACGGGTCGGCGCCCGCGAGATAGAAGACGATATCGGCCCGCCCCCGATCGAGGATCCGGGGCAGATGCTCGCGCACCGCGGCGAGATACTCGTCGTCTCCCACGCCGTCCGCGAAGGCGACGTCGAGGTCGCTGACCTCTTTCCGGAACGGAAAGTTATTGGCGCCATGGAGCGAGAACGTGAAGACGGCCTGCTCGTCGCGGAAGATCGCGGCGGTGCCGTTGCCTTGATGAACGTCGCAGTCGACGACGACAGCGCGGGCGATTGCGCCGTCCCGGAGCAGCACGGCTGCGGCCACGGCCACGTCGTTGAACACGCAATATCCTTCCCCGCGATCACGGAACGCGTGATGCGTCCCGCCGGCGAGATTGGCCGAGACGCTCGGCTGAAGCCTTCGCGCTCCGTGGAGCGCCTCGCGCGCGGCCGCGAGCGTCGCGCCGACCGAGCGCCTCGACCGTTCCACCATCATCGGCGACCACGGGAAGCCGATCCGCCGTTGGGCCTCGGCCGACAACGTCCCGGCGGCGACGGCGTCGACGTAGGCCGCGTCGTGGACGAGCCGCAGATCCTCCGACGCAATCGCCTCGGGTACGTGGAGGTCGTTCGCTGCGAGGATTCCTTCGTCGACGAGCCGATCGCGCAGCAGGCGATACTTCGCCATCGGGAACCTGTGATGGTCCGGCAGCGGGAGGACGAAGGTATCGGAGTAGAACGCTTTCATCGTGCGATGTGCGATCGTGCGAGTGTGCGACGTGCGATGGTGCGATCGTGCAACGTGCGATACAGTTCTATCGCATGGTGCGGGTAAAGACAATCGATGCGCACGCCGCCGGCGAGCCGCTGCGCCTGATTGTCGACGGCTTTCCGTCGCCGCGCGGCAAGACGATGCTCGAGAAGCGCGAGTGGGCGCGGAAGCATGCGGATCATCTGCGCCGGGCGGTGATGCTCGAGCCGCGCGGGCACGCCGATATGTACGGTGCGATCCTGACCGAACCGGTCTCGCCAGGCTCGCATGCGGGCGTGCTGTTCATGCACAACGAAGGCTACAGCACGATGTGCGGCCACGGGGTCGTCGCCGTCACGACGATCGCCCTCGAGCGCGGGCTCGTGATGCCCGGCGGCGACGGCACTTCGATCGTCTATGACTCGCCCGCAGGCACTATTCGAGCTCGCGCGCGCCTCGGCTCATCCTTCGACAAGCTCAGGATGAGCGAACCCTCCTCGCTCGCCCTGAGCTCGTCGAAGGGCGAGCTGCGAGTCGAGAGCGTCGCGTTCGTGAACGTGCCGTCGTTCGTCATGCAGGGCGGCCTCAGCGTGAAGCTCGGGTCCCGGCAGATTCGCGCCGACGTTGCCTTCGGCGGCGCGTTCTACGCCATCGTCGACAGCGAGGCGGTGGGGCTGCCGATCGACGTGCCGCACCTGCCCGAGCTGCGTCGCGTCGGGATGGAGATCAAGCACGCCATCGAGGCCGCGCACTCCATCGTGCACCCGATCGAGCCGGGGCTGCGGGGGATTTACGGCACGATCTTCACCGGGCCGCCAAGCGACGAGCACGCCGACCTGCGGAACGTGACGATCTTTGCCGACGCCGAAGTCGATCGTTCGCCCTGCGGGACGGGCACGGCCGCTGTGATGGCCGTGATTGACGCCATGGGACTGCTCGGCGATGAGAAGCCGTTCGTCCACGAGAGCCTGATCGGCACGCGGTTCACGGGCTGCGTCGCGTCGCGAACGGCCGTGGGGGAGTATCCGGCGATCGTGCCCGAGATCGAAGGGTCCGCGTGGATCACCGGCGAGCATACGTTTCTCGTCGACGACACCGATCCATTGAAAGAAGGATTTCGAATCTGACGCCTCGCGCGTGGCACCCCTGAAGGGGTGCCCTACTTGCGACGCGCGGAGGGCGCGTTCGCGCGGATCAACCGCGCGTGCGCTGTCCGTCCGTAGGTACGTAGGGCACCGCTTTAGCGGTGCCGGTCTGCGATGTAGGCAGGGCACTGCTTCAGCGGTGCCTGTCACCGAGCGCTCCTGGCCTCAGTCGGATCTTCCGAGAAACGTGTTCGCCAGTCGCTCGAGCAGATGCGGCAGCGTCTCGCCGTCGAGCGCGAAGGCGTCGAGATCCGCCGCCCAGGAGAGCTTATAGCTTCGCGCCATCGCCGACACCCAGATCTGACGGACCGGGGCATTCGGCGACACGACGAATTTCATCTCGCCGGGCTCTTCGAACACGAGGTTCAGCACCCCGTTTTGCAGCTCGACCTCGAAGCCGTTGCCCCTGTCCGCCAGTGGCAACAGCGCACGGCGTGCGCTTTCGAGCGCCTCGTCGCTCTTGACGCGGAATTCCTGTTCGGAGAGGACCGTCATACGCCTATTAAACCTTTGCCGGGGTCGGTCCGTCTAACTTCGCGTGAAGGGCAGGTGATAAGGCAATGCGTGAATGGACCTTTTCGGCGTCGGCGGAATGGGTGGTCGGCTTTCTCCTGGCGTTGACGATCGTCGCGATGCTTTTCGTCTAGGGGTGCAGAACGACCGTCCTGCACTACTTCCCTGAAGCCGAAAACTTGTCGGCGGCGGCCAGATAGCTGCGGCGCGCACGGGCCGTCATGCCCGGCTGCTTCATCTTCACCACCAGCTTGTGCACGCGGTTGTCGAGCTGCGTCGGCGTGAAGCCAATCACGTATTGGCTGTGAAGCTCCTGCGCGACCTTCGTGAAGGTCGAAGCGAGCTCGCTGGTTTTCTTCAACTCGAAATAGCCGCCGCCCGTTTCATCCGCGATCTTCCTCAGGCCGCTGTCAGGTTTGGTGCGGACCATGCTCTGGCCGTTGAAGTAATTGCTCTCGAGGCCGATCGCGTAGATCATCACTTCTTCAGCGCGCGCGCGCTCCACGACGGCGCCGAGCCCGATCCTGCTGGAGGTGTCGTCGCCGTCGGTGAAGACGAGGACGACGCGCCGTCCATCGATGCCTTTCAGCTCGTCCAGGCTCGCGCCGACCGCATCCCACAACCGCGTCCCGTTGCCGTAGTCCAGATTCTTCACGTCGGTGACGAGCTGATCGCGATCGCCGGTGAACCGCGAGCTGAACTGAATCTTGTCGTTGAAGGCGCCGACGCGCCCTTTGTCCGCGGGAAGGAGCCGGATGATGAACTGTTCGGCCGCCTGCCGCAGCAGGTCGAGCGTCAGCGTCATGCTGCCGCTGGTATCGAGCATGACGACGACGGTGATTGGCTGGATTTCGTTCTGGAAGAAAACGATCGGCTGCGGCTTCTCGTTGTCGTGGACCTCGAACTCCTCCTGCGTCAGGCCCGCCACGAGCCGCCTCTGCGCATCGGCGACCGTGACGAAGAGCGACACGATCTGCGTGCCCGACTTGAACGTCGGGCCCTGCGGCTGCTGCGCGAGAACGGCGGTCGACACCGACGCCGCGAGCGCGACACTTGCCAGCGAACCTGCCATCTGCTTCCAAGGGGCCATGCTTCAGCTTATCGCAACGCCTGTGCCTTCGCGAGGACTGTTCGAATGACGGGTTCCAGAGCGCTCGCCATCAGCCTGTAGCCGTCCGGAGACGGATGGAGGTCGTCAGGAGAGGACATGAGGCGGTCGGGCTGGCCCGGTGCGGCCACGGCGGCGCGGGTGTCACAGAACGCCACGAGGCCGTCGCTCCGTGCCGCGTGGCTCCGGATCCAGTCGTTGACGCCGTGCATTCGCAAGTTCTGCTCCGGGCTCGCGGTGTTGTAGGGAATGATGCTGCCGGCGACAACCGGGATGTTCGCCGCCCTCGCTTCGGCGTACATCGCTTCGAGCGCCGACCGCACGGCTTCCACGTCGTGGCCCTGATAGATGTCGTTGACGCCGGCGATGATGACGACCCCGTCCGGCCCGGGTTGCACCGCGTCGCGGGTGAACCGCGCGCGAATCTGATCGCTGCGTTCCCCGTTGACGCCGCGATTCAGCACCCGCCAGTCGGGATGCGCCGTCATCAACCAGTGGGCGTACTGACTTTCGACGTTCCCCGACCCTTTCGGCGGAGCCTCGAGCGGCGACCGGAAGCCCGGCGTCCCGGCCGTTGTCGAATCGCCAATCGCGACGATCGTAATCATGTGTTGCGCGACGCTTTCATGATGGCGGGATGTTCTCAATGTCTGGTCCAGCCCTTTTTTTTGAATTCCGACTTGACCGGTCGGATATACGGAGTTACACTGAGCTCTCATTCTGAGACTCGGTCTCATTTTACAGCGGGCCTCATCCATGCTACAGGCTCTCGTCATCACGCTTCGCGAAGGACTCGAAGCGTTCCTCATTGTCGCGATCAGCCTGTCGTACCTGCGCAAGTCGGGCCTCGCCCGGCTGACGAAGGCGGTCCGCTGGGGCATCGCTGTCTCGCTCGGCGTCAGCGCGCTTGGCGGTTACGTGCTGTACCACGCCGCGAATCAGGAGTGGCTCGAAGGTCCGCTCGCGCTCGTCGCCGCCGCATCGGTGACGTGGATGATCGTGCACATGTGGCGCGTGGGACGGCGGATGAAGGGCGAGATCGAGGGCCGGCTGCTGTCATCGAGCGTCCGCCCCGGTGCCGCGGCGTTCACGGGCGTGTTTCTGTTCACGCTGCTGATGGTGAGCCGCGAGGGGATCGAGACGGCGTTGCTGCTGATGCAGCTCCGCGAGACCGTGCACCTCATGATGGGAGCCATGATGGGCGTGCTGGGAGCGGCCGGCGTCGCGTGGCTCTGGTCGCGCTACGGGCGGCGCGTCAACCTCGCGTTGTTCTTCCAGGTGACGGCTATCTTCCTTTTCGTATTCGTCGTGCAGCTCCTCATTCAAGGGACGCACGAGATGGCCGAGCAGAGCTTCCTGCCCTACAGCGAGACGATTCACGCGGCCACCGAGGCGTGGGGACCGGACAGCCCCTTCGGTCACGTCCTCACGTATTTCCTCGTGATTCTGCCGCTCGGCTGGTTGCTGATCAAAGCCGTCTTTTCCGGCCGGCCCGTTTTCCAGCGTCCGGCCGGGGGGCCGCTGATGTCCAACCCGCCGATGGTCGACGCGCCCGCCGGGCATTCAGCCGCCCGATAACCCGGCGCGCCTGGAACCGTTACAATTCCAGGCGTGCGGAAGCCTCCAACCGTTGTCGATCTGACGTGGGTCGGCGACCTCAAGTTTTCCGGCGCCAGCGGCACGGCATCGATGATGCTCGACAGCGCGGGCGTCGCCGGACCCTCGCCCGTGCAGGCTCTCGGCTTCGCGCTCGCCGGCTGCATGGCGACCGACGTCGCCCATATCCTGGCGAAGGGACGCCACCCGCTCCGCGGGCTGCGTGCGCATCTCATCGCGGACCGGTCGCAGGAGGATCCCCACCGGTTCGTCCGTGTGACGCTGCACATCACCGTGGAAGGCGACGTCCCCGCTGACACCGTCGAGCGCGCGATTGCGCTGTCGCGCGAGAAGTACTGCTCGGTCTGGCACTCGATGCGAAACGACATCGCGTTCACCGTGACGCGGGAGCAGGCGCCCGCCTCGGCGTGAGTGCCGGGCCCCCGGGCGACGACCGACGGCCCCGGAGACGCGCCTACGTCGACTGGGCGCGCGGCATCGCCGTGCTGCTGATGATCGAGGCGCACACGGCCGACGCGTGGACGCGCCTCGACGTGAGGCGAACGACTGCCTTTCGCGATGCCACGGTCCTCGGAGGATTCGCGGCGCCGCTGTTTCTCTGGCTGGCCGGACTTGCCGTCGTGCTCGCCGCGACACGCGCTGCGGGGCGCGGCGCCAGCCGGCCGAGCGCCGTCGGGATGATCTGCCGGCGGGGGCTGGAGATCTTCATCCTCGCCTTTCTCTTCCGGGTGCAGGGGTTCATCGTCACGCCCGGCGGCCACCTGGTGACGATCTTCCGCGTCGACATCCTGAACGTCATGGGGCCGTCGATTGTCGCCGCCGGTCTCGTGTGGGGCCTCGCGCGCACCGCCGGGGCGCGCGTGCTGTGGTACGGCGTGATCGCGTCGGCAGTCGCGATGCTGACGCCGATCGTTCGGGACGCCGGTCTGGTCGATGCGCTCCCGGTCTGGTTTCAGTGGCACCTGCGGCCGGCGGGGGACCTCACCACCTTCACGTTGCTTCCGTGGGCGGGGTTCGTCTTCGCCGGCGGCGCAGTTGGAGTGCTGATCGAGGCAGCGCGCGGCGAAGGGTCCGAGCGCCGCCTCCATGCGATCCTCGCGGGCGCTGGCGCGGCGCTCGTGGCGCTCGGGTTCTACACCGCGGGGCGCCCCTCGCTGTATCACGCATCGTCGTTCTGGACGAGCTCGCCGGCCTGGTTCGCGATCCGCGTCGGCATCGTCATGATGGCGCTGAGCGCCATCTACACGATCGCCGCGCTGGCGGAACGGACAGGCGTCACGCTCGGCTGGCTCGAGCGGCTGGGTCGCAGCTCGCTGTTCGTGTACTGGATTCATGTGGAGCTCGTGTACGGCTACGCGAGCTGGCTGTGGCGCCACCGTCTGCCGCTGTGGGGCACCGCCGTCGCGTTCTCCGTGTTCTGCGCGGTGATGTATGGGGCCGTGGTGCTGCGGGATCGCTTCGTCGGCTCCTGGCGTGAGCGGCCGCGCGGTCAGCTTGTTTCGGCGCCGTCCAATTCATGATGACGGCGGGCTTTTAGATCTCTGTTCGGTTCAGGGTTCAAGGTTCAGAGTTCAGGGTTCGTTCGGGTTCGAGGTTCAGCGTTCTTAGAAGGCCATCATGTATGTCATCTTCGCGATCAGGGCGCGGTCGACGAGCGCGCCGGAGACCGTGTCGCGCCGATCGTTGTAGACGAAGAAGAAGTCGCTCAGCGGGCGGTGGATGATGTTGAAGCGGATGTTCGAGCTCCACTGCCGCGCGTCGGTGTTGTATTGCAGCAGCGCGTTGAGAAACATGCGCGTCGAGAAGCTGTAATTGACCCGGCCCGTGATCAGATCCGTCGTGAAGGCGCCCGTCCGCAGCGCGATGACGTTGCGGCTCCAGTTGACGCCGGTGTTGAGCCGGCTGCTCACTCGCAGGGTCGGGCCGACAAGATACGAGTGCTTGTAGCCGTCGTAGAATGCGCCGACGGCGTAGCGGCCGCTGACGGAAAGGATCGCGCTCGGATCGCCTCTCCATGTAAGGAAGTATTCGTCGTAGTTGTACCGGCCCGGGTCGATCGTGACCTGACGGCGGGAATTGATGGTGAACACCTGCGTCAACACCTCGGTGTTGGAGTTCATGCCGCCCTCGATGAACGTGCCGTTCTGAAGCGTGATCGGTATGTGGTAGTCGACATATCGGGAATCGAACGCCCCGCCGTCCGCCCTGGTCATGGTGACAATCTGGTAGTGCG
>QHWJ01000195.1 GCA_003222535.1 Acidobacteriota bacterium | reverse complement strand
CAGGCGTGCTGCTGTGGCCCGACATCTTCGGCCTTCGGCCCGCCATGCGCCAGATGGGCAAACGGCTCGCCGAGTCGGGCTATTCGGTGCTGGTGGTGAATCCGTTCTATCGCGTCAAGAAGGCGCCAACGGCGGACAACGGCGCGGCAACCCCGATCCCGCAGCTGATGCCGCTCGCGCAGGCGCTGAGCGAGACGACGCAGATGACCGATGCGAAGGCGTTCATCGGGTGGTTGGATCAGCAGGCTTCCGTGGCCAAGAACCGGAAGATGGGCACGCAGGGTTACTGCATGGGCGGGCCGATCGCATTTCGCACCGCGGCTGCGGTGCCCGATCGCGTCGGCGCGATTGCCTCGTTCCATGGCGGCGGACTCGTGACCACCACTCCGAACAGTCCGCATCTGCAGGCTGCGAAGACGAAGGCGAGGTTGCTCATCGCGATCGCCGCGAACGACGACGAGCGGTCGCCGAACGACAAGAACGTGTTGAAGGAGACGTTCGAGAAGGCGAACCTGCCCGCGGAAATAGAAGTGTACGCGGGCGCGGCGCACGGCTGGTGCCCGCCCGATTCGGGCGTCTACAACGAGCCGCAGGCCGAGAAGGCCTGGAGCCGTCTGCTCGCGCTGTACGGAAAAGCCCTGGCGTGAACATCGCCTTCGAGAAGACAAGGAAAGCGCGAAGCCCTCAGGCGAGCGGCGTTCGCTCGTCTGAAGCCTTCGCGCGACGGCGGTGTGCAAACGGCCTTAACCTTAACGCGCCCCAACACTCGTCGAGCTCGCCGACAGCACCCGTTTGAAGACCTGCACCGCCTGGCGCATTTCGTCCATTGTCCCGAGCGTGATGCGGCTGTGAGTCTTCTCGAACGGCGGAAAATCTCGCCCGACGTGCACCTTGAGCGCGGCGCACGCCTCACGGAACTGACTCGCGGGCCGCTTCAAGTTGACGAAGATGCAGTTGGTGTGACAGTCGGGCGCCTCGTATCCCAGACTCTTGAACGCCTCGAGCGTGAAGTCGCGCACGCGGGCGTTTTCGGCACGCTCTTCTTCGATGTGCTTCGGATCCCTGAGCGACGCGATGCCGGCGGCCGCGGTCAATGTGTTGACGCTGCCGAGGCTCCAGGCACTGGAAATCGCCTTGACTGTCTCGGGTTGGCCAATGGCGTAGCCGAGACGCAGGCCAGCCATCCCATGCGCCTTCGAGAACGATCGGGTGACGAAGACGCCGGATAGTTCCTTCGCCAGCGGCACCGCAGTCTTGACGGCGGCGTCGTGCGTGTAGTCGATGTACGCCTCGTCGATCAGAATCCGCGTCTCCGGCGAGCTCTGCTTGACGCGGCGGACGAATTTCTCCATCGCGGCCGCGTCGTGCACGGTGCCGGTCGGGTTGTTGGGGTTGCAGAAGAAGATCATCCCGGCGCCCTTGGCCGCCTCGGCCATCGCGTCGGTATCGAGTCCCAGCGATTTATCGACGGTAATCATCTTGACCGGAGCGCCAATGCGGCGCGCGGTCTGGTCCGCGGTTCCATAAGTCGGCGCCGCGGTGACAAGGGGTTTCTGGGCCGAGCAGAACGCCCGCGTCGCAGCCTCGAGAATCGGACCGGACCCGGTGCCGACGATGACGTGGTCGCGGCCGACCCCGTAGATGTCGGCAATCGTTGCCACGAGATCGCCCGTGTAGTCCGGCGGATATCCTCGTCCGACCCGAGGCGTTATCGTGTTCCGCAGCGCGTCCATCGTCTTCCGGCCGGGGCCTCGGGCGTTTTCGTTCGAGCTGATTCTGATGAAGCCGCCGTCATCGGGAGGCTGCAGGGCACCCGCCTCGAAGGCCATGGCCTCGTGACCGCGGCCGATGATGAACGGCGTGGACAGCAGGCCTGCGCTGCCCAATCCCAGATTCCGGAAGAAATGGCGACGGGACAGTGACATGGGAATCCTCCTCCTTCTAAACGCTTGAAACGAAGGGACGGTGTCCTGCGGCTCGAGCCCGCCCAGCGCACCAGGGCATCCGTAGTATACGGCCACCCGCCGCAAGGGCATAGCAGATCGTGCGGGTAGAATGCGTGCCTGAACGTCAATGAGACGAGTGACCGAGTCGCAGACTATCTCCCTCGACGAGATTCGGACGCTCGCCGAGGGACGGTTCGGCGACATGATCAAAGGCGTTGTCGATCTCGAGCGCGGCATTCTGCTGCTCGACGCAGACCTGCACGCCGATCAGGAGGCGAGCCTGTTGGCCGAGGGGTCGAATCAAACGGATCTCTGGGGGATCAATCTCTACCCTGACGTGGCCGGAGAGGACTGGCTGGAATTCGATTCCATGATCAATCTTCGGCCGTCCTTCGGCAACCGGTCGCGCGGCGTCGACGATCCCGTCACCCGAGCGGCCATCGCGGGCTTCATTGCCCGCGTGGTGCGTCGATGACCATCGGGCATCATCGTGACATCGCTCGTGGTCGCTGGCGGGACCTGTCGCTCGCCGAGCAATTCGGCAATGTGGGGAGCGAGATCAGCCGCGCGATCCGCTGGTCGACGAAGAATCCTGAAACCGCCCAGGCCGCCCTGTACCGCGGACTCGAGTTGTTCGACCTGATGCTGGATGACCCGCGGCACCGGCAGTCGGTCGCGCGGCTACGCGAAATCGCGCGTGCGCGCGAAGTGGCGGTCGATTTTCTCGCGGGCTCGAACGAGTACGGCTCAACCGGCCCGTCTCTGCAGAAGTACTTCGACCATTTCGCCGTCGCTGCGCGCCGGGCTCACCACGCCTCCAACCCGTGAGTCTCCAGCCCGGCTCGCATGTCGGCCCGTACGAAATCCTCAGCGCGATCGGCACGGGCGGCATGGGCGAGGTGTCTCGCGCGAAGGACACCAAACTCAATCGCGACATCGCGATCGGAGTCCTGCCGGCGCTGTTCGCGAATGACACGGAGCGCCTCGCGCGGTTCACGCGCGAAGCACAGTATGGACACCGCCGGCGACAACGAGCACCAGGAGCGCGGACAACGTCACCAAACAACGCATGCCTGGCCTTTCGATCGTGCGACTAGAAGATGAACCGCAGGCCGATTTGCACCTCGCGGCCGGTGCCGTCGATCCGCTTCCGCGTGACCTTGCCGATATGCTCCGCTCACTCACCCAGGGCATTCGCGTACCGGCCGCTCCACATTACTCGGCGGTTTGAGGCGAAGCTTCGTTACAATGCCGCAGTGCGAACGCCGCAGGTTCCCCGAAACGTCCGTTCACTGTACAGGCAAGGAGCTGCTATGAAACTCTGGCTGGTGTCAGCGTCGTTGTTCACGATTGGCGTCTTCGCGGGCGCACAAACCAACAGTTCCGGCGCCATCCACGTCGATCCCGAGAAAGTCGCGGCGGCGCTCGCGAAGGGCGGCAGCCTGGTCACCAGGCCGGATTTGCTCGTCTCCGGCAGTCACCGCGAGGCGGCCGGTCAGGTTGAAATCCACGACAAGGAGACAGATGTTCTCTACGTTGTCGATGGCGAAGCCACTTTCGTGACTGGTGGACAGATGGTGGGCGGCAAAGTGACTCGGCCAGGTCAGTGGCTGGGCTCGGACATCACCGGCGGACAATCGCGTCACATCGCCAGGGGAGACGTGTTCGTCATTCCCGCGGGGATCCCGCACTGGTTCAAGGAGGTTCCCAAGTCGGTCAGCTACTTCGTCGTCAAGGTCCTGAAGCCGTAGTCTTCAACGACAACAGTTGACGTACGCCGTTGCGGACACGAGGGCGCCTGATGCGCAGAATTGGGCCCCACTCACTCCGCTCGGAGAAAGTCGAGGACCTGTCGCCGAGTTTCGTCGGCGAGCGCGCGAAGGACCGCGTTCGGCGGCCGTTGCTGTTCTTGCATGGTTACTCCACGCTAAGGCTAAACGATTCCGCTGAGCTTCTTCTCCGCTGTCGGAAAGCCCTTCTCCAGCGGCAGCTTGAACACCTCTTCCGCGACCGTCAGGTAGAGATCGCCGATCGTGTTGCGCATCTTGGAGTGCATGCCGGTCTTCATGCCGCCGGCGTGACCGGCGAGGATGAGCGCCAGGCCGTTGTCCTTGTGCGGGTTCGCCTCGGCGTGCTCGTGCGCAAACACGACGCACGTGTGATCGAGCAGCGTCCCGTCCCCTTCCGGCACCGCCTTCATCCGCCCCAGCAGATACGCGAATTCCTCGACGTGCCACCGGCAGATGTCGCGCATGGTGCGCTGGCCTTCCGGCGACTCCGCGTTGGTGTGCGTGTAGTCGTGATGGCGCAGGCGCGTGTAGCCGAGCCACGGGAGCCGAACCAGGCTCTGGCACTTCGTCAGCATGTATGACGCGACGCGGGTCTGACGCGACGCGAACGCATGCACCACGAGATCGGACTGGATCTTCGCGATGCGCGGATAGTCCGTCAGGTCCGCGACGTCCTCCGGCTCCTCGATGTTCTTTCCGTAGTCGGACGGCAGGGTCGCGATGGCGCGCTCCAGCTCGCGGACCGAGGTCAGATGCTCGTCCAGGCGATGCCGGTCCGGCTGGCTGAGCGAGGGCTGCAGTTCCGTCAGGTCCTCACGCACGGCGTCGAGCACGCTCTTCTTGCGCCCCACCCAGCTCTGATCCCGCACGCCAAACAGCCGGTCGAACAGATTCTGCGGAATCATCTCGGGCGGCAGCGCGCGGTCGTAGCCCGCCCAACTCAGGTTGCGATGGATGTTCTCGCCGTGCGACTCCTGGCACACGCCGACCTGCAGGGAGCGGAACCTCGACTCGCCCCCCATCGCCCCGGCGATGACCTGGTCGATGGAGGCCCCGCCGGCGCCGCGCCCCGTGTACGGCGTTCCTGAAACCAGCGCGCTCATGGACTTGTGGTGCGTGTTGCCCGGCGCGGTGACTCGCGCGTTCGGATTGTCGATCCCGCTGACGACGTGGATATCGGCGCGGAGCGATTTGAGCGGAGCCAGGCAGGGTGTCAGGTCGTAGTCGGGACCGAATTCCCTGGGAATCCAGTACCGCTCGGGAATCCCGTTGCCGTTGAACCAGAAGAGAAACCGCGGCTGGATCGGCTGGCTCGTTTTCGCCGCCGCGGCGTAGGCGGTGCCGTTCATGTTGAACATGGCCGCCAGCGGCGGCAACCCGACCCGAATCGCCGCACCCGTCATGCTCAGGTTCCTGAGGAATCGTCGTCTGCTGAGCGGCATGGCTTCTCCTCTAGTTGCTGGTTGCTGGGTGCTTGTTGCTAGATAATGCGGCTAGCAACTAGTCACTGCCTTTCGGCAGTCCATCGAGAAACTGCGGCGTGCGCACCAGCGCAATCAGCAGCTCCTTGAACCTGAATCGTGACTCGCGGAATGCGGCAAACGTGCTCCGAACCGTCTCGCGATCGGCGGTCGTCTCCATGCGGCCGAACGCGTAGCGGAAGAGCTGCTTGACGATGCACTCCTGGCACGCGCGGCTTTCGCCCAGCAGACGTCCGATGGCTCCGGGCTCGGAGAACGCCGAGCTCGCGAGACCGGCGATCTCGCCTTTGGCGTCGATCGGCAGCTTTTCCAGTCCGAAGCCGATCGGATCCATCAGCCGGTGACAGCTCGCGCACGTCGGATTCTCGACGTGAGCCTGCATGCGCTGTCGCCGCGCCAGCGGACGCTCGGCGGTCGGCTCCGGCACCTGCGTGTTCACGCCGGGCGGCGGATTCGGCACGTGCTGGCACAGCAACTGCTCGCGGATGAAGATGCCGCGCGCGGTCGGTGAGGTCTCGACCGGTCCCGCGTTCGACGCAAGAAACGAAGCGTGCCCGAGAAGGCCGGACCGGTGCGAATCGGCCGGGAACCGCACCAGCTCGAATTCGCCTGATGGCGCCGGCATGCCGTAGAGGCTCGCGAGATCCGCGTTCAGGAAGCTGTAGTCGGCCGTGAACGCCTCCATGAAATTGCCGTCCTTCCACACCAGGTTGTCCAGCAGCATGCGCGTCTCCTGGACCATCATGGCGGCCAGCTCCGGCGTGAACTCCGGGAAACGGCGCCGGTCCTTTACGGAGCCCAGCACGCGATCGAAGCGAAGCCACTGCGCGAAGAATTCGTCGACAGCCTGCCTGGGACGGCTGATCGAGCATGCTCCGGGCCAGGCGCTCGATGCCGTCGGCGGTCCGCAGCTCCCCGTTGGCTGCCGCCTCGAAGAGGCGACGGTCCGGCATCGTGTCCCACAGGAAATACGCAAGGCGACTCGCGACTTCATAGTCGCGAAAACCTCCGCCAGTTGAGCCCGCCTCCGCTCGGCTTTCCACGTGAAAGAGGAACTTCGGCGACTGGAGCATCGCCTCGACCACGATCCGGGCGCCCTCGAGAAACTGGCCCGTCTTCGCAGCCTGTGCGGTGAACAGCGCCGCGTAACGGCGAAGCTCGACGCCGCTCAACGGCCGTCGAAACGCGCGGAGGCCGAAGCTCTGCACGAACTGATCGCGGCACCTCACGTCGCGCGCGGATGTTGGCTTGCACGGCAGCAGCGCATGGACATCGCCCGCCCGGAACGCATTCAACGCGAGTTTCTCGGCGGCGGCGCCGTAGGCCTCCGCGAGCAGCGGCGGCATGCCCTGCGTGCGCAACTGGTTCTTGAAACCGTTGACAAAATCTTCGGGCGGAAAACGATCCGCGGGGCGGCTGTGGTCGCCAAGCAGATCGCGAACCGTGTTGTTGTACTGGCTGTGCGTCAGCCTTCTGAGAACCTGCTTGGGCGCCGAAGCGGCCGTGCCCCCCGCGAGCCGATCGCGTGCGGCTGCCACGGCGGCTTCGGGGAGCCCGGCCAGGTGCCTCACCCACTCGACCAGCGCCTCCTCGTCGAAAGAGCCGGGCTGTATGCGGACGCCTCCCGTGTGACGCTCACGGTTCGTTGGTTTGTTGATCAGCAGGGATCGGGCGGGATCGGCGCGATCCACCAGAGCGGCGAGCGTGATCCCGAACGCCTCGATCTCTTCGGGGCTCGCGTTCGGCTCGGGAAAATGGAGACGCGTCGCCGACGCAACGCCGTCATCGGTGTGGCATCCGCGGCACTGGGCGCTTTCAAAGATCGGGTACACCGTCCTCGAAAAAGAGATCGGAGGTTGGGCTTGCCCCGGAGCGGGCCCGTGAGCGTAGAGGGCTCGCGAAGGCCAGGCCGCCGCAACAGTGGCGATGACAATGGCCGCAAGAACGCACAAACGCCTACTGCTCATTCTGCTTCACCGGACTGAGCGGCACTCGTGGAGCGGGACGTGCGTCCGACGACACCACGATCGTTGGGCGTCGCGCGCGGAACGCGGCGAGTCCTTCCTGAGTGACGTTGGTTTCGCTCACATAGAGGCGCCCTAGCTCGGACAGTCTGGCCAGGCGCGCGAGCGTTTCGTCGCCGATGGCGGTATTCGAGAGATCCAGACTCGTCAGGTTGCCGAGCGCCTCGAGGTACGGCGCGGCCGTATCGTCGATCCCCTTGACGTTCCAGAGACTCAGACGCCGCAAGTCTCGCAGAGTCGCGAGCGTCTTCAAGCCGTTCGAGGTGATCGCGGAGCCGCTCACATCGAGATGCTGGAGTTTCTCGAGCTTCGAAAGCCTGGCCAGCCCGAGATCTGTCACGCGCATGCCGCCGGCGATGCGGCATTCCGCTTCGCCATCCGCAGGTCCGAGATCGGTCGGCCGCGGCGCGCCGAGCGCCACGCCGTAGCCGATATTCAGATCCTCGAGCCCGCCAAGCAGCGAGATCGTCTCGAGCTCCAAATCGGTGACGACCGGCGCCCAGCACCATCCGGCGTTGCGCCGCTGGATGCCGTAAAAGCTCAGCTTCCTGAGCTTCGGCAGCAGCTTCAGCACGTGAAGGCTCGCGCCGCTGATCTTGTTGCCCCCCAGGTTCAGCTCTTCGAGTTCGGCCAGCGAGGCCAGATGCTCGAGGCCCACGTCGGTGATCTGCGTGAAGCTGATGTCGAGCGACTTCAGGTGCGAGAGCTCCGCGACATACGCGAGGCTCGTGTCGGTGACGTCGGTTCCCCGCAGGTTCAGCGTCTTCAACTGGTGGTTTCCACGCAGAAACGCCATGGCCGCATCGGTGATGAACTCGGCGGCGAACAGATTCAGCTCTTCCAACTGAGCGAGCGCCCTCAGGCGTTCCGCGCCGCGGTCCGAAACGTAGGTCAGCGACAGATCCAGCCGCTTCAAACCCTTGAGGCCCGCGATCCGTTCGATGTCGGCGTCGGTCGCCCAGGTGCGGGCCAGCGAGACGTCGACGATGCGCCCGGTCTGGTCGCGAGACGCTCGGCCTCCCTGCGCTTCGATCGACCGGACGATATCGGCGTCTTCCGTCGTGTCCGGCTTCAGCCGGACCTGGGGTTGTGCCAGCAGCCCGTGGTGAAAGTCTGGCGTCGCACCGAGACGGGCGAGGCGCCCCGCCGGCAAGGCGCGACGACCGAGAATACCGGGAGTATTTGAGGGAGGAGCAACGCAGCCAGCGCCGGGGTCCCCAACGCGGCAGCCGCGTTGGGGTGGAGAGGGGATGCATCGCCCGTCGAACGGGGTCCCCAGCGCGGCAGCCGCGCTGGGGGCCCCGAATGCAGCCAGACTTTCACCACGGGCTGCCAGGCCCAGGGCCCCGCTCAGCACGATCGTTGTCAGGATCATGAGTGTTGCCTCAACTCCTCCGCTCACGCCTGGTGGAATCGCGATCGTACTGAATGCGGCAATCGGGTAATCTCGCTTTCAGCTGCTGGAACCCTTTCTCGCTCACCAGCGTGTGATACAGATCCAGTTCCCTCAGGCTGCGGAGTGCGGCAAGGTGCGCGACACCGGCATCCGTGAGGTCGACGCTGTCGAGCTCGAGGTCGACCAGCCTGGTCAGCCCTGTCAGCTTCGCGATCCCCGCGTCGCCGACTTTCGTGTGGTCCAAATCGAGCGATTCCAGGGCCGCCAGTCTTCCAACGGTCTCCATTCCGGCGTTCGTCACCTTCGTGTGCCCCAGACCGAGTCGCTTGAGCTCGGCGAGGCCCGCGACGGCCTTCAGACCCGCATCGCTGAAACGACCGAAATTCACGTACAGCTCTTCGAGCCGCGCGAGCTTGCCGACGATCGCCAGGCCCGCATCGTCCACATCCGCGCCGGAAAGATCGAGACGGGTCAGATTTGCGAGCGTGGCCAGATGTTCGATTCCCCGGTCCGTGACGTCCGTATAACTCAGCGAGAGTCTCTCCAGGCCGGTCAACGCGCCGAGATGCGCCAACCCCTCGTCCCGCAAAGGAGCGTTGCTGAAACTGATGTCGCGAAGTGCCGCGAGACCGGCGAACGCGCCAAGCCCCGTTCCTTCCACCAGCGTATGACTCAGGTCCAGGCTTTGAAGGCCCGTGAGCGGTGCGAGCGCGCCGAGCGCGGAATCGGAGAGCAGCGTGTGACTGAGATCGAGCTTGCGGAGCCTCCGGATGCTGGAGAGATGCGCGGCGCCCAGATCACTGATTTCCGTATCGCGAAGGCTGAGCTCCTCGAGCTCGGGCAGCTCCTGCAGCATCGCCACTTCACGATCGGTGATCGAGGTCGAGGCGAGCGAGACCGCGATGGCATGTCCGTCGCGGAGCCGCACCTGTGCCCCGATCGAGCGCAGCCACTTCGCAACCGCCTCTTCGCCTTTGCCTTTCACCGGCGCGGCATCAACGGCGCGCCTGGCGGCTCCCTTCGACGGGTCGTCAACGAGGACGCGGACACCCGGAATCCGGGCCAGCAGCTCTCTGGCGCCGGATGCGGTCACCCGGCTGTAGCGAACGTCGAGGGCGCGGAGCTCGGTCAAGTGCGTGAGACGAGCGAGGCCGGCATTGGAAACCTTCGTGCGGTACAGCGTCAGCTCCTCGAGGCCGGGCATGCGTTCCAGGTGCGCGAGGCCGCTGTCGGTCACGGTCGAGCCGAGAAGGTTCAGCCGCCGAAGTTTTGTCAGCCCGGACAGATGCGCGAGCCCGGCATCCGAGATGCCCGTCCCGTCCAGCGCGAGCTCAGTGAGATTGGTCAACCCGGCGAGGTTCCGCGCGCCCTCGTCGGTGATCGACGTGCCGGTCAGGTACAGCTTGGTGAGGCCGCTCATGCGACCCACGTGACGAAGACCGCGGTCGTCGAAAAAGCGATTGTGGCTGAGGTCGAGGTACTTCAGGTGCGTGAACGGCGCGAGCGCGTTGCCGGGAAGCCGCGTCTGGTGCAGCCGCATTTCCTCGAGTCGCGGCAAGGCGGCCAGCCTTTCGAGTACCGAGTCTTCCCAGGGAATGTAGGTCTGCACGGGCTTGCTGAGGACGAGCTTCTCCAGATTCGTGGCCGAGGAAAACAGCCCGATCGTGTCCGCCACCAGCGACGCCGGCTGGTTGTACCAAAGCCGGCCGTTGATGTAGAGCTCCTTGAGACGCGGGATCGCCGGCAGGCGCGAGAGCTCGTCCTTCAAGCCCCAGGCGCCCATGGAGACGCCGACGAGATCCAGAGTGTGGAGACGGAAATCTGTATCGGGCAGCTCGTCCAGATCGAGAATGGGCTGCTGTTGTCCTTCGAGGACAACCGCGCCCCCGAGCCGCAGGACCCGCTCGGCGACGACGCGGTCCGCGGCGCCGCCTTGGTATCCTGGCGCTGCTTGTTGCGCCACGGCAGGAATCGCCGCCACCACGAACAGGCCGCCGAGCGCCGCGTTTCGAAGCGCCGTCCGCATGTGTGTTCCTTTAATCCCCGAGATAGTAGCCTAAGTACAGAACTTCGTAATCACGCCGACGTATTGATTTGGACAAGCCACGGAAGACACGGAGACACTGAGACACTGAGGCGCTCGACGCGGTCGGCCTGCACCGCAGGCCGAGTCGTGAGGCGCGCGACCTGAAGCGTGTTCTTCTCTGTGTCTTTGTGTTCTCTGTGGCCAAGTTGCGCGCTCGGCGTGCTTTGCGTTCAAGTGTCGTCATCATCGGCTCGCACCTCACGCTCGGTTCAAGCCTTCGCGCTCCGGACGTGCGGGGCGGGCGCGGCGCGTCCCGCCGGAGCCGGGATGGGCCGCGAAGGCGCCCCGGTGCGTTGCCGCAAGTGCGCCTTGAGGAATCGCCCGGTGTGCGACGCCTTGCAGGCGGCGATGGCTTCCGGCGTGCCGGCCGCCACCACCCTGCCGCCCGCGTGCCCGCCCTCGGGCCCGAGATCGATCACATGGTCGGCCGTCTTGATCACGTCCAGGTGATGCTCGATCATCAGCACCGTGTGTCCGGCCTCAACGAGCCGGTTCAACGAGCCGAGCAGCCGCTCCACGTCCGCGAGGTGCAGGCCGGTCGTCGGCTCGTCAAGGATGTACACCGTGTGTTTCGACCGCTGCAGCGTGCTGAGCTCGGTCGCGATCTTGATGCGCTGCGCCTCGCCCCCCGACAGCGTCGTCGCCGACTGGCCCAGCGTCAGGTAGCCCAGCCCCAGATCGCTCAGGACCTCGATCTTTTTTTTCACGGCCGGCTCGCTGGCGAAGAACGTCACGCCTTCCTCGACCGACATGGTCAACACTTCGTCTATCGTCTTGCCGCGCAGCGTCACCTCGAGCGTCTCGCTGTTGAACCGTGCGCCCTTGCACGCGCCGCACGTGACTTCCACGTCGGGCATGAAGTAGAGCTGCGTGGTGATCGCCCCTGCGCCCTGGCACTCTTCGCAGCGGCCGCCCTTGACGTTGAAGCTGAATCGTCCCGGTTTGTAGCCGCGCTCGACCGACAGCGGCGCCTCGGTGAACAGATCGCGGATGGTGTCGTAGAAGCCGACGTATGTCGCGGGATTCGAGCGGCTGTTCCGCCCGATCGGCGACTGATCGATGTTGACAACTTTGTGCACGTGCTCGAGGCCCTCCACGGCGTCGTGCTCGCCCGGCAGCGTGCGCGTGTCCACCAGCCGCTTCCACAACGCCTTGTAGAGGATCTCGTTGACGAGCGTGCTCTTGCCCGACCCGGAAGCACCGGTAACGGCCACGAGCTTGCCGAGCGGAAACGTCACGTCCACGGCCTTGAGATTGTTCTCCCGCGCGCCGCGCACCGTCAGCGCGTGGCCGTTTCCTTTCCGCCGCTCCTTCGGCATGGCGATTGACCGCTTGCCCGAGAGGAACTGGCCCGTAGGCGACGCCTTGCACCGAAGCACGTCGTCAAGCGTCCCTTGCACCACCACGGCGCCGCCGTGAACGCCTGGCCCGGGTCCCATTTCCACGAGGTGGTCCGCCGCGCGGATCGTGTCTTCGTCATGTTCGACAACGATGACGGTGTTGCCGATGTCGCGCAGGCTCTCCAGCGTCGCGATCATCTTCACGTTGTCCTTCGGGTGCAGGCCGATGCTCGGCTCGTCGAGAACGTAGAGCATCCCCATCAGCCCGGACCCGATCTGCGTGGACAGTCGGATCCGTTGCGATTCACCGCCCGAGAGCGTGCCCGAGCGCCGGTTGAAGTTCAGATAGTCCAACCCGATGCCCAGGAGTAATTCCAATCGCTGTCGAATCTCCTTCAGGACCTGCCGGCCTGCGTCCGCACCGCGTCCGGCCGGCTTGAGCGTGCCGAGAAAGGCGTGCAGCTCGTCGAAGTTGAGCTGCCCGACGTCGTGAATGGTCTTGCCCGCGATGGTGAACAGCAGCCGGGTGGCGCGGACCCTCGCGCCCCGGCAGTCGGGACAGGTGTGCTCGACCATCACTTTGTCGAGCCACGCCTCCATCCGTGAATTCGCCTCGCCGCGCTGCCGGTAGCGGCGGTAATAGCGCTCGATGCGTCGCGCGATTCCGCCGAAACCCACCTCCCTGCCTTCCCAGTTGTCGCGTTTGACTTTCGCCTCCGGCGGCGAAGTCAGGACGATCTTCCGCGGATCGATCCCGTAGAGAATCGCGTGGCGCGCCGTCTCGGGGAGATCTTTCCAGGGCGACTCGAGCGAGAAGCGCAGCACCTTCGCCAGGCTGAACATCATCCGCCCGTCCCACGTGTCCGGGTTGTACTTGAACGCCTCGCGCACGAAGCAACCGCCAACGATACTTCGCTTCGGATCGGGGATGAGCAGCTCCGGATGCGTGAGCTTGTCCACGCCAAGGCCGCCGCATGTCCGGCAGGCGCTCTCGGGATTGTTGAACACGAAGAACTCGGGCGCGATATCGCCGTAGACGAAGTGATGCGTCGCGCTGCAGAGCCCGCGATAGAACCGGTCCGCCTCCGCTTTGCTCACGCCTTTGACGACGTGCGCCTGCAACAGCGCGTCGCCGACCAGCAGCGTGCTGGCGATCCCCGCTTTGATCGCCTTCTCGTGCTTGCGGCCGACCACGAACCTGTCCACTATCGCGTCGATGTCCCGGACGTCGCCTGTTTCCGCAAGCGGCCTGTTGCGCCCCCCGGGCATTCCCTCGGCGGCGTCCGTGGTGTCGAGCTCGACCCGGTCAGAGATGTCCACCGGCCTGCCGTCGATGATCAGGTGCCGGCACCCCTTCTTCCGCACTTCGGTGAAGACGAAGTCCAGCTCCTCGCCGTAGACCTTGAACACCGGTGCCCGCAGCTCGATCTCCGCGCCTTCCGGCAGCGACAGGATCGCCTCGAGAATCTGGCTCGACGTCCGGCTCGGCGCCGGCTCGCCGGTGCGCGGACAATGCGGCTCGGCGATGGTCGCGAAGAGCAGATTCAGGTAGCTCGCGATGTCGGTCATCGTCCCGACCGTCGAGCGCGGGTTGCTGGTGAGCGTCTTCTGCTCGATCGAGATCACCGGAGACAGGCCGAACACGAAGTCGACGTCGGGCTTCGTCACCTGCGCGACGAATCGCTTGGCGTAACTCGAGAGCGACTCCATGTAACGCCGCTGACCCTCGGCGTAGATCGTGTCGAACGCCAGGCTCGACTTGCCGGAGCCCGAGAGCCCGGTGACGACGATCAGGCTGTCGCGCGGGATTTCCAGCGAGATGTTCTTGAGGTTGTGCACGCGCGCGCCGTGCACGCCGATGGTGGTCCGGGACTTCGGCCTGGCCTTAGAAGGCATTCGGCCCTTCACTCATGTAGACGAATGCCAGCTCCTGCACTTCGACGTTGCTCTTCTTCGTGAGGTGCACGAGTGTCGAAGCCTTGCCGATGAGGCCCTGGTCCGCCAGATACTCGCACGCCGTCGTCACGCCGCTCACATCGAAGTTCCGTGTGAAGTGGCTTTCGATCTCGCTGCACGACCGCACCTCGCCGACCTCCCGGAGATGCTCGATCACCGGGGCAAACAGCGCCGGCGCGCGCCCGGCCACGTACAGGTCGATCGCGTCCAGCGCCGTCTGCACGCTCTTCCGCGTCTTCTTCGCGTTGAGCAGATCGGCGTAGATGGTCTTGAAGAACGCGGGGTTCAGCTTCATCGCCTGCGGGAGTACCTCGCGGTCGGCCAGCAGGCGCGCGCCGATCACCTCGATTCTCGCCAGCGGCGTCGCGGCGTAGAGAATCCACAGCGCGGTGTACTCGAGGTCGCCCCGTGTGAGAAACCATTTGTGGGCCTTGTAAATCGCCGGCAGCGCGCCGGTCGCCGCGCGCAGGAGCTGCACCTGCGTGTCGCGATCCCCGATCGCGCGCAGCCCCGCGCAGAGGTCGGCGATCGTCCGATCGTGCGTGTAGAGCAGCCGCCCCTTCGCCAGGAGCGAATGCACGAACGAGTTGTCGATTGAGCCTTCGACTGTCTTGCGGAACTGGGCGCGCGGCATGAGCAGCGCGTGAACGTTCACGCCGCCCGCATACAGCGCCACGTCGGACGGCTCGACATTCTTGTCGTCGATCGTCACGAGCACGAGGTCGATGTCGGACTTTTCCCACACGGTGTCGTGCGAAAGGCTGCCGCAGAGGACAGCCGCGAGAACGGAGCGATCGCCTTTCACCTGGTCGACGAGCTCCGCGAGCGCGGCGGTAAATTGTTCCGGGACCGATTCGTGATCCATGCGACCCCTGTTGAGAACCACAGTTGAGGAGAGTCTAACTCGCCTCCTTGGTTCTTCCTTGGTTACGCGCTGGCGCCGGCGCATAACCAGGACGATCTGCCGTCTGGTGTGAGGTGGCCGCGATGGCTTTCGCGTGCAAACCCGTCGTGAAGCGCGCAGGATCCCTGCTGGAATCCCTCTCCATTCTGCGGATTACCCCGACGAACGAGGATCTGAAGACAGCGTGGATACGCACGGCTTGGCAGTCGACTAGTAGTTGGACGGCTGAACTACCCGGCAGACAACTTGAGGTGTTGTTCAAGCCAATCCGTCAGCTCCTCGCGGGTAACGCGGCCAGCTGCCAGAGCCAACATCAATCGCTCCTGATCATCGACGTCGGCGACCAGCTCGCTGCCATTCAGCAAGACGAGGACCTCCATCGCTGCGTGCGCGGTCCGTTTGTTGCCATCGAGGAATGGGTGATTCAGCGTCAACGAGAAGCCGAGGGCGGCCGCCTTCGCGGGAAGCGATGCGTGAAGATCCGTACCCCCGAAGCTGGCCCTGGGTTGTGCGAGCGCCGATTCGAGCGCGCCAAGATCCCGGATGCCGGCGGCGCCGCCTGACCGTTCAATGACCGCTCGGTGCAGCGCAACGACCTCACCGAGCGTGAGGTGCCGCATCAGGCAAGGCGCTTGTACAGCTCTTCGTTCTTGGTGAGCACGCGGCCAGCCGCGGCGCGGAAGTTCGCATCGGGAGTGGCCAGCAGATCGGTCAGCGCTGCGCGCGCAAGGTCCTCGGGTAACAGGCCCAGGCGCTCGGCCTCGGCCCGCAGCTTTTCGGCCTGCGCCGGCGGTAGTTCGAAAGCCAGTTTCATGCAGGTACTGTAACGCGGGCCACGCCGTCCAACAAGCGTTTGCAGCCGGCTGCGGCTGGTGCGATCTGTTTGGACACAGGCAGATGCCGGACAGTGGTTTTGCGCCTGGGCACTCGACCTGTACGGGTGGAGCGAACGTGGAGACGTGACTCACTTCGAACGGCGGGGATGTGTGGGTATCACGGGCAGCGCCATCACCGATCCGAGGCGCCGGGTGTCCTCGCGCCCGTGCCTTCATCGATCGTGAATGACCACTCGACTCGGGCTGAGTCGACGACAACGTAGAAGACGCGAGGGTCCTCGCTGACGAACGACGTGTCGGCCCCGACGCCGCGATGATCGACGGCCTGCACCAGTGGACGTCCGCTGATGGCGCTGTGGAGGGTCAGCCGGAACGTCCCGTCCCCGGGCCGGACTTCATGGCTGGTCTGCCAGCGGACGCGCAGCGATCCGGTGTCGCTGGTGAACGATTCGGTCTGTGTGTTCCCGCGGCCCGACCAGCTGCCAATGGCCCGCCAGACGACGACGTCATGCGTCGCGGCGTTCGCCGCGGCTGCCCGGCGACCATCACCGGCGTCGATCGCCGCCGTCGTCAGGAGCAGACAGAGAATCGTCCTGCGGTGTACCGGCACGACGTTAGGGTCCCCGGTTCTTGGTCCTTCGTGCTTCGTCCGTCCAAGGCCCTCGGTCCTTTAGTGCGCGGACCACGGACTCCGGACCAAGGCCGGACCACGGACCAAGAACGGACCAAGAACCGAGAACCAAGGACAAAGGAGAAAGGAGGTCGCGCTCACATTGAGTTTGCGAGAACCTTCAGTGTCCCGTCGAGCGGCTCGCTAGGTCGTGGACGTGGCGCCGGCGCCCCGGATCGCGCGCTTCACCAGGTTCCGCATGAGCGGGATTTTGTAGCCGTTGTGCCGCAGCGGCTCCGCGCCTTCGACCGCCATCCTGCCGGCCATGTCCGCCGTTTCTTCGTTCCGCGGCTTGCCCGTGACCGACGCCTCGACGTTCTTCAGGCGACGTGGCGTCGCCGCGACGGCATTGACGACGAGCCGAACCTCTCCGATGGTGGCGCCGTTGGTCTTGATCGCGGACGCCACGTTCACGAGCGGGAAGTCCCACACCTGGCGGTCGCGCACCTTCTCGAAATAGAACTGCGCGCCGGCCATGGTGGAGGGAATGCGAATCGCCGTCAGCAGCTCGTTCGGGGCGAGGACGTTCATCCGCGTGATGTCGATCCCCGGACCGATCCAGTAGTTCTCGGCGTTGATCACGCGCTCGCCCTTCGGTCCGCGGATGACCATCTGCGCGTCGAGCGCGACGAGCGCGGGCGCGGTGTCCGACGGGTTCACCGCGACGCAGCGATCCGCGTCGAAGATCGCGTGCTCGCGGTTCAACGCGGTCGGCGTGTCGGCGTAGCAGACGTTGCCGCCCGCGCGATAGCATGTCCAGCCGCCGCGGTAGTACCAGCAGCGCGTGTCCTGCGACACGTTGCCGCCGATGGTGCCCTGATTGCGGATCTGCGGCGACGCCACCAGCTCCGCCGCTTCCATCAGCAGCGAGTACTTCTCGCGGACGACGGGATGCTTGACGATCTCGGTCAGCGGAGTCATCGCGCCGATCTCGATGCCTCCGCCGGCCTCCCGCACGCCCTTGAGCTCCCTGATCTGGCTCAGATCGACGACGACCTTCGGCCGCTTGATCCGATCCTTGAGCCAATCCATGCTGTCGAGCCCGCCCGCCAGCACCCACGCATCAGTGCCGTGCTTGTCGAGCAGCTTGATCGCATCGTCTATGCTCGCGGGCTGGTACAGCTCGAAGACCGGGATGACGTCGCGAATAACGGCCATATGCGTTGCCTCTCTGTAATGCGGATGTCGGATTGCGGATTGCGGGGTCAATCCGCAATTGAATCCGCAATCCGCAGTCCGCGATCCGCAATATCAGACGTGCGCCGTCAGCGGATCCTGCGTCGGCCGGCCCGTCTCGAGCGCGGTCAGGATCTCATCGGTCATGACGGGCGCCCGCCGGAAGATCTCGTCTCCAAGCGCGTCGGCGAGCGCGTTCAGAATTGCGCAGCAGCCGGCGGCCACCGGCGGCTCGCCGATGCCCCGCGCCCCGACCGGCGTCTCCGGATCGGGGATGTCCAACGCTTCCCAGGCCATCTTCCGCGGCGCATCGAGGATCGTCGGCGGCTTATTGTAGTGAAAGCGCTTGGCCAGCGGGACACCGTAGTGCTGGTCGTAGACCCACTTCTGCCCGATCGCGTGGCCGATGCCCAGCATCGATCGGCCGAGCACCTGCCCGCCGAGCGCGTTCGGGTGGACGACGGTGCCGACGTCGGCCACCGCCAGGTAGTCGACAATCTGATACTTTCCGGTTTCGACGTCCACTTCGACCTCGGCGAAGCCCGCGACAAAGGAGTGCGTCGCGCCGTCGTGCTTGTAGCTGTCGCGAGCCACGCCCATCAGACCCTGCCCCGCCAGCGCCGTCGCGGATCTCTTCGTGAACGCGTTGATCTCCTTCGGCAGCTCGTGACCATCGAAGATGCCGCCGAGCTCGATGGCGCGTTTGGCCGCCTGCGCGAGCGTGATGCCGGCGCCGCCGCCCTTGCGGAACACACGCTCGTTGGCGACCTCGTAGTCTTCCGGCCGGCCTCCGAGATCCTTCGCGGCGATCTGCTGCAGCTTCTTGATCGCATCGGTTGCGGCCGCATGCGCGGCGCGCGTATGGGCGTGCGTCGTCTGGCTGCCGCCGGAGACGCAGGACCAGGGCAGGTTCCTGCCCGTGTGGCCCCACGTCAGCTCGCACTTCTCCCACGGCACGCCGACCATTTCCGCCGAGACGCGATGCACGTCGCTCACCGATTCCGTGCCGAGATTTCCGATGCCGGACTGGATGTAAAGACGGCCGTCCGGCTTGATGACGAAGAGGCCGTCGAACCCGACCGACCCGGCGACGAACGTGCTCATCGCCACGCCGACGCCGCGTACCTTCGCGCCCTGGCGTTTCCCGCTCGCGGCCTTCCGCTCGTCCCACTTGAAGAGATCCCGGCCGCGGTCGAGCGCCTGCTTCATGAACGAGCTGGTGGCGTGCGCGCGCGTACCCTGAGGTGACGCCGGGCCGAACTGCGCCTTGCCTTCGGGCGCGTTCATTCTTCTGATGGCGACCTGATCGAGCGCGAGCTTGCGCGCTGCCTTCGACAGGAGCGGCTCCATCAACATGATGCCCTGCAACCCGCCAGGCTGGCTCTGCGCCCGCCGCGGCGGCGTGTTGGTCAGGACGGACACGCCGCGCCAGCGCATCGCCTGCGGCTGGTACAACAGCGAGACGATGCGGCCCGACTGCGCCGTGTCGCCCTGCGGCTCGTAAGGTCCGTTCTCGCCGACCACGAACATGTCGATCGCCGTAATCTGACCGTCTTTCGCAAACCCGACTTTCATTCGCCCATGGAGGCTCGGGCGCGCGCCGCCGATGTAGTGCTCCTCCTCGCGGCTGATGCGCATCATGACCGGCCGATTGGCCTTCTTCGCCAGAAGCGCGGGGATGATCGACGTGTGGGTGCCCGTCGCCTTGCTGCCGAACCCGCCGCCCGTGTACTGGCTGATGATCACGACGTCGTTCGGATCCATGTGAAGCCACCGGGCCACCGACGCGACGGTCTGCACGGTGCTCTGCGTGGAGCAGTGCAGGAACAGCTTGCCGTTCTGCCAGTAGGCCATCGCCGTGCGCGACTCGAGCGTCTGGTGACTCGTGTTGGGCGTGACGAACGTCTCGTCCAGGACGAGCGCCGCATTCTTGAACCCCGCGTCCAGATCGCCGTACGTCCACTGATCGGGTACCTTGCCCATCGGAAGGCGGCCGTCCCTGGCGTCCGCGAGCTCCTCCTCGGTCCATTTCAGGTTCTGGACTTCGGGTGGAGGCGGCGGAGTCCCCGGCTTTGCCGGCGGGCGCACCCACACGTTGCCTTCGAGCCTCGCCGTCGGTCTGCCCGGCCGCAGACTGTCGATCGGATCGACCGAAAAGGGCAGCGGCTCCCAGTCAATCTCGATCTTCTCGATCGCTTCGATCGCGGTGAGCTCGTCGACGGCGGCCACCGCCAGGATCGGCTCGCCCTGGTACATCGGCTCGCTGGTGAGCGCGCGTTCGCCCTTCATGTTGGCCTGAATCGTCTGGCCAAGATCGGTCACCGTCGCGGCCGGAGCCGGAATATCGTCCGCCGTGATGATCGCTTTCACTCCCGGCATCGCCAGCGCCGCGCTCAGGTTCAGCTTCTTCACCCGCGCGTGCGGCATCGGACTGAGGAGAAGCCTCGCGAACAGCATCCCGTCGACGCGAAAATCTTCGGCATACTTTGCCTGGCCGGTCACTTTCGCGACAAGATCCGGCGTCGTGTAGTTCCGGCCGACGAGCTTGAGTGCAGCCATGATCAGCCCTTCCGCATGTATTCAGCGCCGCGCATCATCGCCGTGAGGATCTTGTCGTAGTCCTGGCATCGGCACAGGTTCCCGGAGATGCCGTGCGCGAGCTCCTGGCGCGACGGGTTCGAGTTGGTCTTGAGATAGCCGGTCGCGGCCATCACGAAGCCCGGCATGCAGAACGCGCACTGGAAGCCCTGTTCATCGACGACGCCCTGCTGCACTGCGCTCAGCTTGCCGGTCGCCGGGTCGGCGAGTCCCTCAATCGTGACGATCTTCCTCCCGCGCGCGTGCCCGTGAGCCCCAGCTTGTAGCGGATCGTCATCGCGAGGGTCTCCTGCGGCATCACGTCGACGCGACGGTCCTGGCCGTTCACGTTCAGCGTGATGAGACGCTCCACCGCGCCCGGCGCCGACGGCTGGCCGAGCAGCGACGTCGAGCGGAACAGGTAAGCGGAGGAGGAGGCGACGGCCCCCGCGGCGATGACGCCCTTGATGAAACCGCGTCGCGAGGCCGACGGAAGTTCGGGTTCCGGCATCTTGATCTCAGCCATAACGGAGAAAGATAAGGCGATTCTCGCCCGGATTCAAGAAAGATCTGTGAGGCGCGAGCTTTTTCCAAATTAACCAGGAATACTCTTAGGGAGGAGCCGGCGAATTCGATCGATCCAGGAGCACCGGCGCACTCGCTCGCCGAGATGCGGGGGACAACTCGAGCCTCTTCCAAAGTCCGCACAGCTGCCGCCAGCTCGACAGTAACGACCTCTCTTACTCCGATAAAAACTGTACAAAATTGAACAGCGGCCGCACGGCAAAATAAAGCACGATACGACGCCCCTTACTACCGAGCCCTGCGGAGCCTCATGCAGGAACCAGGGAGCTCTCGGGCGCGCAACACACTGCTGGTTCACGGAGAGCGTATGGTCAAGCGGAAGCCGCTCGAATCCAGCTGGCAAGCGATCCTGGACCTCACATTGGTTCCCGTTGTCGCTCGCCTCCCCGCGGCGGTCCGCGCTGAACGTCGTGACGTGAAGGGCCGTCACGCACTCCTGTGTCGGATTCACAGCGAATTCGAGGAGATGCCGGGACTGTCGTTGACGACGGGCCAGGCCGCCAGATTGTTTGGACTTTCTCCCGACATCGCCTTCCGCATCCTCGATCGGCTGACCGAAGCGCAAGTGCTGCGCCAGAGCAGCGACGGCCAGTTCGCCCTTCGCATGGAGGAATCGTAACGAAGATTCGCTCGACGCCGGAGCGTCACTCGGCGGTTTGAGACGAAGCTTCGTTACAGCTCGAGTCGCACGTCGATCTGCCCGACCCGCGGAGTGTTGGTCTGAGAGCTGACCCGGCCGAAGTTTGCGTTGTAGACCACCAGCGCGTTCCAGACGTTCACGCCCGATCAGCAATACTCCGAGACCGATCACACGCAGTACGACCGGCCCGAGAAGATCAACTACGTGAAGATGGAAAAGATCGCGCGGCTCGTGCACCAGGTGAGCTGGGACATCGCGAACGCGGACGCGCGGCCGAAGCCGCCAGCGTCACGGTCGATCACACAACACTGATCACAAAAGGCAACCACGAAAACACGAAAGAAGAACACGAAACACTCGAAAGTCACCAAGAACACAAAAGCACGAAGAATAGGAAGAAGACGACGGGTTGAACGCAGAGACCGCTGAGCACGCAAAGACGGCGCGTGCGACTGCGGCCGGCGTAGCCGGCCGCTCAGCGATGGCGGCAACGGCGTCGCAATCACAAACGTTCGATCGCGGTCGTTTGTGTTGCGGCGCCGTT
>QHWJ01000194.1 GCA_003222535.1 Acidobacteriota bacterium | reverse complement strand
CGGTGACGCTCGGCCAGCAGGTACCACGCGCTCAGCAGCACCGTCAGGACCGCCATGGTCTTTCCCGCACGGGAGTTGTCGGGGATCGCCAGGATCATCGTGATGAAGACCACCCACAGGATGGCGACGAGGTTGATGGCCGATCCGAAGCGTCCGAGGTGCCACGGACCTCGTGGCGTCTCCGCCGCGGAACCTCTCGCGCGCCAGGCCAGATACACGGGGACGATGTACGAGAAGTACAGGCCGATCACGCCGATCGAGGTCACCACGGCATACGTCCCGCTGCTGATCGTCGCCACGAACGCGACGACGGCCGAGAGCCAGATCGCCGGCGCGGGGGTGAGATACCTCCTGCTCACGCGCATCCACACCGCTGAAGCCGGCAGGCCATTGTCGCGGGCGAACGCATAGATTACCCGCGAGGTCCAGGTGACCGCCGCGAGTCCGCAGAACCACATCGCCATCGCGGCCAGCCCGACAAACACCGCCCCCGCCCGCTCGCCGAGCGCCGTCCTCAGAATCGCGATCACCGCCGGAATCCGGTTGCCGTCCGCATCCCGGGCATTCAGCACCGCGGGGATGTCCGTGATGGCCAGCGTCAACGCGAGCAGGAGCAGATATCCGACCAGGCTCGAGACCGCGACCGCCATCACGATGCTCCACGGCACGCGCCGCCTCGGATCCACCGTCTCCTCCGACACGCTCGCCGACGCGTCGTATCCGGTGAACGTCCATTGCGCCTGCAGCAGCCCGACCACGAACGCCCACCCGTACGGCCACCCCTGCGTGTTGGACGTGATTCGGGCGAAGAAAAATCCGACCGGGCGCTTCGGCGCAAAGAGGAACACCGCGCCGACGATGGCGATGACGCCGACGATGTGGACCGTCACACTGAAGTCGTTGAGCCGCGCCACCAGCCGGATGCCGAAATGATTGATGAGCGCATGCGAGAGCAGCACGCCGGCGTAGACGAGCAGGACCGTGCTCGGGGCCGTCGACAACCCAGCCAGCGGGGTGACGAACAGCGCGCAGCCATAGTCGATGGCCGCCAGCGTCGCGAGTTGGCCGGTGATGTTGAACCAGGCGGTGAACCAGCCCCAGCCCTTGCCCCCGAGCCGGCACGCCCAGTGATACATCGCCCCGGACGAGGGCAGCGAGGACGCCAGCTCCGCCATGCTGAGCGCGACGGCGAGCGTGAACACGCTGACCAGCGGCCAGCCGAACGCCATCTCGGCCGGCCCGCCCATCGTCAGCCCGTGCTCGTAGAGCGTCACGGCGCCCGTGAGGATCGAGATGATCGAAAACGAAATGGCGAAGTTGGAGAACCCGCCCATCGTCCGGAACAGCTCCTGCGCATAGCCGAGCGCGCCCAGCTCGCGCGCGTCGTCGCGGAGTTGTTCAGACTCCAGAAGCTTCATCAGATCCTGGCTTGTCGAGGTCAGTCCCGGGACGAAACGGCCCTTCAAGACACGGCGGGGGCCAACCCGGCCACAAGACTCAATTCAGGACCACACTTAAACAGGTGGTGCCGATTGCGGGCGCACGTTCTGAACGATGTGGCGCTATTACACGTAGCCATGTTGAGGATCGAGATGATCGAAAACGAAATGGCGAAGTTCGAGAACCCGCCCATCCTCGGGCACAGCTCCTGCGGATAGCCGAGCGCACCCAGCTCGCGCGCGTCGTCGCGGAGTTGCTCAGACTTCACACTTGAGACTTCAGACTTCTGAGCGTTCACGAGACGTCTCCCAGAGTTGTGCGCGCGATGTGTCCATACACGCTCGTGGTGAGCCTTCGACTCACCGCTCATCCTGAGCCTGTCGAAGGATGAGCGTCTCGCTCAGGACAAGCCTGTCGAACCACGAGCCATGTGGGCGACTCGTCCTTCGACAAGCTCAGGACGAGCGATGTGCAGAAGCGTCAAGCTCACGAGTCTAGAGCAACACCCGAACGCCGCCGCTCGAACATGCGCCGGACCAGCCGCGCGATTTCTTCCGTCGCCACTGACGGCGGCTTGCCTTGACGATGGATCCCGCACACCGCCGTCGTCGCGGCGTGGTCGAGGTCGGGCCCCCAGCGCGACTGCCCGGCCCGGTCGCGGCCGTAGGTGAGATACGCCGACAGCGTGTCGAGGCCCGTACCCGGCCGCTCGCCGATCAAATGAACGACCACGCCCGCATCCAGCAGCGCACCGACGTGATACCCGGCGCGGACGCGTCCGTTCTGAATCACCACGTCAATCTCGCCGACGTGAATGCCGGCAGCGGCGAGCTCTTTGCGCAGCGGTGGCAACACCTCGCGGAGATTCTCGTTCACCGCGCTCGCGTTGAGCCCGTCGGAAATCACCACTTGCACCTGCGGGAGCCGCGACGCGCGGAGAGCCACGATCCGCTCTGCATCATCCTCGCGAATCAGCTCGCCGGATCGTGGGTGCGCGAGGTACTCTTCCCGGTCGCGGGACGTCGTCCCGACGCGAAGGTGGTGAGGCGACGCGGCCCGCACGGCGCCGGCGTCCAGCGCCGCGTAGAGCGCATGCCGCGCTTGAGCGTAAATCGCCCGGGTGCGTGCGACAACCACCGGCGGCGCGGCGTATCCGGCCTCGTGTCCGTACCCGAGGTCGTATCCCCGGGCGCGCAGGCGCTCGATCTTCGATGCGCCTTCCTCACGCAATGTGTCGATCGAGCGCCGGTCGCCTCCCTCCTTCATGTAAACGGCGTAGAGCGACGCGGTGGCTTGCGCACCGGTTCTCGCAGGCGGGACTTCCCCGTCCGGCGCCACCACGTCGAGCGCCACGAGCCGCTTCCGCATGGCTGTCGTGATGTGGCGTCCGGACTGGCGCCGGAGCTGCGGATGTTCCCGGAACGACGTGGTGAGGTATCCGAGCATCGGATCCGAGTTGCCCGCGACCGCCATCAGATAGGCCGGCGCGGCCAGCTCGACGATGCGGCGGGTCGTCTGCTGTAATGCCTCGGGCTCGATGCCCATGTGGAACGTGGCGCAGACGTCGAGTCCCATGGTCAGCCCGTGCAGCTTGGCCATCACCACGTCCTCGAGGCACGCCCGCTGCAGTTGCTCCGTGGTTCTGAACACCTCCGGTCCGATGAATCCGGCGACGTCGTTGACGATCGTCCACCGGCCGGTCTGCCGGCGAATGTGCCGGGCGACGCCGTACGCGCGGGCCTCGAGCGTCACCATGTCCACGCCTTCCGCCGCGCTGTTGGTGACAGCGGATCCCTGTCCGGTCTCGAAGTAGCATCCGGGGAACCCGCGCGCCAGGTCCAGCACGCCGTCAACGTCGAGGCCCACCATGCCCGCCAGCGCCCTCGATGTTCCCGCGAGGCTCTGGAAGCCGACATCGACTGGCGTGCGTGCGCGCGCCCGCGACTGCTTGACAATGTCCGACAACACGCAGTACCGCGTCGGCAACCGCAGCCGCTCGACGACGCTGCGAAGCAGATCTTCCAGACGGACGATCGTCTCGACGTCGTCGCTCGCCGGGTTCAGTCCGATGATGACGTCGCCGCAGCCGTAGGTGAGCCCTTCGAGGATCGACAACAGAATGTCGTCTTCATCGTCGCCGGGGCTGTTGGGTTGGATGCGCGAGCCGAAGTGCCGCGGTGAGCCGACAGTCGTGCCTTCGCCGCTCCAGCCCGCCGCCTCCGCGCCGAAGGCGCTTGGGCGGGCCTCGCCGAAGCTCGGTCGGATTGCCGCCGAGCGGAGGCGGGAGCTGTTCAGGCGAGCGGGTTCGTCCGGCAGAGGGTTGAAGATCGCGCGTGCGACGGAGGAGAGCTCGGTGTCGGTCATCACCTTGACGACGGCGGCAATCGCCTCGCTTCGCAGGCCGTCTCGATAACGCCGTGCCCAGTCTGCGCCGGCCGGGCTCAACAGGATCTGCTTCAGGCGGGCAACGGTCAGCGCGGATACTTCGGCGAGCGATTCAGCATTCAGCGAGCGATCGAGCGCATCGCTGACGCCATCGTCGACCAACGCGGTGGCGGAGATCTCGCCGAGCCGCACGGCGGCGAGCGATCGTTTTGCCTCCTGGCGGACGCGATCGTCGCGTGTTCCGCCAACGAGCAAATCGCCCTCCTTGAGCTCGCTGGCAAGGACAAATGTCCGTCGCAAGTCCGCCGCTGCCATGAGGGGCGGGATGGTAGCACGCTCGGCTGAACAAGACTTCGCGGGGAGGGCGAGCCGTTGAGGTCTCGCCGAGGCGACCCTACAAGGGTCGCCCTATATGAAATGGCCGCGTTCAAGCGGCGCTGGAATCGGCGTCGGCAAGGAGTTGCCGGATTCTCGTGAGCAGCGCCTGCGCGGTGAACGGCTTTTCGATGAGCTGAGCGCCCGCGTCGAGTCGTCCGTCGCTCGACTCCAGGCCCCGGGCATAACCCGACATGAACAGGACGTGCATGTTCGGACGCTCCCTTCCGACTTGTGCGGCCAATTCGCGTCCGCCGATGCCGGGAAGGACGACATCTGTCAGCAGCAAATCGATCGGGCCCTCGAACGTTTTCATCAGGATCAACGCCGCTTCGGCGCTGCCGACCTCGACGACGCGATAGCCGAACCGCTGCAGGGCGATCTTGACGAACGCCCGGACGCCGCTCTCATCTTCAACGAGAAGAATCGTCTCAGTGCCGACCGGAGCGTTCACAGGAAGGGACGCGCCTTGCACCTGCGCGGGCTGGGAGGCCTTTGGCAGATAGATCGTGAACGTCGTCCCACGCCCGACTTGACTCTCGACCTCGATGTAGCCGCCAAACTGCTTCACGGTACCGTATGCGGCCGCCAGACCCAGGCCTGTGCCACGGTCGTGCGCTTTCGTCGTGAAGAACGGCTCGAAGATGCGTGCCTGCACTTCGGGCGGCATGCCGACGCCGGTGTCCGCGACGCGCACCATCACGTACCGACCGATTCTGGCGCCGGGATGTGTCACCGTATACGCCCCGTCCAGTTCGGCGTTCCCGGTCGTGAACGTGAGCACGCCCCCTTCGGGCATCGCGTCGCGCGCGTTGAGCGACAAATTGATCAAGAGATGCTCGAGCTGTGCGACATCGGCCATCACGGACCCGACGCTGTCGGCCAGCGTCGTCGTGATCGCGATCCGCTCTCCGAGCAGCCGCTGCAGCATCGGCGTCACGGTGCGAACGACGTGTGTCAAATCGACCGCTGCCATCGCGAGGACCTGCTTGCGACTGAAGGCGAGCAGTTGCCGGGTCAGCGCCGCCGCACGTTTGGCGGCCGCCCTGATCTCGCGGAGATCCCGGCCGATCGCCTTGTCGGGGCCGATCTGGTCGGTCAGCAGCTCCGTATACCCGAGGATCGCCGTCAGCATGTTGTTGAAGTCGTGCGCCACACCGCCAGCCAGTTGTCCGATCGCTTCCATCTTCTGAGCCTGCCGCAATTGTTCGTGCAGGCGGTGCTGCTCGGTGATGTCTTCGACGATCACTTCGAACGTGGTCGAGTGGGTCTGGGGCTCCTCGCTGGGGCGGCCACTGAGCCGCACACGAATCTCCTCGCCGGTCTTGCGCCGCCACATCACTTCCTCGCCGAGGAGCTCCATTGGCGAGAGGCTTCGGCGTAACAACTCCGCGCGCATATCGGCGCGGGCGTACACATGTGGCACCATAGATACCGAAGACGGCGCCTTCGACGAGCGAGCGATACTGCGCTTCGGACCGGCGCAGGGCGTCTTCGGCGCGCACTCGATCACGCCGCCCTTCCACTTCCCGCCTCTCCCGTTCTATGGCGGGAACGAGGCGGGCGAGATGGCCTTTCACCAGAAAATCGTGGGCGCCAGCCTTGAGCGCGCTGACGGCGACTTCCTCGCCGATGGTGCCCGAGATGATGATGAAAGGTAAATCGAGGCCGGTCGCCCGGAGAAGGGCGAACGCCGCCGGACCGGAGAACCGCGGCAGATCGTAATCGGACAGCACGACGTTCCAGTCTGACCTGATCAGCGCCGCTTCCATGGCTTGAGCCGTTTCAACGCGCTCATAGGTCACGGCGTACGCACTGCGCTCGAGCTCGCGGACGAGCAATTCTGCATCGCGCGCAGAATCCTCGACGATCAACGCGCGGAGAGGCTTGTGCGTCATACAGCCCGTCGCCTCACTCTTTCACAACCGGAGGCGGCTCGTTGACCACGGCCCAGAACTGCCCAAGCGCCTTGACGGCATCCATGAACTCATTGAACACGACAGGTTTCACCACATAGGCGTTCACGCCGAGACCGTAGGTGCGAACCAGGTCGGACTCCTCGCGCGACGAGGTGAGCACCACGATGGGAATGGTCCTGAGCGCGCGGTCGCCTTTTATTTGCTGCAGGACCTCGAGCCCGTCGACCTTCGGCATCTTCAGATCGAGCAGGAGCAGCCCGGGAGGTTCGGGCGAGCGGGAGGCAAAAGCGCTCCGCCGGTACAAGTAGTCCAGCGCCGCCGCCCCGTCGCGCACGACAACGACTTCGTTCGCGACGTTGTTGCTCCGAAGGGCTGCGATCGTCAGCTCGATGTCGTTGATGTTGTCTTCCGCCAGCAAAATGGTCCGGATGGGAGTCAGCATGAGGGGCGTCCGGCTGGAAGAGCCACGTAGAACGCTGCGCCCCGGCCGAGCTCGCTCTCGGCCCACACGCGCCCGCCGTGACGATGGACAATGCGTCTCACGTTGGCCAGGCCGATGCCGGTGCCTTCGAACTCTTCGGAGGTGTGAAGGCGTTGAAACACACCGAAGAGCTTGTGCGCATATTGCCGGTCGAACCCGACGCCGTTGTCCCGAACGAACACGACCGTCTCGGCGGCCCCGCCGGGGACGGTGCCGATCTCGACCTCGGCGGGCGCGCGCGTGGACGAGTATTTGACCGCGTTGGACAACAAGTTCACGAACACGATGCGCAGCAGAGATCGATCCCCGTCCACGGCGGGCAGATCGTTCAGCCGCCAGACGATCGCCTGTCCATTGATGCCGATCATGATCTCACGCTGCACATCCCGCACGAGATCGCCGAGGGACACCTCGGATCGGTCCAGCTGCGTCCGTCCCACTCGCGAGAAGGCGAGGAGATCGTCAATCAGGCGCCCCATCTGCGTCGCGGCGCCGACGATCGTCTTGAGCAATCGATGACCCTCGGCGTTGAGCGATGCCGATGCCGATTCCGCCAACAACGTGGCAAAGCCCCCGATGTGGCGCAGGGGGGCCCGCAGATCGTGCGAGACCGAATAGCTGAACGCCTCGAGCTCCTGATTCACGGCGACCAGCTCGGCGGCGTGCGCCTCGAGCTCATGCGTCGCTGCCTCGAGCCCGGCGGTACGCTGCCGCACGCGTTCTTCGAGCTCCCGGTGTGCGTGCTCGACGCGCTCCGACATCGCGTTGAATGCGACCGCGAGCCGGCCCAGCTCATCGCGCCGGCTGACGGTGACGCGCCGTGAATACTCACCGCCCGCCATCGCTTCGGAGGCCTGGGTCAGCTGAAACAGCGGCGTCGTAATTCGCGCCGTCATCAGGTACACGAAGCCGCCCGCGACGAGAACGACGCCCACCGCGCTGGCGATCATCCGATCGAGGGACGAGCGTGCCGGAGCCAGCACAGTGGACAGCGAAAACTCCACCCAGACTGCCCAGGGCGTGCCATTGATCGCGGCCAGCGCCCCGACGCGCCGTTCACCATTCGCGGTTCGGTACGCGGTCGCACCGGCCCGCGACAGTTCGACGGGTGGCGCCTCCACCGCTTTTGACAGGTCGGTCCACACGCCACCTCCTTTGTTGCCCACCTTCACCGAAGCGCCGTTGCCAACGAGGCGATTGAGCGCATCGCCGATGGGTGAGGCGACCAGAGGACGTCGCACAACCACAAAACCCGAACTTGTGCGTGGCTCGCGATCGTCCGCTGTCACGTCGGAGTCGACGGTCGTGACCGCCTCGGTAAACAGGGTGTCCCGGTACGTCTGGAATCTGCCGATCCCCGCCGCAGAAGGCATTGATCCGGCGGGAAGCGCGTGCTCGGCGCCCGGGGGCACTGCCAGCGAAAGCACCCGCTCCCCGGCGTGATTCCACAGCTCGATGATTTGCGGGTTCGGGTTGGTCAAGGTGGCGAGTTGCCTTCGCGCCGCTTCCCGGGTGTCGTCGGTCGGATGCAGAAGACAGGCCCGCACGGCGGCATGAGCGGCCACGCGGTGGAGCTCGCCGAGGCGCTGCTGCGTGGATTGCGCGAGAAGGCCAGCCACCTGATCCGTGGCCCACTGCGCCCGTGCGCCGGCCGCCTCCGTGAGACTGGCCTCGACTTCCCGGAAGGCGACACCCAGAAACGTTCCGACCACGACAATGATGACCGCCGCGATGAAGACCGGCGCACGCCATCGAAGGGAATCCCGGGCCCACCAGGTCATCGACCGCCTTCGAACGTCACGATGAGCTGGATTACCCAATGTCCCTCTTTGTTATCGGGCTGGCCGCGGGACGCCGGTAGATCGCGCGAGCCGGGTGACATCCGCGGAACGCACGCCAGCTCAGCGCCAGCGTGCGGTGCTCCCGAACACGGCGGGCATATCGGCCACTGCGGGCCGATGCGCCCGCCAGCTGAACCGGCGGCCGCCGTGGCGGTGTGCACGCCTGCGCTGCACGCCGCGAAACCAGCTCCACGAATCAGCGTTCCATTTGAAGTACGCGAAAAGCAGGAACGAGATCGTGGCCACACACGATTGAACATTCATGGGGTCGGCTGGGTCGGCATCCCTGCCTGCTCCCACGCCCGAAAGCCGCCGTGAAGCGCCCGAACGCGAGTGAAACCGCGATCGAGGAGTATGCGCGCCAGACTGGCGCTCGAGGCTTCGCTCGGTCACGTGCAGTAGAGAATGATCTCTTTGTCGGCAGGCAGCGTGTCGATGTGGCTCTCGAACGCGCCAGGCGGGATCCGCCGCGCGCCTGGAATCATGAGCGCAGACCGGTCGAACGCCTGCTCGCTTCGCAAGTCGATGACGAGGATCTCCGGCGCCTTCGAGGCCAGCAGCCCGCGCAGCTCGTCGACTTCGACACGGGCCACGGAGTAGTGGCGGACGAGCCAGCGCCTCTCATACAGCTTCCACGCGATGAAGCCGACGACGGCCGCGCCTCCCAGCATGGCGACCGCTCGTTGGGCCCGCACCACATGTGGAAGCACGCGACGGCCGTACACGACGCCAGCCATCACGGCCCCCGCCGACCATGCGATGGACGCTGCGGCGTCAATCGTGAGGAACCGTATTGGCGCCATGCGGAGAATCCCCGCGAGCGGCGGCACCATGACACTGAATCCGGGGATGAATTTGGCGGCGGCAACAGTGATGGCCGGCCGCCGGCGGAACCGGCGTTCTGCGCGGCCCACGCATGCATCGGGGTTGAGGGACAGGCCGCACAGCAGGCCGAGCACGCGCCGCCCCTGACTCCACCCAAAGGCATACCAGACCAGATCACCCACCCAGATGCCCAATGCGCTCCCGAGCACGAGCGGGGCCGCGGGCAGCCGATACTCTGCGGCAAGACTCCCCGCGAGCAGGAGCACCGGCAGCGCCGGCACCGGCGCGCCGAGGCTTTCGATGAGGGACGCTGCAGAAACGGCGGCGAGACCGTGAGTGAGCAATTGAGCGAGAAACGTGTTCATGCGGCTCCGAGATCTGTCCGAAAGATGGCCGGCGCCAAGTCTACCGCCGCCATGATGCGGGCAACCATGGGTCCGTCCTCGAAGGCACAGAGAAAACGTTGAACGCAGAGCTCGCAAAGCCCGCAGAGGATAGCGCGGTTCGTGTTCGGCGGGCGCCGCGAAGCGGCGGCACGGGCGGACTCGGGCCGAGACACGAACCAGCCCGTGGACGCTCTCCGGCAGCGAGGCGGGAGTCAACTGCTACCGTGGTTCGTGTCTCGTCCCGATCCGCCCGTGCTCGTCGGCCTGCGTGGCAGGCCGGCCCGCCGAACACCGCCAGCGCGCGTGTGTATTCTCTGCGTCCCCGTGACTCTGTGGTTTTCTCTTTTTCGTGGCCTTCGCGGCTTTCGTGCTTTCGTGGTGTATGTTCGGGCCGACCGGCATGGTCGTGCAGAGTGAGCTGCTTTGCGCGCGATGCTCCGCGTCGCGAAGCTCGGCGCTCCGAAACCGGTTCTTGAAGCGCGGGACGTCAACGCGCTCTGATGCGGGCGCCTGCCGCCCGATCGAGAATCAGAGCTCAGAGGATGCAGCGAGGCGTTGTCGGAGCGGATTCAGTCGTTTCGGGCACGCAGGAGTCGGTTCTGGACGGTGCCCTCGATATTGTTCTCCAGATAATCCACGCCATCGGCGGTGATCGTGAGCCCCGAGTCGTCGCCTCGCTGGATGAACCGCTTCTGCGTGAGAAACCAGATGGAGAATTCCAGGTGCTCGCGCGGCCGGCCGGTCAACGCCTCCACATCGAGGATCGACATCGATGGCTGCCGCGGCTCGGTCCGCCGCCGCGTGTAGAGCAGTTCGAGCAGCGTGAGCCGGGCGATCTGCTCGGTGCGAAAATCGACGTCGACGTTCGTGGTCTCGGCCACCTTCCAGCGTTCGCGCCAGAACTGTTGATGCACGACGTCGTACTGCGCCCGCCGCTCCGGATCGCTCAGAACCTGGTACGCATCGGTGAGCTCGCGGAACCGCGCGGCGTTGCCGGTGTCCGTGTTGTCGGGGTGAAATCGTTGAGCGAGCAACCGATACACGCGGTGGATCGTCTCAGGCTCGGCGTTCGCGTTAATCTGAAGAATTTCGTAGTGGTCCACGGCGTGTCGTCCTGATGGGTGCATCACGTACATCGGCTTGGCGAGCGCGTCCCGGTAGATCGGGGCCACGAAGTCGTGCAGCCACATGCACTCCTGTGCGACGACCAGCCCGGCTGCCGTCGGCTGAGCGTTCCGAATCCCTCTCTCTCCGCCAAATCTCAGTTTTCGCGGATTTCCTTATCATTTTCGTTGTTCTTCAGGATTCGCTGCACGAACAGCACGTTGGGATTGTCAGGCATGAAACGTCCGCAGAACTGTTACGGTTTTGGTGAGAACTCTGTCCGTATTGCCACAGGCGGACCTGTTGCCCCGACGAGTTCCGCAAATTCCCTTAGCGGCCTGTCCTGAGTTGAGCGGCCTCGTACTTGCCATAGCAGTTTACATGTCAATTCGCTACGGTTCCGTTACGGCCACGGCGGCGGCGTTGGGTGCTCTTGCGATCCCGCGCGTGGCCTCGGCAACGCAGAACCTGGGGCGTGCTTTCAAGGAACGATTGACTCTAGTGCTGGTCCGAGCGCGGTCCGGCGCTGGAACGACCCAGTGTTAGTTGAACGGCAGATAGATAGCGACTCGCCTGTACGATCGCGATTTGAGCTCGGACTGCCGCTGCCGGTGCTGCACGATCAGTATGTGACTTTGCGGGAACTCCGGGCAGATGACGCCGCCGCATTGCTAGTGCACGTCTCGCCTCCGGAAGTGAGCCGCCACATCGCGCCCGCACCGACGACTGTGGAAGGATTCAAGTCGTTCGTCCGCTGGACGCACGCACAGCGCCGTCGACGGTTGCATGCGGCATTCGGCCTCGTGCCGGCCGGGAACCTCAGGCCGGTGGGCCTTCTGCAGTTCTGGCCGATCGAACGTGACTATTCCACGGCCGAGTGGGGCTTTGTCGTGGGCCAGCAGTACTGGGGCACAGGGCTGTTCGGTCGCGGCGCGCGCCTGATGCTCGACTTTGCCTTCGACACCGTGGGGGTGTTGCGGATGGAGGCGCGATCCGCGCAGGTGAACGCACGCGGGAACGGCGCGCTGCGCAAACTCGGCGCGATTCCGGAGGGCACGCTTCGTAGCGCGTTCCGCCAGGGAACCCGCGTGGCTGACCACGTGATGTGGTCGATTCTGGCGACGGAATGGCGCTCGGTGCCACGCGCGGGCGACGGCCAGGGATGACGATGGCGACAGATCCCCAATCGACCGCGATGGACCAGACCACGCCGACATCGACGACGGCTGACGCGAACACATGGTTATTTGTTGTGGTCGTCGCCGTAGCCGGGGCATTGGCCCTGATGCGCGCCGCTGCGATCACCCTGACCGCGCCCTTGAATGGGTACGTCATTGTCCTTGGCGTGCTCACCATTGTCGCTGGCCGTTTTTGCATCAAGATCCCGGGCCGTTCGGCCACTGTTTCGTTCTCTGACATCTTCGTGTTTACGTCGCTAGTGCTTGTTGGCCCCGCGCCCGCCACACTCACCGTCGCGATCGACGGACTGTGGGTTTCTGTCAGGCAGCGAGATCCGCGAGCGCACCGCACGCTATTCAATGTTGCTGAACCGGCACTCTCCACGTGGGCAGCCGGCCAGGTCTTTTTCCTTGTCGTATCTCACGTGTCTACTCTCACAGGCACGCCCGACCTGATGGGTCGAGTCGCAGGGACTATTGCGATGGCTGGGACCTATTTTCTCCTCAACAGCGTGCTCACGGCCAGCGCGGTTGCGATCGAAAGCCGACAATCTGTCTCTGAAATCTGGCGCCAGAATGCAGCGTACCTCGCTGTCAATGACTACGCAGCCGCCTCACTCGCGACACTCCTCGTCCGCAACGGCTCAGGCATCGACCTGGAAGTGGTCAGCCTGGTTGCGCCCCTGCTGCTCTTGTCCTACGCGGCATACAAGTCAGCCGCTACCCGCGTCGAAGAGGCTCATCAGCACGTACACGAAGTGGAGCACTTGTATTCCGCGACGATCGAGACGCTCGCAATTGCCGTGGATGCGAAAGACCAGGTGACGCACGGACATATTCGCCGCGTGCAGCGCCACACGGTGATGCTGGCGGACCGTCTGGGGATGACAGATGGGACGGAGTTGAAAGCGTTGCGGGCGGCCTCGTTGCTACACGATGTCGGCAAACTGGCGGTACCAGACTATGTCCTCAACAAGCCGGGGCGCTTAACTGGCTCAGAGTTCGACCGCATCAAACAGCATGCGAACACCGGCGCGTCGATTTTGACGACGGTCGAGTTTCCCTATCCCGTCGTACCCATTGTTCGACACCACCATGAGCAGTGGAGTGGGCGTGGCTATCCTGATGGTCTGGCGGGAGACGCGATCCCCATCGGGGCGCGGATCCTCGCCGTGGTTGATTGTTTCGATGCGCTCACATCGGACCGCCCGTACCGCCGAAAAATGACCGACGTCCAGGCGACGGCCATTCTCTTGGAGCAGCGCGGCATCATGTACGACGCGCGGGTCGTGGACGCGTTCATCGAACTGCTGCCAGAGCTGCGTCGCGGCGATATGGATGTGCAGCAGCGTTTCCAAGAGGGCGCGTCGGGAGTTCCACCATTACCGAGCCCTGACCGTATCGCTGTCGCGGACGATGATCGGGTGACGACGCACGCCCTGAGGCGGGCGGGACGGTCCGCCGCAGTTGACGTCGCGCGCCTGATTCCGCAGGGCGAGTGTTGTGTCTTTGTCCCGGCGATGTCGTGCGAGTGGTTGGTCCCGGCCTACGCGACTCCTGCAATTGGCGAGGTGCTCGCCAGGGAACCTGTGCGGATCGGTGAAGGTTTGTCAGGATGGGTCGCGGCAACTCGACATACGATCGTCAACTCGCATGCAGACTTGGACTTGGGAGATGCGGCCCAACGGCTTGGCCTGACGAGCTGCACCAGTACCCCTGTATTCGCACTGGGGGATCTTGCCGCGGTGTTCACGGTATATGCGCGTCGCCCCCTCTCCGCGGCGGAGTCGAGCACAATCGGACGACTCGGACAGGAGTTAGGGCTGAACGTCGCGCGCGCCAGGGAGGCATCCGTTGACCTGTCGGAGCGTGCCGCTGCCGTCAGCGTCGCATAGACGTTCCCATGCATGAGACGATAGAGACAAAGCCCTTGCACCGCCGGTCGCGAGCGTTCGCGATCCGTCAATCGGAGTGGACACGCGTCGGCGTCGTGGTGTGTGCAACCTTCGCTGTCAGCGCCTGCAGACTTGGCGGACTAGCCCTGCCGGGCGGTGACACCTCTCGCGCCCATACACTGGTCACCTCGATACGGGCAGAGCCACGCAGCTTTAACCGCTACATCGCGCGCGATCTCTCGACGGAGGTCGTCGCGCTGTTGACGCACGCGTCGCTGGTGAGAGTGGATCGAGTCACGCAGCAACTGGAGCCGCGGCTGGCCGAGCGCTGGGAGCTTCTGTCCGATCGGGCCACGTATAAAGTTCATCTCCGTCAGGGTCTTCGTTTTTCCGACGGACAACCCTTCTCGTCGGCCGACGTCGTCTTCTCGTTTCGAGCGATTTATGATCCGCGCGTCGGAAGCCTGTTGGCCGAGACGCTCAAGGTGCATGGCAAGCCGCTTCTCGTAACCGCCGTCGATGCAGATACGCTGTTGATCCGCTTCCCGACACCATTCGGCCCCGGCTTGCGTATGCTGGATGGAGTGCCGATCTTCCCGCGCCATCTCTTGGAGTCTGAACTCGACGCGGGAACATTCGCCAAAGCGTGGGGCGTCGCGGCTGATCCGTCCAGGCTGGCCGGTTTGGGGCCGTTCAAGCTGCGACGGTATCAGCCGGGCGAACGGTTGGCTTTCGAACGCAATCCCTACTACTGGGAACGGGACGGAGCGCAGCAACTGCCAGCCCTCGAGCGACTTGTGTTGGAGATCGTGCCCGACCAAGGTGCCGAGAGCTTGCAATTGGAAGCCGGGCTGATCGACGCGACGCAAAGTGAAGTGCGCCCTGCGGACGTCCGCGCCTTCAAGCAGGCCGCCGGCGAGGGCCGGCTGGCGTTCCACGATCTCGGCGTCGGCCCTGACGGCGACTGGCTCTGGTTCAATCTTGCGCCGTCAGCAAAGGCCGACCGTCGTCGCTATTGGCTACAGAATACGGAGTTCCGCCGTGCCGTATCGCAGGCCGTGGACCGCGACGCGTTCGTCGATTCCGTATACGCGGGGGCTGCCGTGCCCGCTCACGGGGTTGTGTCGCCGGGCAATTCCGAGTGGTACGTACCCGCGCTCGCCCCGGGATTTAATGTCGTGGCTGCGCAACGGCGGCTGGCATCACTGGGTTTGGTTGATCGTGATCGGGACGGGGTCCGGGAGGATGCTGAGGGACAACCGGTACGCTTCACCTTGGTGACCGAGAGTGGTAATACGTCACTTGAACGTGGCGCAGCTGCCCTGAAGGACGCGCTAGGCGCGATCGGCGTGAAGGTGGATGTTGTGACACTCGAAGCCAATGCGGTGATTGATCGCATCATGAGGGGCGACTACGATGCCGCGTACTTCCGGATCCTGACGACCGACAGTGATCCAGCCTTGAACCTGGATTTCTGGTCGAGCGGGGGAAGTGCGCACGTCTGGTACCCTGAGCAACCTGCACCGAGCACGGTGTGGGAGGCGGAGATTGACCGGCTCATGGAACAGGTGTCGACGGTGACCGATCAATCCCGCCGGCGCACGCTGTTTGGAGAAGTCCAACGTGTCTTCGCGCGGGAGGTGCCTGCCCTGTGTTTCGCGTTTCCGCGCGTTGCGTTCGCGATGAGTACACGCGTGGGCCACGCACAGCCGGCCGTCTCGCGGCCGCCGCTATTGTGGAATCCCGCGATCATTCGTCTGCGCCAGCAGTCGAACTGAACCATCGCCATTCGTCCTGGCTGCACATCCGCCAACAGGTGCCGCCGACTCCGGCGCGTCTGACGACAATGTCGTTCGCGCCCGTGAAAATCACTCGTCACCTGGCAAACGTTGGCCGCACTAGACATCTTCTCTAAAGCCGCGTTCTGACGAAATGAAGCAAGTTTTTTGGCGGTGAGGAGCCACGTCCATAGACGGCAAGCCCGCGCCAATGGTCTGGTATGGAACACACCACGCATTTTCGAATGACACCATTTCATCAGCAAAGGACGTCAATGTCATATTAAGCACTTCGATAATGCCACGAAATGGAACACACATACTGTCCTATTGTGGCGCAAATGGATAAGGAATCAGCGGCTGGACCATTCAGAATGCTCGAAAAACAGGCTGAAGCTCAACGGTACTGCAATTGCGATTCGACCTCGCGCAATGAAATCAGTCTTCAGGCTCCTCACCATTTGCGTAGTCCTTGCGGGCCTCACGTTTGCCTCGCTTCACGACAGAACGAGTTGGAAGGTCAAGATCGACAAGGCACTCGCTGACGCGACAATGAGTTCGCCGACCAGCCGAGTGCGGGTGTTGATCCGGACGCGACACGGTGCCGCGGCCACCGTGCAGGCGCGGGTAAACGCTCTGGGGACGGGGCACACCTTCTCCACGCTGTCACCCGACCTGTTCTCGGCCGACTTGATGGTCGCCAAGCTTCGGACGATCGCGAGCAGTCACGACGTGGTTCGCGTGTCGCTCGATGCGCTCGTTCGGAGTTCCGACACGAAGTTCCTGTCGGCCAATGTGCTGCTCGGCACAGAAGGACTGCTCGCACAGCGTCCTGACGGCACGTACGTCCGCGCAGTGCCGTATACGGGGAAAGACATCGGCGTCGCATTGATCGATTCAGGCCTGACGCCGAACGGCGAACTGAACGACGTGACGCTCTACGACTTCACGCAGGGCGGAAAGAAGGTCGGCCCCTACGACGACTACGGGCATGGCACGCACGTGTCCGGCCTGATCGGCAGCGGCGGTGACATGTCGAAGAGTCAGTATGCCGGTCTCGCACCGGAGTGCAAGTACATAGCTTTGAAGGTGCTCGACCGGAATGGGAACGGCTACACGAGCGACGTAATTGCCGCAATCAACTTCGCCGTCGCAAACCGGAGCCAGCTGCGCATTGATGTCATCAATTTGTCGCTCGGTCATCCTATCTACGAACCTGCGGCGAGCGACCCGCTGGTGCAAGCAGTCGAGCGCGCAGTCGGTGCAGGCATCGCCGTCGTGGTCTCGGCCGGCAACTTCGGCGGAGACGTCACCACACATGTGCCGGGGTACGCGGGCATCACCTCACCAGGCAATGCGCCAGATGCGATCACCGTTGGCGCGGTCGACACTCAACAGACCAACGATCGAGGCGACGATCAAATCCCATGGTACAGCTCCCGTGGTCCGACCTGGTATGACGCCTTTCAAAAGCCGGATGTCGTCGCTCCAGGTTCACACATGGTGTCCGACGCGAGCGTGAAAAGCACGCTGTACGCGGCCTATCCGGGCGGTCTGTTTTTCGTCGGCGACAAGCCCTTCTTGCGGCTGAGCGGCACCAGTATGTCGGCCGGGGTCGTCACGGGGATCGTGGCGACGATGCTGCACGCGAATCGGGTGAATCATCCGCACGCGCCGCTGACTCCGAACGCCGTCAAAGCGATTCTTCAGTACTCGGCAATTCCGCTATCCGATTACGACGTTCTTACGCAGGGCGCCGGGGCGGTGAACGCCGCAGGCGCGATTGCGCTGGCGGCGGCAATTGACCCACAAGCTCCCGTCGGCTCGTCGTGGCTGACGACCGCGGTAGACCCCTGGACCGCGATCGGGGGACAGACGCTGATGTGGGGACAGCGGCTGATTTGGGGCGACCGCGTGATCTGGGGCAACCAGATGTTGACCAACGATCCGGCATTTGGGCTGCGTGTGATCTGGGGCAATCGTGTGATCTGGGGCAACCGCGTCATCTGGGGCAACAGCACCGTGTGGGACGGCAACCAAGTCGTCTGGGGCGACCGCGTCATCTGGGGCAATGCGCTCATCGGCGAGAGCCTCGGCCAGCGTGTCATCTGGGGTGATCGCGTCATCTGGGGCAACGTTTCGGCTGATCGCGTCGTTTGGGGCAACTTGCAGGGCCTGAATGTATCGCCGACGACTGTGAGCTGGGGCAACGTCGAACGGGCGAACCTCGATCTGACGCCGGCAGCCATGTTGGGCAAGTCTTCAAAATGACTTGCACAGCTGGACGATTGTGGTGATTCGTAGAGTTCCCACGCCGCATTGTCAAGGTAGAATCATCTTCCTCGACACTCTGAGCGGACGAGGTGTCTATGAAGGTATCGCGACGCGCTCTCCTTGCCGGCGCCGCTGGCGTCGTCGCGCTCGGCAAGACGGCGGCAATGCAAGCTTCCCAGGCGCCGTCGGACCCGAGCAAGGTACGGGGCAAACCGAGCAGGGCCCTCGGACAGCGCGCGCCGTTCGAAAAGCCCCAACGACAGCCGCGCGGCGTCGCCTCGTCTGGCACGCCGCATCAGGATCTCTACGGCACCATCACGCCGGCCGACCTGCACTTCGAGCGGCACCACGGCGGTGTCCCCGAGATCGATCCCAAAACCTACTCGCTGCTGATCCACGGGATGGTCGAGCGCCCGATGGTGTTCACCCTCGCCGACCTCAAGCGCTTCCCCTCGGTCAGCCGCGTCCATTTTCTCGAGTGCTCCGGAAACTTCGGCGGCCGAGGAACTGCAACCGAGCTCACGCCGCAACAGCTCGCCGGCCTCACCAGCACGAGCGAGTGGACCGGGGTCGCGTTGGCCACGCTCTTTCGCGAAGTCGGCGCGAGTCCGAAGGCGACCTGGTTCCTGGCCGAGGGGCAGGACGCCGCGGTGCTCACGCGCAGCATTCCCGTCTCGAAGGCGCACGACGATGCGCTGATCGCGTACGGGCAGAACGGCGAGGCGATCCGGCCCGAGCAGGGGTACCCGGCGCGGCTGCTCCTGCCGGGCTGGGAAGGCAATTCCAACGTGAAGTGGCTGCGCCGCATCGAGTTGTCGGATCGCCCGTTCATGACGCGCGAGGAAACGTCGAAGTACACCGAGCCGATGGCCGACGGCACGGCGCGCATCTTCAGCTTCCTCATGGATGCGCGCTCCCTCATCACGTATCCCGCCTACCCGGTGACGCTCAGCCGCGGCTGGGTCGAGATCAACGGCATCGCCTGGACCGGATCCGGAAAGATCAGGCGCGTCGACGTGAGCACTGACGGCGGCGCGACGTGGACGCCGGCGAGACTGCAGGAGCCGGTGCTGTCGAAAGCGCACACGCGCTTCCGGCATCTGTGGAACTGGACCGGCGGCGAAGCGGTGATCATGAGCCGAGCGGTCGACGAGACCGGCTACGTGCAGCCGACACGCGACGTGTTGATCGCCGCGCGAGGCGTGAGCAGCGTCGGCTATCACGTCAACCCGATCACCGGCTGGCTCATTCGCCCCGATGGCACCGTGGTGTATCGGGCGGAGCCATGGTGATGAAGAGCGCTCTTCGTCTCGTCGCGATCGGCGTCCTCGGTTTGATCTGCGCAGGCGGCGATCGGAACGCGGTGCCGCTCGCAGCGCAGGCACGAACCACGGCGCCGGCGAAGGCGCAGCCGGCAAAAGCGCCGGCGAAGGCACCGTCGGCGAAAGAACCGGCGAGGTTCGGCATCGGGCGACCCGCGACGCCGGCGGAGATCACCGCGTGGGACATCGACGTCGGACCCGATGGCGTGGGGCTCCCGCCGGGACGCGGCACGCCCGCCGACGGCGCGCCGATCTACGCGTCGCGCTGCGCCGGCTGCCACGGCAAAACGGGCAAAGAAGGACCGAACGACGTCCTCGCCGGACGCCTGCCTGGCGACGCGTTTCCCTTCGCGCGCGATCCGCGAGCGCCAAAGACCATCGGCAGCTACTGGCCGTATGCGACGACCGCGTTCGACTACATCCGCCGCGCGATGCCACCCGACGCGCCCGGATCGTTGAAGGACAACGAGGTCTACGGTCTCGTGGCGTACCTGCTCTTCCTGAACGAGCTGATTCCAGCCGACGCGTCCATCGACGCGACGTCGCTCCCGAAGGTGAAGATGCCGGCACATGATCGCTTCGTGCCGGATACGCGCGGGGCGCCCAAACCGGCACCAGGAGCCAAGAGCCGGTAGGGGACGTCCTGAGTTTGTCGAAGGACGAGCCGAAGCGGCTGGTCGAGGAGGCTCCATGTTGGCGATAGCCCTCGTTGTCGCGGCTCAAATCGTCAATGCCCAGAGTCAACAAACGCCTTCCGGGGGCCCGCCTCGCGATGCGCGGCCACCGGCCGTCACGGGCATGGCAGCGATCCGCGGGCGCATCTTCGCCGCGGACACCGGTCGCCCGCTCCGTCGCGCGCGGGTCGCGGTATCGGCCCCGGAGCTCGGCCCTGAGCCGCGTCAGACCAGCACGAATGTCGACGGCCGCTACGAGATCCGGGATCTGCCGGCCGGCCGATACTCGGTGACCGTGACTCGCGCGGGATATTTGCAGCTCCGGTACGGGCAGCGCCGTCCCCTCGAGCAGGGGAAGCCGCTGCAAGTGCTCGATAAACAGGCGATCGAGAACGTGAACTTCTCGCTGCCGCGCATGAGTGTCATCACAGGCCGGGTGCTGGACGAGATGAACGAACCGGTCGCTGGTGCCCAGGTGTTGGCGATGCGATCGATGTACTTCGAGGGCCGACGGCGCCTGGTGCCCGCCACAGGCGGCGGCCCCGCGGGACTCACCGACGACGCCGGACAATTCCGGGTGCTCGGCCTGCCGCCGGGCACGTATTACCTGCGCGCGACGATGCGGGATACGTGGACCGTGTCAGAAAACGGCGTCGAACAA
>QHWJ01000193.1 GCA_003222535.1 Acidobacteriota bacterium | reverse complement strand
GCCTGAGTGATGCGGTTGGTGGCGTACGCGCTGACGGCTGCGGTGCTCCTCCTCTTCGCCGGCACGGCCAACGCCGCCACGCTGTTCGATCCGGCGCTGCGGTTCCGCATGCTGCCGACCGAACATTTCACCATCTACTTTCACAAGGGCGAAGAACGGCTGGCCGGGCGCCTCGCGGTAATTGCCGAGGAGACGTGGCGCATACTGGAGCGGCCGCTCGGGGTCATGCCGCCGCGCCGCACGCAGGTCGTGCTCGCCGATCAGACGGAGCTCGCCAACGGCTACGCAACGCCGCTCCCGTTCGACACGATCGTCATCTACACCGTGTCGCCGTCCGGGTCCGAGTTCGTCTTCGGCGACTGGCTGCGCCTGGCGTTCACCCACGAATTCACGCACATCGTGCATCTCGATCGATCCGAAGGCTGGGCGCGCGTGGTTCGTTCGGTCTTCGGCCGTACGCCGTTCGCGTTTCCGAACATCTTTCTCCCGACGTGGCAGATCGAAGGACTCGCGACGTACGAGGAGAGCGCCATTACCGGCGACGGCCGGCTGCATGCCGGCGACTTTCGGGCGATCGTCGGCGAAGCGGCGCGGCTGCACGAGCTCGAGCCGCTCGACCGCGTCAACGGCGGGCTGACGGACTGGCCGGGCGGCGGCGCCGCATACGCGTACGGCCTGGGCTTTCACGAGTATCTCGTCGAACGATTCGGGGCGGAGAGGCTCGCCGTGCTCGCCGGCGCGACGGCCCGGCGCCTGCCTTACACCGCCTCGCGCGCGTTCCAGCGGGTGTATGGCCAGTCGCTCGGCAGCTTGTGGCGCCAGTATGAGGGGAGCCTCGGTGGAGGCGCCGCCGCGTCGCCGCCGGAGACGAACGTGAACGTCACGCGGGTAACGCGCCAGGGGTTCTCCGTCAGCGGTCCGCGATTTGATCGGTTCACCTGTCAGGGCTGCCCGCCGGAGATCCTGTACTCGGCAAGCAACCCGGACGGCTTTCCGGCCTTGTACCGCGTCGCGCTCGATGGGTCGGCGCCGCGCCGCGTGACAACGCGCTACCTGGGATCGACGACGGCGAGCGGCCGTGGCGTCGTGTACTTCGACCAGATGGAGGTGCGGCGCAACGGCGGTGTCTACAGCGATCTGTACGCGCTCTCTCGCGCCGACGGCCGCGTGCGGCAGCTGACGTCGGAGGCGCGGCTGCTCCACCCGGATTTGTCGCCCGACGGCGAGACGCTCGTGTGCGTGCAAAACCGCCCCGGACAACGGGATCTTGTTCTGGTCCGGCTGAAGCCGGACACAACCGAAGCTCTAAAGCCGCACACGACCGAAGCGCTGAAGCCGGACGCCACTGGAAACGCGGCACGGCGGAAGCCGCGCCCTGCCGACGCCATTCGCACACTCATCTCCGAACCCGACACGCAGTTCGACCTGCCGAAATGGTCGCCAGACGGGCGCACGGTCGCGGTCGAACGCCATCGGTCGGGCGCGATGCCCGAGATCGTGCTCGTCGACGTGGCCACGAAGAGTCTGCGCGTCATCGCGGCTGATGCCGGCACACGCTTCGTCATGCCCGCGTGGCGGCCGGACGGCGGCGCGATCGTCGCCGCCGTCGCTCCCGGTGAAGCGACGTTCAATGACGCCACGATCGTCACCGGAGATCTGCGCGCCTACCTGCCGGCGTTCGCGCCACACCACGTCGCTGCGGTGCGTGTGGCCGGTGGGGCCTCGGCGGGCGACTCCACGGTCGGCCGCACGTTCCTGCTCGGCGGCACCTCGGCGGGCGGCGGCGTCGTGGACTTTGGAAGCCGGGCTTTCAGCCTTCTCCGAGGGTTCGCCAACAACACGTTCGCCGGCAGTCACGTGGCGCTCGTGAACGCCGAGTATCGCTGGCCGGTCGCGAGGCCGCAGCGCGGCGCCGGCACCTGGCCGATCTTCGTGCACTCGATTCACGGGGCGTTGTTCACAGACGCCGGCCACGCCTGGACGCGCACGTTCAGAGCCGACGCGATCAAGACATCGGCGGGCGCACAGTTGTCCGCCGACATCATCGCGGGCTACTTCGCACCGTTCACGGCGACCGTCGGCGCCGCGTGGGGACATGATGGCAGCGGCGTCACCGCGGGCCGCGTCACCGCCTACTTCCGCATCGGCAAGGCTTTCTAGGTGTGATTTAATTGTGCGCGCATGAAGAAGAAATCCCGTTTCCTGCAGACGCCGATCGAGCCGTTCGCCGTCGAAGCGGGACTGACGGCGGATCAGATTCTCGCCCGCATGGAGCGGATTTCGTTTCAGGGGCGCAACCTCGCCACGGCACACCGCATCTGGCAGCGGATGCTGCAGGACGACGTGACGATTTTTCTCGGGATGGCCGGCGCGCTGTCGGCGGGGGGCCTGCGCCTGATCGTCGCGCACCTGATCCTCAACCGCTACGTCGACTGCCTGGTGTCGACCGGCGCGAACCTCTATCACGATCTGCACGAAACGCGCGGCCAGCGCCATTACGTCGGCTCACCCCACGCCGACGACGCCGCGCTGGCCGAGGACCGCATCGATCGCGTCTACGACACGTACGCGAGCGAGGAGGAATTCATCTCGAACGACATCTGGATCGCCGAGCTCGCCACGACGCTCGAGACGCGGCCGTACACCACGCGGGAGTTTCTCCACCTGCTCGGCGGGCACCTCTGGAAAACAACCGGCCGCGACGGCATCTTGACCGCCGCCTACCGCGCCAACGTGCCGATTTTCTGTCCGGCGATTGCCGATTCGTCGATCGGCATGGGCCTCTCGCAGGCGCGCCAGAAGAAGGCCGGCACCGGCCACATCGACATCATCGGCGACATCGTCGAATCGGCGAACCTGGTGATCCGGCGGCCCCGAACCGCGTCGGTCGTCCTCGGCGGGGGCACACCGAAGAACTTCATCAACCAGGCCACTGTCCAGGCCGAGTTCTACAGCGACGAGGTCGCCGGACACCGGTACGCGCTGCAGATCGTGACCGACGTGCCGCACTTCGGCGGCGCGTCGGGCTCGAGTCTCGAGGAGGCGCAGAGCTGGGGAAAACTGGCGACCGATTCCGCGAAGGTCTCGGTGCAGGCCGACGCGACGATCGCGCTGCCGCTGCTGGCGAGCGCGCTCGCCGCGACCGCGCGGCCGCTGCTGGCCGCGCGCAGGATGCCCGTATTCACCCTGGCTGGCCGCGTCATGACGGTCGACGGCCAGACCGTGCCCAACGAGCGCTTCGAGGAAGTGAATGAGCCTGCCGTTTGAGTACGACCAGATGATGGTCGGTGAGTTCGGCGGCACCACGCCGACCACCACCGATTTCGCCCGCGCCCGCGTCGTCATTCTGCCGATTCCCCTGGACCGCACCACGTCCTACGTGCCGGGCACGCGCAATGGCCCGCACGAGATCCTCGTCGCGTCCTCGCACATGGAGTTGTGGGACGAAGAGACGCAGACCGACGTCCACAGCATCGGGATCTACACGCTGCCGGAGATGGAGTTTCCTTTCGCCTCGATGGACGAGGTCGTCGGCGAGATTCGCCGCGTGGCGGCAGAGCTCGTCAAGCACGACAAGTTTCCGTTCATTCTAGGCGGAGAGCACTCGATCACGCCGGCGGTCGTGGCGGCGCTGGCGGCGAAGCACCCCGGACTGTCGGTGCTCCAGCTCGACGCCCACGCGGATCTGCGAGAGTCGTTCATGGGCACGCCGCACAACCACGCCTGCGCGATGCGGCGTACGCTCGAGCACGCGCGGACGACCCAGGTGGGGATTCGCAGCCTGTCGCCGGAGGAAGCGGCCGCGGCCCCGACGCTGCCGACGGCGATCTTCTACGACTTCAACATGAGGCGCGACGCGGACTGGATCGAGCGCGTCGTCGATTCGCTCAGCGAGACCGTTTACATCACGATCGACGTGGACGGCTTCGACCCGGCCATCATGCCGGCGACGGGTACGCCGGAGCCCGGCGGATTGTCATGGTATGAGGCCCTGGCGCTGCTGCGCCGCGTGATCGAGCGGCGAACCGTCGTGGGGTGCGATGTCGTGGAGCTGTCGCCGATACCAGGGCAGGTCGCGCCGAACTTCCTCTGCGCGAAGCTCGTGTACAAGATTCTGTCGTACCGGTTCGGAGGCGAGGTTCGTCGCTGGCCGGACGAGCGAAGGGCCAGTTTTTCGGCCTCGACGAGGCGACCTTGAAAGCGTCCGTTTTACTTCTTCACAGGCTCTGCCGCCCTGCAACGAACGCGGTCAGGTCTTCTTGAGTGTGTCCAGCTCCCGCTTCGCGTCTGCCGTGAACGGCGACTCGGGATATTCCTCGACCAGCCTGTTGAAGGTCTGCTGGGCGTCCGCGCGCTTCCCCGCTTCCAGATAGGTCCGGCCGAGCTGCATCAGAATCCCGTCGACCGGCAAGGGGCCGTCCTTGCGCTGCGCGAGCTCCTTGAAGGCGTTGATCGCCTGATCGTACTGACCGGCACGCGCCTGGGCCTCGGCCAGGCCGAGGCGAGCCATCTGACCGTAGAAGCCGTCGCCGTTGCCGGCGATCACCCGCTGGTACGCGGCAGCGGCCCCGGTCGGGCTGCCGAGCGCCAGCGACAGGGCCGCCTCCTGATAACGGGCGTAAATACCGGCGTCGGATGAAGGGTAGGCGTCGGCGGCGATCTTGAACTTCGTCAGCGCCGCCTGCCACCGTTCCCGCTCCGTCGGAAAATAAAGCCCCGCGGCGGGCGTGCCCGGAGCGGGCGGCGGTCCAATCCGGGCGTCCTGCACCGTCATCGCTTCGGCCAGGAGCGCGTGCGCCTTCGTGCGCACGTGCTCGCGCCAGCCGAAGTAGCCCGCGGCGATCGCGCCCACAACGACCAGGAGCACGATGAGGACCGTCGATTCGCGCCGGCGCGAGTCGACCGTCTCGCGCGCGTGACGAGCGAAGGTCCGGAGCTCGTTTTCCTTCAGGTGATGCCGTTCGGTTCTTTTCATTGCAGTCCGATTGTACCTCGACGTGTGGCGGTCTTCCCACCGGCAGACGCAAGTCTGTAACTCCGAGCAGACATAGTTCTGGATAATAGTTTCGTCGAAGAAGCGACGTACCTGACTATGATGTTCCTGCGCCGGCGAGCGCCGATTCGTTTTAAAAGGAGTGATGACCCATGCGAGTGAACAGTCCCGAGGCCGCGCGATGGCTCCATCGGCTCGACTCTTACACCAATGCCGAGTTCGGTCGGGCGCGCACATTGTCTGCCATCGAGGATGTGTGCGTGGCGTGCAGCCGGCAAGCCGTCAAGACGGACGTCAGCGGGCTTTGTCCGACGTGTGTGGCGCAGCGCCAACCAGACAGCGCCAACATCGTCCTGTTCCGGCCGCGGAATAGCGCTCGCCAGGAAGGCGCCTTCATCCTTGCCCTGAACACGCTTCGCATCGGCACGCTGGGCCGCGCCGCCGCGCCGCCACGATGGTTCCTCCCCGCGCTCCACGCCCATACCCATGCCTGGGTTGCAGTGCTCATCGTCGCGATGGCCGGCGTCCTCATTACCTGGATGCGCGCAGGCTCGACTCTCAACTCTCAACTCTGATCGGAGCTTGACGGTTGAGAGTTGACACGTGAAATCGCCAGCCACGCGTCAGCGTCGTTCGAGCAGCAGCCGAATCGTCGCCAGCAGGAGTGTCCGAGAGCACGGTTTCGCGAGGACTGCATCGCAGCCCGCGTTGAGCGCAGCCTGGGCCTGTTCCGACGCGTCGCCTGTCACAACCACGACCACCACACCCCGCGTTGCGGCGTCAGCCCGGAGTTGACGGCAGAGATCCAGGCCATCCATGACGGGCATGTCGACGTCGGTCACGATGACGTCCGGAACCGCGCGGCGGGCGGCATCGAGGGCCAGGGTCCCGTTTTCGGCCGTGAAGACCTCCATGCCGGAGCCATGCAGAAAGCCCGTGTGGATCTTTCTCACGTCGGGGGCGTCGTCGACGACGAGAATCCTGGGAGCCGGGGGCCGGCGGCTTTGCGCCGCCTCCGCAGAATAACTCATGCCGTCAAGGGTATGGCCGGCGTCCTGACGGCCGATGTTCACAATTGAACAAGGCAGGTAACGAAGCTTCGTCCAGCAGCCCGCTGTTAAACCGCCGAGTAATGCCGAGCGGTCGGGCGCGAATCTTCGTTACTGGTGAGTGGAGACGGCTGAGGTGGGCCTGCTAGTGTCCCGTAACAGTGATTCGTTGCATAAGTCCCGGAGCGCGGCGCCCGGATGGCAAGGCGCGAGGAGCGCGCATACCGGGAGTATGTAAGCGACGAGCAACGCAGCCAGCCGGGATGCCCCGCCCGGGAATTATGTGACGAATCACTGTTACGGGACACTAGAGCTGCGCTCGATCTCAGATGGACCGGACTTCCGGTCTGCGAGAGCATTTTCGGGACCTTAGTCTGCCTGCGGGCAGACTTAAAACCCCTTAAACGATCTCACACAAATCTCACGTTGACAGGATGTTGTTTCACCCGCACATTAACGCCAACTGTTTTTTTCGACGCGTGCGATGACGCAACACGTGCGATCGTCGTTGCCGTCCCTTCCGAAAGGTGCTGATGAACAGACACAACCGTCTCGGATTGAACCGCCGGGATTTGCTCAAGTGGGGGGGTGCGGCGTTGCTTGGGTCCGCCGCCAACCTGCGGCCCTCTGCAGCCTACGCTCAGATCAAGGCCTGTCCAACGCCCGATCCGCTCGAGATTCTGCAGGGTGCCTGCGCTGGCGGCACCGCCATCGAAGCCTATCCGACGAGCCCTTTCATTCTGGATCCGTTCACTGATCCCCTTCCGATCCCGGCGCCGCTGGCGCCGGTGCCCAAGGCCGATGTCGACTTGTGGACACAGCCGCCTGGGCCCGGCGTCGGCCGGCAGGCATCGGACCGATCGATCCAGAGCACCCATCAGATCTGGCCGTCGGAGCTTCCCGTCGTCTACCACATCAAGTTGCAGATGGCGGAACACAGGTTCACAACGTCAAAGGTGCGACCGATTGACGCGCGCGGTCGCCCGGTCGTGGCGCCAAATGGTGTGGGCGGCCCCACGAGCTTGCCAGCGAGCACAATCTTCGGGTTCAACGGCACCTTCCCGGGTCCGATGATCTATGGACGGTACGGCCGGCCGGTTGTCGTCCGGTTCGAAAATCAATTGGACCAGAATCCCCACAACCTCGACGCCGGCGACTTCGGCTCGCCTCGACGGCAGTTCCTGACGCACCTGCACAACGGCCATACGGCACCGGAGAGCGATGGCAATCCACACTTTCGGATCGCCGGATATCATCCGGGCGAATGGGTCGATAACCTGTATCTCAATTTCCCGGCCGGCGGCGACGACCGCGAGAAGCAGTCGTTTCTCTGGTTTCACGATCATTTCGAAGGATTCACCGGCGCGAATGTTTACAAGGGCCTGGTCGGTCTCTACCCGATTTACGATCCGAAGCTCGATCCCGGCGATGAGCGGTTCGGTCTCAGGCTGCCAGGCGTCCCGAACCTCGAGACAGGGCGCGTCGATTACGACATCCCGCTGGCCCTTTACGACTGCGCGCTGGACGACGGCGTGACGCCACACAAGGACTTTCACAACGGGTGCGGCGAGACGCATCCGGAATGGTGGGGCAAGTCGTTCTTCCGCCATTTCCCCAATCACGGATTCGTCGGCGACGTCTTCACGATCAACGGCGTGGCGAGCCCCGTCCTCGAGGTCAAACGCCGGAAGTACCGTTTCCGATTCCTCGACGCCTCGATCGCGCGCGTCTATGAGCTCGAGCTCATGACGTCCAGGGGCGGACCACAGCCGGCGCCCGGCACACAGGGCCAGTACCAGCTTCCCGATGGGCAGCAAAGCATGCGGTTCACGCAGATCGCGAGCGAAGGCGGCCTTCTGCCCTTCCCAATCGTCCGCAACTCCTTCAAGCTCTGGCCCGCGAAGCGTCGTGAATTCATCGTCGACTTCACGAAGTACAAGGATGGCTCGCCGACGAGGAAAGGCGATGTCCTCTATCTCGTCAACGTGATGGAGATGACCGACGGACGGAAGCCCGACGGGAGTACGAACAACCGCGTGCCGATGATGAAGATCGTGATCGGCGACGATGCGCCCGACAACAGCGTGATTCCGGCGGTGTTGCGGGGGACGCCCGACATCATCACCGACGTGCCGCGCCGCACTTTCGAGCTTCAGCGCGGAGGTTCGTCAGGCGGGGACCCACTGGGCCAGGAAACCGAGTGGCTCATCAACGACCGGCCATTCCAGCTTTGCGTGCCGCTCGCCGCGCCGAAGAAGAACAGCGCGGAGATCTGGACCGTGAAGAACGGCGGAGGCGGCTGGATCCATCCGATGCACTTTCACCAGGAAGAGCACCAGATCCTTTCGCGAAACGGTGTGCCCACTCCCAAGGGTCCGCCGGGCCCGGACAGCCCGGACATCGACGACTTCGGCAAAGAGGACACGGTCGCATTGGGACCGGGCGATTCGGTGGTGTTCTTCCGCCGGTTCAGGACCTTTACCGGTCCTTACGTCGCGCACTGCCACAACCTGGCGCACGAGGACCACAACATGATGTTCGGCTGGAGCATCGTGGATACGTAATGCGCCGTTCCTGCACGCTCGAACCTCGCCGGGTGCCTGCATAAGGCGCCCGGATCGATTCTGGCCCGCGACCATCCAGACAGGCACACCGCCGTGACGAACGCCACTCTGTCCGCCTTGCTGCTCGGTGCGCTCGGCGCGGGCTTTCTCGCCGGCGCCTGGCACACTCAACACGAGAGCGTCAGCGCGGTGAGCCCGCGGCCTCGCAGGATCCTGGCCTACGTCGACCCGATGCACCCTTCCTACAGATCCGACAGGCCCGGGATCGCGCCCGACTGCGGAATGGCTCTCACACCGATATTCGAGGACGACGCAGCACGGGCCGCACAAGAGGTTCCCGGGCCCCTGATGACGCCGGGCGCCGTGAACATCAGCCCGGAGCGGCAGCCGTTGATTGGCATCCAGGTGTCGGCCGTCGAAAAGAGCGCCGACATCACGAAGCTGCGTCTGTACGGTCGAGTGGCGCCGGATGAAAGGCGGCTGTACCCCATCAACGTCGGGATGGATGGCTTCATCCGCGAGATCTCACCAGTGACAACGGACACCCTGGTCGAGAAGGATCAATGGCTCGCGACGCTCTCGGCATCGGAGATTCGCGCACCGATTCAGGCCTACATCGTGGCTCTTGAAGTGCTCGATCGAACCAGGAACGCGGCGGAAGGCCCGATGCGGGTTGAGCTCGCCGCCCAAGCGTTGCAGCAGACGGCCGACAGGCTCCTGACGTTCGGCATGTCGAGCGTGCAGCTCGAGGAAATCAGCCGGACCCGACAGGTTCCGTCGGCCATCAAGCTGACGGCTCCGGCGGCTGGCTTCGTCGTCGCCCGACACGCATCGATCGGACAGAAGCTCGCAAAAGGCGACGAGCTCTATCGCATTGCCGATCTGCGCCGGGTCTGGGTTCTGGCGGATGTGTTCGGGGCCGAAGCCGAATACGTGAAGCCGGGTGCGACCGCCGAGGTATCGGTCCCCGGCCGCGCGACCTCGTTCCGCGCGCGCGTCAGCAGCGATGTCCGTCCGTGGCTCGACGCCGGCAGCCAGACGCTGAGGCTGCGGCTCGAGGTCGATAATCCCGGATTCGTGCTTCGGCCGGACCTGTTCGTCGACGTCGATCTGCCCGTCACGCTTCCACCGGCGATCGCCGTTCCCGCGGATGCCGTTGTCGATTCGGGTTCGAAGAGGAGGGTCTTCGTCGAGCGACGCGCGGGAGTCTTTGAGCCACGCCAAGTCGAAACCGGCTGGCGGCTCGGGGGACGTGTGCAGATCGTGAAAGGTCTCGCGGAGGGAGACCGCGTCGTCGTTGCCGGAACGTTCCTTCTCGACGCCGAAAGCCGCCTCCGGGCCACCGCGTTGGCCGGATCCCTCCGGTGATCGTCGCCATCATCGAGTGGTCGGCGAATCACCGCGCCGCCATCGTCGTCGCAGCCGTCGTGGCCTCGCTCGCGGGCTGGTGGTCGATGGACCACATGCCGCTCGATGCCCTTCCGGATCTGAGCGATACGCAGGTGATCGTGTACTCGCAATGGGACCGCGGCCCCGACGTCGTCGACGCGCAGGTAACCTATCCAATCGTCACGGCGCTGCTCGGCGCGCCGCGCGTGAAGGCCGTCCGCGGCGTGACCGATTTCGGCTACTCGTATGTCTACGTGATCTTCGAAGACGGCACCGACATCTATTGGGCGCGTTCGAGAACGCTTGAATATCTGTCGCCGGTTCTCTCACGCCTGCCGGAAGGCGTGAAGACCGAGCTCGGGCCGGACGCAACCGGCCTGGGCTGGGTATTCCAGTACGTGCTCGTTGATGCATCCGGCACGCACGACCTTGCGGAGCTGCGGTCGTACCAGGACTGGTATCTCCGCTATCACCTGAAAGCGGTTCGCGGAGTGGCCGACGTGGCGTCACTCGGCGGGTACGTACGCCAGTACCAGGTGAACGTCAACCCCGACCGCCTGCGAGCCTACGGCCTGTCGATACGCCGCGTCATGGAGGCGGTGCGATCCGGTAACAATGACGCCGGCGGACGCGTTGTCGAGCTGGGCGGCGCCGAGTACATGGTACGCGGCCGCGGCTCCGCGCGATCGGTCGGCGACCTCGAGGACATCGTCCTCGCCGGAACCGGGCACGGCACCCCCATACGTCTCAAAGATGTCGGCGAGGTGGTGCTCGGGCCGGAGCTCCGTCGCGGCGCATCGGAGCTCGACGGCATGGGCGAAGCCGTGTCCGGCATCGTCGTGATGCGCAACGGCGAAAACGCGCTCGACGTGATCGACCGGGTCAAGGCGAAGATCCGGGCTGTCGAGAGCGGATTGCCGCGCGGCGTGAAAGTGCTTCCGATCTACGACCGGTCCGAGTTGATCAGGAAATCGGTGGACACGCTCACCCGGACGATCGTCGAGATCATGTGCACGGTCGCGGCGGTGATTCTGATCTTCCTCTGGCACGTGCCGAGCGCGCTCATACCGATCATCACCATTCCTGTCGCCGCCCTCATCGCGTTCATCCCCTTCCGGATGGCGGGGATGACCGCCAACATCATGTCGCTCGGGGGCATTGCGATCGCCGTCGGCGCCCTGGTCGACGCGTCGATCGTGGTAGTGGAGCAGACTCACAAGAAGCTGGAGCTCTGGCAGCGGACCGATCGGCGGGAAGATTGTCGCACGGTCGTTCTTGGCGCCATCAAGGAAGTGGGCGCGCCCAGCTTCTTCGCGCTGCTCATCATCGCCGTCTCGTTTCTCCCGGTCCTCACACTCGAAGCACAGGAAGGACGTCTCTTCACGCCGCTGGCCTACACCAAGTCGCTGTGCATGATCGTCGCCGCCGTGCTGGCGATCACGCTCGACCCGGCGCTGCGCCTGTTCTTCACCCGCACGAAGCGATTCGGCTTCCGCCCCGCCTGGCTCTGCAAAGCGACGAACGCGCTCGTCGTCGGCACGGTGCATGCCGAAGACAGACACCCAATCAGCCGTGCACTGATTTGCGCCTACGACCCGATCGCGAACTGGTCGTTGCGGCGGCCATGGCTCGTCATCGGCATTGCCTGCCTGGCGCTTGTCGCCACAGTGCCCGTCTATCAGCGCCTCGGCTCGGAATTCATGCCGCCGCTCGACGAAGGCACCCTCTTGTACATGCCGTCGACGGCGCCCGGAATATCAATCGCGAACGCACAGCACCTGCTCCAGGCAACCGATCGCATCATCAAGCGGTTCCCTGAAGTCGATCGCGTGCTCGGGAAGGCGGGCCGCGCCGACACGCCGACCGACCCGGCGCCGCTGTCGATGCTGGAAACGGTGATTACGCTGAAGCCCAAATCCGAGTGGCGCAAGGTGCCCACATGGTATTCACCATGGGCTCCGTTCTGGGCGCAGACGATACTGCGCCGCATCACGCCTGATCGCATCACGCAGGACCAGCTCGTCGCCGAGATGAACGACGCCCTTCAGATACCCGGTTTGTCGAACGCGTGGACCATGCCGGTCAAGGCGCGTACGGCCATGCTGACGACCGGCATCCGCACACCGATCGGCCTCAAGATCTTCGGCTCCGACGTGAAGACGATCGACGAGATCGGATCGAGAGTCGCGGCCATTCTGGCCCCGGTGCCCGGCGCCAGGCGCGTGTTCGCCGAGCCGGCCGGCGCGGGCTATTTCCTCGACATCGACTGGAAACGCGCCGAGCTCGCGCGCTACGGGCTGAGCATCGACGAGGCGCAGACGACCGTTCAGAACGCCATCGGCGGCGAGAACGTCACCACGACGATCGAAGGGCGCGAGCGCTATCCGGTGAACGTGCGCTACATGCCGGACTTTCGCAGCGACGTGGCCCAGTTGCGCCACCTGCCGATTCCCACGCCCGGCACCGAGCGCCAGGTTTCGCTGGGCCAGCTCGCCACGATCACCCCGGCCGCCGGACCGGCGATGCTTCGCAGCGAGAACGGGCTGCTCGCCGGATACGTGTACGTCGATCTGGCCGGGCGCGCCGCGAAGTCGTACATCGAGGAGGCGGGACGCCGTCTCGCCGAGCAGCTCACGCTCCCGCCGGGTTACACCATCTCCTGGAGCGGCCAGTACGAAGACATGGAGCGCGTCAGGCAGCGTCTGATGCTCGTCGTTCCCGCGACGATGCTGCTGGTCGTGCTTCTGCTGTATCTGAACACGCGCTCGATGGCAAGAACGCTCATCGTGATCCTCGCGGTGCCGTTTTCGGCGATCGGAGCGGTCTGGCTGCTCTATCTGCTCGGCTACAACCTGAGCATCGGCGTCTGGGTCGGCGTCATCGCGCTCGTCGGCGTCGACGTCGAAACCGGCGTGTTCATGCTGCTCTATCTCGACCTCGCGTACGAGCAGGCAAGAAGAGACGGGCGCCTTCGCGGCCGCGCGGACCTGCGGGAGGCAATCGTGCAGGGCGCGGTCCGGCGGCTCCGGCCGAAGTTCATGACGGTCGCGACGATGTTTCTCGGCCTTCTCCCGGTCATGTGGGCCGCCGGCACCGGCTCGGACGTGATGAAGCGAATCGCGGCGCCGCTGGTCGGCGGTATCCTCACCTCGTTCCTGCTGGAGCTCGTCGTCTACCCGCCGCTCTATCAGATCTGGAAGTGGAACACCGAGGTGAAGCGGCAGCTGCCCGGCGCACACCGTGACGTGTGAAGTGCCGGTGGTTGCGCCGCCGCGCGTTGTGCCGCAGTCTCGGAATCGTTCGACACCTCCGCGCGATTGGCCGGCTTTTCGCGGGCCGGGATCACTGGACACCTCCCCGAAATGGCCGGTTTTTTCAAGAACCCCACGCGCCTGGCGTAGCTGACCCTTACATACAATTTTCGTCCAAGGCGCCCGTTCAGGTGTAGCATACGGCCGAGCTGGGCGCTGATGAGCTTTCCAGGTCGGCCGCGCACCTTCACGCCTCCTCACGCAGCTTCACCACGTCGTAGCACTTCTATTTCTCACGAAAGACCAGCGACGTTTTTGGCGTGACGGTTCTGTGCCAAGAAATTTTGAAGCGCCGGGTCGTTGGACGCCTTACGAGGAGGTTGAGGCACGCGGTTCTGACGGGCATCGATGCGGGCGGATGGTTGGTCTTTTACCCAAAGTCGCGACATCAGGGGCGTGAGCGCCTCGGAAAGCAGAGAAGGGAGATCATGGTCACGCGACGGGACCTGCTCAAGATGGGGATCCTCGGGTCGAGCGGCTTCGTGACGCTGCCGTCCGGTGGTGGCTTCGGCCGCGTCTCCAGATTCTTCGACCACAATAATCAGGGCTCGAGTCCCCGTCTAACGCCCTTCGTTGACGAGCTGCCTGGGACCGGTAACTCGCCGTTCCAGACGCTGACGAATGTTGACCCATTCTCGAATGTGCAGGACTACGCGCAACCGTTCTGCGGACCGCGCACGCACTATTACGAGATTGCGGTCGTCGAGCGCAACGTCAAGTTTCACCGCGATCTGCCGCCCACATCGGTCTGGGCGTACGTCGACAAATGGGGCGGCAACATTCCCGACCGCCTCATCACGTTTCAGTACCCGAAGATCAGGCTCGGCCAGCAGATCGGCGGCGGGTACCTGGCCCGGGTCCACAACTTCCTGACAACCGCGCCGCGCGACTTCGGGTTTCCGAACGTCACGGTACATTTTCACGGCGGCCATCAACCGTCCCCCGCCGACGGCTTCCCTCACGATATAAGCAACCGCCCCTCCAGTTTTCCGGCCCAGGTCACGATTCCCGTCGGCGGCTTTCACGACTACGCGTATCCGTTCGCGGATGTCGGCATCTTCGACGGCCCGATCGAAGAGGCCGAGCGGCCCTCGACCTATTGGTTCCACGACCACTTCCTCGACTTCACCGGCCAGAACGTCTACCGCGGCCTCGCCAACATCGCGCCGGCGTTCGACGAGCTCGACGCTGGGGACGAGACCGCTTCCGACACCCTCGCCCTGCCGAGCGGCGCTCACGACATCCCGCTGGTGCTGATGGACAAAACCTTCGACATCAGCGGCACGATGGTGTTCGATCCCTTCAACGGGGATGGCTTCCTCGGCGACACGATGACGGTGAACGGCGTCGTTCAGCCGTATTGCCGCGTGCAGCGCCGGAAGTACCGTTTCCGCTTCCTGAACGGCAGCAACGCGCGCCTGTATCAGATTTTCGCGACGAACGATCTGCGACAAACCTTTCCGATGACGCAGATCGCGACCGAAGGGGGGCTGCTCGGCCATCCGATCAGGAATCTGCAGTCGTTCAGCCTGTTCATGTCCGAGCGCGTCGAAGTGGTCGTCGATTTCGCCGACAGGATTTTCGACGGCCAGCAGGTGGTTTACTTCGAGAACCGGATGGCGCAGAGCGACGGCCGCAAACCCGACGGCGTGTCGAGCAGGGGCACGAAGCTGGTGAAGTTCATCATCGACCCGGCCACGGTCGACGATCCGAGCAGGGTTCCCGATACACTGCGTCCATTCGCACCCATTTCCGCAGCGGAGTTGAACGCCTCAGAGCACCGCTCGTTCAGGTTCGATCGCAGGCACGGCGTGTTCACCATCAACGGCGAGCCGGTGGATATCGAGAAGCCGGTGTCCATCGTCCAGCGGAACAAGGGCCAGGTCTGGACGTTCTCGAACAACTCAGGTGGATGGTGGCACCCCAATCACGTGCACAGCGAGTTCATGCGCGTGCTGCGGCGCAACGGCCGCACGCCGCCGCTCAACGAGCTCGACGGCAACGCGAAGAAGGACACGATCCTCCTCAAAGGCGGCGATAAGGTCGTCGTGTACGTCAAGTTCAGGGATTATCCAGGGCCGTTCGTCACGCACTGCCACAATCTCGAGCACGAAGACATGGCGATGATGGGCCGCTTCGACGTCGTCGACTAGGAGCGTGTCCGACAAATGTGAACACGCTCCCTGGTAGGCCGGCTCCGCCGGCGAAAAACAGTTGGAATTCGTATGGTCGTTCCGCGCGAAGCGCGGCTACCAGGAGCCCGTGAGGTATTACTCAGACGGGCTCCTGGTGAGAAGGGAAACAAATGGGCAGGCGGAACGCGGTACTGTTCGTCTGTGGAGTGATGGTCGCCGCCGTGGCAGGCGGCGCCCGGCCGGTGACGAGCGCGGCCGGCCAGGCACAGAGCGCGCCGAGCAGCCGGCTCGCCAGGCACTTTCCGAATGTCCCGCTGAGAACACAGGACAATCGCGACGTGCGCTTCTACGACGACCTCGTCAAGGGGAAGGTCGTCCTGATCAACTTCATGTTCACGACCTGCACGTCGCTGTGCCCTCGAAGCACGGCGAACCTGGTGAAGGTCCAGGAACTGCTGGGCGATCATGCCGATCGTGACGTGTTTCTCGTTTCGATCAGCGTTGATCCGGATCACGATACGCCGGCGGTCCTCAAGCGGTACGCCGAGCGGTATCACACCAGGCCGGGCTGGACGTTCGTCACCGGCAAGCGCGAGGACGTCGATCTGATTCGCCGGGGTCTTGGCGTCAGAGACAACGACGATCAGTCGCAGCATACCGGGATGCTCATTTACGGCAACGAGGCGTTCGGCCGATGGGCGTCGACGCCGGTGATGCAGAGCCCGGCGACACTCGCGGCGATCGTCCTGCGCGTCGTCGATCCCCGCGCCAACGGCGGATAGCAATTCTGGCGGCTGGCGGGAGGCGCCGCACGTGACCGGCGCCTCCGGACCAGCTAAAGCCTCACCACCCCCGCCGCGCCGCTGCTTCGAACGTCTTCCCGCGTGAGATTATCGCGCCGCGCTGGCGACGAGACCCGGCGTCGGTGCGACTGTCAGCGTGACCTTCACCTGAATCTCGTCGCGGACGCCGACGCCCAGGTAGGTCGGTTTGGGAATCTGAAACTCGGACACACGGATCGGAAACTGCGCCTGCACGCGGATCCGGCCGTCGCGCTGCTGCAGCTCGGCTGTTCCGGTAATCTCCTTCCGCTGTCCGTGCAGCAGAAGCGTTCCCGTGAACGTCGCTTTGCCTTCGAGCTTGTCAATCCGAATCTGCTCGAACGTCGCGACCGCGAACTCCGGTCCTTTCTCGATCTCGAGATACTTTTCCCGCATGTGGCGATCGCGGATGGCGATGCCGGTCTCGAGCGTCTGAAGGTCGACGCGAAGCGCGCCACCGACGGTGCCCGGCTCCTCTGGCGAGGGCGCAATCTCGCCGCTGACGTTCTTCGTTTTCGCCTCGAAGCTGCCGCCGACCGTCAACGGGCATACCACGGTTATTTCGGCGCCGGCGACCTTGTACTTGTCGTTTCCCCGGTCAGCCGCGCGGACGACGCCGGCCAGCGCGGTTGCCGTGAAGAGACCGATGACACACACCCGACGCATGTTGATGGACATAAGCTGATCCTCCGAGTTTTGTTGGAAGTGAACGTTGAGCGGGACGAGATGGTTTACTGGACGGTCTTCATTGCGAGTTGCACGGAGAAGGTCCGCGTGCGCCCGGCCGCGACACCCGTGAACGCGTCCCGCATGTTGACGATCACCGTCAAGTTGTTCGACAGCCGGGTCTGCACGCCGGGAGTCAGGCGATAGATGTGACTGGCCTTCGCGGCGCCGACGACCAGATCCTCCGCCGCGAGTGAGGTGACGAGCCATTCCTTCGGCGCGAAGAACACCTGAGTGTGGCCCGCCAGGTAGCTCGACGCCGGGGCATTGACGTCAGCCATTGATCGAGCCGTGAGATCGTGTTCGGCGAGCACGCCCCACTTGCCGAACCCGAGCCTCGCGAACGCGCCGACGCTCTGCCGGGTGAACGTTGAGGCGTTCGAGGCGCGCGTCGACATTCCCACGATGGCGCGCTGCTTCCAGACGTCGATGCCGCCGACCATCCCGGCCCCGTACTGACGCAGCTTCGCCGGTTCGTCGCCGCCAGGGCCGAACACATACGGCATCAGCTGCAGACGGTGCGTGTACCAGGACGCCTTCACCTGCGTTGGATAGGCCGTGTCACCAGCATCGTTGCCCTTTCGGATGAACGCCAGCGGATCGGGAAGGCCGATGCCGCTCGGCATTTCGTCGCGGCCGGCCGCAATCTCCAGGTTCTCCTTCGGCCGGTACTGGTACAGGGCCTTGTAGACGACAAGGTTCGCGGCGGTCGGACCCAACGAGGCACCGAAGGCCGGACTCTCCAGGCCAAGGGCCAGGCTCAGTCGATTCCGATCGCTCAGCCTCGCCGAGCTGCGCGCCTGCAGCCGGAGTGTGGACGACGTCACCGGCCGCGACGATGTTGCCAACGCATCGACGAGTTGGGACGCGGTCACGAGCCGCACGTCGTAGAGCAACCGGCTCGTGCTCGTGTCAACCGGGTGCACTTCCTTTCTCCTGAAGCTCTGCGCTTCGTCGACCCCTTTTCCGTACGTCGTCAACAAGCCGCCGCCCTGCGGTGAGATGTGGCACGTCGCGCAGTCGCTGTAGCCGAGCCGGACCATCGTGGGCGACGCGTACAGAAGCGGAACCTGCACACCAGAGAGAGCCAGGAGACAAAGGGCAACCCGAGTCAACATGCATCCTCCTTCAATCGA
>QHWJ01000111.1 GCA_003222535.1 Acidobacteriota bacterium | reverse complement strand
GATCTCCAAGAGCGTAGGAGGCGACCGACGCTGCGGAGGTCTCGTGCCCGGACGGCGGCGCCTGCGCCGACGCGACGGGAACGGCGGCGGCAAGCAGGAAGGCAAACACATGCCAGGCGGCGTGCCGGAGACGGAAAAAGTTCATGTCTTCATCCTAGCGGAATCGGAGCCGATCGATTCGCCGCTGCCTTCGGCTGTCCGTACGGCTGTACACAAAACAGCCGGTCAAAACGACCGGCTGTCTGGGACCTGATGTTGCGCGGCCGGACCAAGGGCTGCGCCCGCCCTTCAGCATACAAACAGCATACAGATCTGAACCCGAAAACGAGCGATCACGACCGACCACTGCCGGCCATGACCGATCGAAAAACCTGATGTTCTTAGATTATTTGGTCGGGGCGAGAGGATTTGAACCTCCGACCCCTCGGTCCCGAACCGAGTGCTCTACCAGGCTGAGCCACGCCCCGACCGAGGCGAACTGCTATCTTACCCCAGATACAACGGTGAACGCCACGGCGCTCGTCGTCGTGGCGCGCGTCAAGCGATCTCTCACGCTCACCTCGAGCTCGTAGCGGCCCGGCGGGAACGGCGCCAGCGGCACGGTCTGCATCACGAACGCCTGCGTCTCCCACGCCCTCGCCGGTGGGAGGTCCGCGTCGGAAAACTGCTGCGGCTCGGTTCTGTTGAACAGACGGCGCCCCCCGTCCACGCGATAGAAGGCGTACTCGGCCGTCACATCCGAATCGGGCGCGCCGTAGTTGCACATCTGAAAGACCACCGACAGTGCATCACCGGTGCTGAACGACGCGACGGACAGCGGCACGACCTCCAATTGTCCGAACGTGTACGGATGCTCGGCCTGCCGCTCGCCGGCGAGCGCCGCCTTCAAGGCGCGGACATCCCTGGCGAGGATGAGGCTGCTCAGCGTGAGCTGATCGCTCCAGAAATCCGGTATCGTCAGCGTGCGCCGGAGGATCATCGGGCTCGACGTTTTCGCCCTCGCGCGATCGATGAGCGCCGCATAGACATCGTACTCGCCAGGCGGCAGCGCGAGCGCGCGCTCGATCGTGCGGGCGGACTTGAGATCGAAGAAGTAGTAATCCTCGAACGGGAACAAGAACGGGTCGCGCGCCCTGGTCTCCGCCTTCTTTTTCGCCTCCTCGTCCGCGCGCTTCTGCTTCTCGTACTCGCGTTCCTGCAGCGACAGCACCGCGGACGCCTGCGCCGCGTCCGCGACCCCCCGGCGCGAGGAGCCGATCCCGGGACCGCCAACCGGAAGCTCGCCGGGCCCGACCAGCACGGTTTCGCCATTCCGCGGCATGGCCCGGCCGTGAAGCAGCCAGTCGCGGACGAACGAGCGCTCCTCGGACGCGCGGACACCGTCGCGGCGCGAGACCGCACGCAGGTACATCGCCGTTGGCCTGGAGGTGTCGGCCGCTCCGTCCATCGTGACCCGAAACGGCACGTAAGCCGTGTGATCGCCGGACTTGAGCACGTGGCTGTCCCAAGAGAGGCCGGCCTCGGACGTGCCATCAACGGCCTGGGCGAGGTCGACTGCCTTGATGAGAGACAGCACCGCTTCGCGATCTCTCGCATCGAGAGACCGCCGAGCGGGCGGAGCGGCGGTGTCCACTGAGCGCATCGTCGCGAGCATCGCGAGCGGCAGCGCGAGAAGACAAGCGCGAGCACTGCTGCGCATCCGACTCCCCCCAACGCCGGGTCCGAGACGACCCGATCCACACTCATCTACCCACCTGACCCACCGGACTCGCCTGCCCTAACCCTAACCGCCCCATCTGACCCACCCGACCTACCTGGCCTACCCGCCCTACGTGACTCGCCGCTCGGCTGAAGCCTTCGCGCTCCGGTGTCGGACCCACGACCTGCCTGACCTGCCAGACCTACCGACCCGCGAGACCTATCCGACCCACGCGACCTGCGCGACCTACGCGACCTACCCGCCTTCGCTCGCGCGCCTTGGCCGATGCGAGCTACGGCGGGCAAGCCCGACCGGCCTGCCCTACCGGACCGGCTCCCTTTCGAACGACAGCGCTTCAACCGCGCTGAGCGCTTCGTGAGCCGTGAGATCCGGATGGAGCGGGGTCACCGACACGTAACCGTCGCGGACTGCCTGATAGTCCGATCGGTCGTGCGGCTCCCACGCGTTCTGCCCTTCCTCGATCCAGTAGTACGCCCGGCCCTTCGGATCGTGGCGCTCGGCGACTGACGTGACGTGATTGCGCCTGGCTTGCACCGTCACGCGATAACCCTTGGGCTGGCCCTTCGGCACGTTGAGGTTCAGAAACGTGCGCGCGGGCAGCGGCCGCTGCAGGATGGCGTCCGCCATCACCGCCGCGGCGCGGGCGGCGTGACTGAAGTTGTAGTCGCCACGCGTGTGCCGCAGCGACACCGCGATGCTGGGAATCCCGAGCAGGGCCCCTTCGAGCGCCCCGGCCACCGTTCCCGAATAGGTGACGTCGTCGCCGAGATTCCATCCTTTGTTGATGCCCGACACGACGAGGTCCGGCAGCCCCTTGAAGACGTGGGCGATGGCGACGTTCACGCAGTCGGACGGCGTCCCGTCGACCGCAAAGACGCCCTCGCCGATCGCCTCGAGCCGGAGTGGATGGCGCAAGGTGAGCGCGTGGCCGATGGCGCTCGCTTCGAGTACGGGGGCAACCGTCGTCACGTCGCCGACCTCCCGCAACGCATGCGCCAGGGCGTGAATGCCCTCGGACCGGTAGCCATCGTCGTTCGTCACAAGGATCCGCACCATCAATGACTGACGATTATATGCTTGCGACCAGATCGCCGAAGGGCCGACCCAACGATGTCGCTTCAGCGGAGGGCGAGCCGAGCCTGGATGTCGCTCGGCTGAGAGCCTCGCGCTCCGCGGCCATGAACCATCAGCCATGAACCATCAGCCATCAGCCATCAGCCATCAGCCATCAGCCATGATTGAGCATTACAATGAGTGTGTCTCATGTCGACATTGGCTGAGGTTCTCGCGCGGGAAACGCGCGAGGGCGAGCTATACGAAACCCTGCCGGACGGCCGCCTGCGGTGTTTTGCCTGCGGCCACTGCTGCCCGCTTCCCGACGGCGCGATCGGCGTCTGCAAGGTCCGCTTCAACCAGCGTGGGCGCCTGCTCGTGCCGTGGGGCTACGTCGGCGGCGTGCAGTGCGATCCGATCGAGAAGAAGCCGTTCTTCCACGCGTACCCCGGCGCCCTCGCATACAGCTTCGGCATGCTCGGCTGCGACCTGCACTGCGGCTATTGCCAGAACTGGGTGACGTCGCAGGCGCTGCGCGATCCGGCCGCGGTCGCGCCGCCTCTTCGCACATCACCCAGGGACGTCGTTGACGACGCGCGGCGGCTGCGCGCGCGCGTCATCGTCAGCACGTATAACGAGCCACTCATCACGAGCGAATGGGCGGTGGCGGTCTTCAAGGAAGCTAGAGCGCACGGGTTGACCACCGGCTACGTTTCCAACGGCAACGGCACGCCACAGGTGCTCGAGTACCTGCGCCCGTGGGTGGATCTGTACAAAGTCGACCTGAAGAGCTTCGACGATCGCCATTACCGCCTGCTCGGCGGACGCCTCGACCCGATTCTCGACACGATCCGGCGCCTGCACGCGATGGACTTCTGGGTCGAAATCGTGACGCTCCTCATCCCCGGCTTCAACGACTCGCGCGACGAGCTCGTGCGGTTGACGTCGTTCATCGCCAGCGTGTCGCCCGACATACCCTGGCACGTCACGGCGTTTCACCGCGACTACAAGATGACCGACCCCGAAAACACGACCGCGGAGATGCTGCTCGCCGCAGCGGACATCGGCCGGACGAACGGGCTGCGGTACGTCTATGCCGGCAACCTGCCCGGCGCGGTCGGCGACCTGGAAGAGACCCGGTGCGCGTCGTGCAGCGAGACGCTCATCGCCCGCTACGGCTATCACATTCGCGGGTACCGACTCACGAAGGACGGCCGATGCCCCTCCTGTGCCGCTTCGGTCCCGGGCCGGTGGAGCACTGAATTCGGCGGACAAATCGCCTCGAGGCCCTTCGTCCCGGGCAGCTTCCGGCTTACAATGCTCAATCCTGATGAATGATGCCTTCGGCCGGCCGCTGCGCAACCTGCGGCTCTCGGTCACCGATCGGTGCAACCTCCGTTGCGAATACTGCATGCCGGAGGACGACTACGTCTGGCTGCCGCGCGAGGACGTCCTGCATTTCGAGGAGAC
>QHWJ01000192.1:2671-17896 GCA_003222535.1 Acidobacteriota bacterium | reverse complement strand
GGCCGGCCTTGCCGCCCGCGGCGAGGTCGCCGTCTACACCGCGGGATTCCCCACCCACCGGCTCGTCACGGCGCTCGCGCATCTGGCCGCCAGGTCCCAGGCGGCGTTCCAGCACTGGGGCGATGCGGACGTCGGGGGCTTGCGGATCTGGTCCTTCCTTCGATCGCGATTGGCGTGCCCGCTGGCGCTCGTCAGGACGACCGCCGAGTGGGTCGCGTCCGAGTCGTCTTTGGGAGGCCGGGCGCTGTCGAGCGTCGAGCGGCACGCGCTCGCACGCATGAGGCAGGAGCTCGCCGGCGCCGAAGGACCGGACATCGAATCCGCTCGTGCCCTCATCGACGCGCTGCTCGACCACGGTGTCAAGATCGAGCAAGAGCGCTACTGAGCATCTGCCTGGCCGAACGCGTCCAAGCCGGATCGCGTAACGAAGCTTCGCCTCGCCAACGACTCCTGGTAGTAACTCCGGCTCGGTATGAGGATGCGGGTTACCTTTTCGACAATCAGGAGGCGAGCGTGATCTCCGCGACATTCGCGTACGCGTTCGGTGTCGGTGCCGCCGTACTCGCGCTGGCTGGATGGGCACAGGCTCAAAGTCAGACGCCGGCGACGCCGGTCGCGATCGCGGAAAAAGTGGAAGTGGTCGCGACGCGCCTCCCCGAGTCTCCAGACGAGGTGCCGGCCGCGATTGAGGTGCTGACGGGCGACGACCTGAGGAATCTCGGAGCGACAACGCTCAAGGATGCGCTGGCTCTCGCGGCGGGCGTCGAGGTCGCACCGGGCGGCGACACGGGACCTGCAGGATCGGTCCCCGAGTTCTGGGGGCTTCGCGAGCTCGACGCGTTCCTGCTGGTCGTCGACGATATTCCCTGGGGTGGCGCGTTCAATCCGGCGCTGACGTCCCTGAGCCTTCGCGACGTCGAGCGCGTCGAGATCCTTCGCGGTGCGGCGCCCGTGACCTTCGGCGCGACCTCGTTCGTCGGCGTCATCCATGTGGTTCATAAGGCCTCCGCAGCTCAGACGAGCTACGCCACCGGTCAATTCGGCAGCTACGGCAGCGGCGGCGGCGGGATCGATGTTGCCCTTCCCTCGTCCGCACGCTGGCGGTCGCGCTTGAGCGCCGATGTCGATCGGCAAGGCTTCAGGGACGAGCGGACGTCGTACGCTCGCGGGCACGCACTGTACCGAGGAGCCATCGCGGGCGCGAGCAGCAGGACGTGGGTCATGACGGACCTGAGCTGGCTGTCCCAGAATCCAGCGAGTCCGCATCCGCGAGAGGGCGCGGGGCTCTCGTCAAACGTGCCGCTGGACGCGAACTACAACCAGGCGAATGCGTTCCTCGACGAAACACGTTTGACGGCCGCGTTCGGAACGGAGCGACCGGTCTTTCAAGCCGCAAGTCTTGGCATCGCAGCGTCGTACACCCATTCGGCCCAGAGCCAGTTCCGCGGCTTTCTCACCGACATCGCCAACACGGCCGGCAACGCGACGGGGCTGCGCGAGAACATCGACATCAACGATATCTATGCCGACGCCCACATCACCTGGCCCGAGCGGTCGCACGTACGCGTGATCGGCGGCGGCGATCTGCTGTTCGGCAACGGCGAGGGTCGAGGCGCGACGTTTGCCTATACCGTGCCGCTCGACGCAGGAAGCGCCACGAACGTGACGGAGCCGGTGAATCTGAATCTCGACGCCGAGAGCCGGCGAATGTTTGTCGGCGGCTATTTGTTGGCGGAGATTGTGCCGGCGCCGAAGGTCCGGATCTCGACGGGGCTTCGCGTCAACGCAACCGTCGAGCGGCGCGGCGAAGGAGAGAGCGTCACGCACGCGAGGCCGAGCGGCAGCGTCGGCGCCATCGTCAGCGTCTGGCAGCAGGGCGCGAACCATGTGAGGGTGTTCGCGGACTACCGGAACACGTTCAAGCCAGCCGCGTTCGACTTCTCGCTGGCGGAGAACGAGGGGGTGCTCGAGCCCGAGACGGCCCGGAGCGTGGAAAGCGGCGTGAAGCTGCGCACCGCAGCCGGACGGCTCGACGTCGAAGCGTCGGGCTTTCGCATGAGTTTCACGAATCTGGTCACCGCGACCGTCGTCAATGGGCTTCCGGCGTTGATCAACTCAGGGGAAACGCGCTTCCAGGGCTTCGAGGTGGCCGCCGACGGGCACGGGCCGCGAAACCTGTCGGGACGCGCGGCCTACAGCTTTCACGACGGCACGTTCGTCGACTTCGTCCAGGCGTTCGACGGCGTCCCCACGCAACTCGCCGGCAAACGGTTCGAGATGTCCGCACGGCACCTGTTTTCAGCCGGCGTGATCCTCGCGCCCCGCGACGGCGTGATCGCCGATCTCATCGTCAAGCACACGGGCGACCGCTATCTCAACAAGCGAAACACGGCGCTGGCGAGGCCCTTCGACACGGTCGACATCGGGATCGGGTACCGGTTCAAACAGTACGAAGTGCGGCTGGATGGCCGCAATCTCGGCGACCGGCGGGACCCGGTCTCGGAAAGCGAGCTCGGAGACGCGCAGTACTATCGGCTGTTTCCGCGCACGCTCAGATTGAGCGCGGGCGTGCGGTTCTGAGACCTTGGATCTGAGGGAGCGCCAAGGCTTAGTACTCGATTTCACACTTACGGCAACGAATTCGTGACGGCGATCGGTGCCCCATTTCAGGAATACGACGACATATTTGGCCACATAGAAGACACAAAGACACAGAGAAGAACACGCTGCAGGTAGCGCGCTCGACGCGGCGCCGCCGAGCGGCGGGCGCCTTCTCCGTGTCTCTGTGTCTCTGTGTCTCTGTGTCTCAGTGGCTTGTCCAAATCAATACGTCGCCGTAATGACGAAATGCTGTGCTTAGCCGAGCGAGACGACGAGCGCCTGATCATCGTCGCGCGACGGTTGGAGCCGAGCCACGACCGGATCTGACGGAGCGCGAAGGCTTCAGCCGAGCGAATCGGGACGCCATTCCTCATCAGCGAGGCGCAGCACGTTTCACCTCGGTGAAGTCGAGGTAGGCGTGGCCGGCCGCCTTCGAGATGTGCGCGGTCAGCTCGTAGCTGCCGTCAGGCGTCTTGACGGTCTCGGCCATGTGGTCGATCCGGACCGACGCGATCGACGGTCCGTTAGGAAGCGCCTCTTCGATGACACGGCCGGTCATCGCGGGCGCGGGTCTCATCCCGAACAAATGCAGCAGCGTCGGCGCGATGTCGACGTTCGCCGTCGGCACGTCGCTAACGGCGCGCTCGCGAAAGTCGGGCCCGGCCGCAATGAGCGTGTTGTGAAGGTCGTAGGGACTGGAGGTCCCATGCCCGGCGACGCCGCCGTCCGTCGTCTTGCCGGCGAAGCCCGCGTCGTTTTTCTCGCTGTTCCAGCTCGCCGAGACCAGAATGTCGCCCGCGCGCGCGTGATTCCATCGCGCGACGTCGAACGACAGCGTGCCCGGCACCGCCCCTTCCGCACGGCCGTTCGTCACGGGTCGCGTGAAGATGGCGCCGACCTCGGGTCGCTTCTGCAGCGCGGCCACAATCGCCGCGACGCGCCCGGGATCGTTGCCCGACCGCAGGTAGATCGCGCCCTCGGCGACGACGATGTCCTTCGATCCGTCGGCCATGGGCTTCGCAAACGGATCGACCAGCGCCGCGAGCCGCAGCTCACGCGTGTGCGTCGAGAATCCGTGGTCGGAGGTGACGATGATGTTCGTGCGATCGAGGAGACGGCGCGTTTTCAACGCGTCCTCGACGCGGCCGATGCCCGCGTCAACCAGCGCAAGCGACTTCAGCGTCAGCTCCGCGCCAATCCCATTGCCGTGCGCCGTCCCGTCGGGATCGTTCAGCCACATGAACGTCACATCGGGATGGACGTCATTGAGCCCGACCTTCAGGTACGCGTCGATCGCGTACTGATTCTGCGGATTGTTGGGCGTGGCGTGCGCCGGCGGAGGACCGAGCGTGGCTGCCGCGCGCGCCGCCAGTTCCGCGGGCCGCGAGAAGTCGGAGTGGATGATGCCTCCCGTCGCGACGGTGTGATTCAGCAGGTACGCCGATCCGCTCGAGCCGCTGCTGACGGCCAGCAGCTTTTTCCCCGCAGGCTTGAGAATCTCGCTGAGCGTCGGCGCCGTCAGCAGCCTGCCCTCCGCGCGCTCGACGGCCTCCAGGTTCATGCGCTCGCCCGTGTCGAGCCCTTTGGTCGCATTTGCTCTCGGGATGTAGGCGCTGTTGCCCATCAGGCCATGTGTTTCGGGATAAGCGCCCGTCACAAAAGACGCGGCGTTGACGCGCGTGACTGTTGGAAAGACGGAATGATGCGAGCGGAAGACGATGCCGCGCCGACCCAGGCGGAACAGACGCGGCATCGCCTCGGGCGTCACGTAGTCGGGCCGCAGACCGTCGACGACGATCACGAGATGCGTGTGCGGCGGCGCCTGCTGCGCGCGAGAGCTGGCAACCAGAACGACCACTGCCAGCAATGCCGCCAGCATCCCCTTCATTCGTCGTCTCCTCTAACAGCCCGTGGCCTGCCCCTTCCTTCTGAGTTGCCTTCTCGGGGGTCCACTGCCGGGGGACGGCCGACGGTTACGATCGTCAATCACGCGGGGCAGGTGCCTGGCGGTCCTCTTCTCGCGTGTGTCGCGCGGATCGCGAGCGGTCAGCGGCCGAGCGCCTCATGGCTTCAGTGACACGATCGCTCTTGGCGCGTCTGACATGGCGCTCCACCTCGCTGGCGCCGCGCGCCACCTCATGGGCGCCGCGCGCCACCGCGTCGGCGACGTTGTCACGGACGCCCCGACCTTTCCGGGTGAGCTCGCCGACCACCTCACCGACGCGGGTGCTGGCCTGCTGATACTGTTCGGAAGCCCGCTGGCCCAGACTCCTCGCCGAACCGGTCATTCGCTCGCGAAGCTCTGACGCCAACCGTGGGGCGAGCCACATCGCGAGGCCGGCGCCGACGCACGTGCCCGTCAACAATCCGATCATGAAGCCGTAGTCTCGACGCTCCTGCAGGTGTGCATTCATAATTGTGCTCCTGTGCAGTACCTTACCCGGGCAGCGAGAGGAATGGTGTGCACAAGGGCACAGACGTTTCCGGTCTCTTCCTGCATGCTGCGCGACGTGCGCTGCCAGGCGTGCGAAGAGAGACGCGAGCAGGCGCGCGGACACGCGCGGCAGCGCGCCCAGCACCGCGGCGCCCTCTCTCACTCTCCAGTGTTCATGAACGCGGCAAAACGCAGCATCGTGACCGTTCTGGATGACGTGGGCCGAGTAGCGACATCCCTAACGTGGGACAACTGCAGGTCCACCGGCGCCTCCACCGCCGTCCCAATCTTTCTCGACCCCGTGGCCTCGCGCCCGATCCCCGTGGTTCGGCGTCACATAGCCGAGCAGACAGCCGTTCGAACCGTCTCTGAGCAAATGGCACCGGACTTTGACGGCGTCGCCCGGTCTGACGTCCTCTCGCTTGATGCCGACCCGTTGGAGCCCACCGGGACCGGTCGCTTCGAGAGCCCAGGTCGTCGGCTGCCCCTTATCGTCCTTGACTTCGAGGTAGATCCAGGAATGCGGGACCAGCAGGTGCAGCTCCGTGACCGTCCCCTCCATCGTCGTCCATTTCGTGATGTCGTAGTTGCCGTGGGAATGATGCGCCCGGACCGGCAAGACTGAAAACACCGCGCATGTGGCCGCAAGGCCCAGGGATCTGACCAGCATGGTCCCTCCTTCAGGAAAAGGTTTGGCGGACCCTCATTCTCGACTCGCCCCGCCGGCGGTCATCTGGCGCGCGGAGGCGGCGGGGCCGGGAACCTCCATTCCTCCCCATATCCGGTCGTGTAATAAGCTCGATAGCGAATCGGCTTCCCCTCTTCATCAAGGAATTGCAGGGATTGCTGAAACAGCCCCGGCGCTGGTGCACGCGGAGGCACGGTCGCCTCGAGGATGTAGAGACGGGTGCCATGCCTGTGGATCGCCGCGAAGGTACGAGATCCATCGGCGTTGGTGAGCTGCAGCCGATGTCCCTCGACCATGTCCGTGACATACCACGCGTAATGCGTAACCTTGGCATCCCTCTGAAAGAATTTCCACGATGCGTAGACAATCGCTCCCTGCACATCAACCCGCCAGTCGTTTTGACACGCGTCGCCCTCTCCCCCATTCTTCCGGCACTGCTCGACTCGCGCGGTGTGAACTCTCTCGGCGTCCTTGTAATCGACCACGGTGACGGAGTAGCGGTTCGGGCCGTTCTCGACACTATAGACGCGCCCCGGCAAGGTGATGCCATATTCGGTGGAGTAGACGATGTCCTTTACTCGAGGTTCGCTCGGGAAATTGACGCCGAAGAAATCTGTTCGACTGGCATACTGAATCCACTCCTGCGCGAAGGAAGGCCCCGACAGAAACAGGATCAACGCCGCCGTCATGACTGAGATCCGGCGCATGATGTATCCTCCCAAGCTCTTCACGTCATCGTGGTCTAGGCAGAAAAGGCTGCGCGCAGAGACTTGCCGGTCGCGAGCCGACGTGCGCTCGGAGCTCACTGACATCGGGCCGCTCCACTCCCCTCGGTGCCGCCCTTGTCCCGATAAACCTTGTGGCAGTTCGCACACGCGTCGTTCAGTTTATCGCTGATGTCGATGAACGCCTCGTAGTTCCTGGCCTGTGATGCCCGGTGAGCGAGCTTTCCCGCTTCCACGAGTGCTGCAACAAACCCCTTCCAATCGGCGTGATCGACGGGGACGGGCCTGCCGTTCTGACACCGGCGTCCGGGCGTCAAGAGGAGGGCTGCGGTCTCGGTGAGGGCAACGGCAGCCTGATCGACAGCCAGCCATCCGGGATACTCGTTGGATCCCCACTCGACATAATCAAAAGGTGCGGAGGCTGGCTTCCTTTTCGGCTGGGCTCCGGGATCCTTGAGCTGAAGGTTGAATATGATATTCGAATTGGGAAAAGCGATGGCTCTCATCAACTCGGCAAGGTTTCCTTCCGGCGGGGGAAGAGATGTGCCAGCGGAGATGGCGGGGGCGGGCGAGGGGGACACTCCCGCCGCAGGGAACGCAACCTCGGCCAGCATGGCGTCGCTCAGGTCGACTGGTCCAGCGGGAAACCTGCCGGCCCGGAGAATGTCAGCCGCGAGGTCGGTCGATTGCGGCCGGGAGAGGCTCCCGGGCAGGTTGAAGGGCATCGTCTTCTGAATCTTGTCGACGAGATTCGCCAGCGGACGCGCGCTCCAGTTCGAGAGGAAACTCTCTCCGACCAGCGGGGGGCCGCTGGCGCCTTCCATCGCGGTGCCGTGACATTCCGCGCATTCGACCCGGTAAATCTGCTGGCCGCGCGCCGCCTGCCCGCTGGAGTACACACCTTCTGTTACCGATCGCACCTGCACGGCGTACGCGGTCAGCGAGAACGATCCGGCGAGGGCGTACGCGCACGATGCCACGCCGAATGCGCAGCGAATCGCAACCGGGCCCAATGGGATCGGGCGCATCATTGATCCTCCCAGCTCGCTACAGGCTGCAATACTCTACGAAAGAGGAGACCGGGATTATAGCGGAGTTTTTGGCGATCCTGGCTTCAACGCGGGCAACCCGGCGACTCTCTGACGCCGCGAATCAAATCCCCACGCTCGGTGTCCAGGGACCTAAGGGCCCTAACGAGGCGAGTCGCCGGCCATCCCTCCATCGAGACGGTGCTGTACGAGTTTCCGCGTGGCGGCAATCAGATGTTGCGCGTGTCTACTCGGCGCGGAGCGCCCGGATCGGATCGATCGAGGCGGCACGCCGCGCCGGCAGATAGGCGGCCGCCGCGGCCGTCATCGTCAGCACCACGCAGGCCGCGGCGACGAGCAGCGGGTTGTGCGGGGCGACGCCGTAGATCATCGTGCTCAAGAGTCGATTGCCGGCGAACGCGCCGGCCACGCCAATCGAGATGCCCAACAGCAGCAACCGCATCGCTCTTCTGAGCACGATCGCGAGCACCTGGTGCCTCGTGGCGCCAAGCGCCATGCGCACGCCCATTTCACGCGTGCGCGTCACCACCGAAGAGGCGAGCACGCCGTAGAGCCCAATCGCCGTCAGGAGCAGCGCGATGCCGGCGAAGCTGCCGAGGAGCAGCATCTGAAACCGCGGCCCGGCGACGCCTCTGGCGAGCATGTCGTCGGCCGTGCGGAGGTCGTAGATCGGCAGCTGTTTGTCGAGCGACGCGACGGTCCCGCGTAGCGCGGGTTCCAGGCTCGAGGGCGCAACAGCGCTTCGTACCACGATCGACGGGCAGCACCACGGCAGCTGGTGATACGGGAGGTAGTAGATCGGCTCTTCCTCCATCTTCAGCGCCGACTGCCTGGCATTGCCGACCACGCCGACAATCTCTCTCATCTTCGTGCCGGAGGCATCGGACGACGCGCCCGGCTCGATCCGCTTTCCCAACGCATTCTCGCCTGGAAAGAACCGGTCGGCGAACGCTCGATTGACGATCACGACCGGCGCGCTCGCCGCATCATCCCGCTCGACAAAATCCCGGCTTCGAGCACGGGAACGCCGGCGGTCCGGAAGAAGCCGGGCGTCACGATGGCCATGTTCGCGCGCGGCCGCTCCGACGGCGGCGCCGGCCGCTGCTGAATGTTGAACGCCACGCTCATCTGGTTGCCGGTGAGCGGCAGTGGCATCGCGAGCGCAGACGAGGTCACGCCAGGCAGACTCCGCAACTGATCGAGCAGCCTGGCGTGGAAATCGAGCTGCTTCGGCCCGGCGTAACCCTTGTCCGGGAGGTTGATGCTGAACGTCAGCAGCCCCTCGGGACGAAAACCAAGATCTCTGCGCACGAGATGCAGGAAGCTGCCGATCAGCAGACCGGCGCCGCTGACGAGGACCAGTCCCAGCGCGACCTGCGCGACGCACAAGCCGTGGCGAAGACGGTCCGATCCGCGCGTGCTGGTGCGCGACCCATCCTTCAATCCGCCGCTGAACTTGGTCGAGGCCGCGCGGAGCGCCGGGGCAAAACCGAACAGCACGCTCGTGACGACCGCGAGCGCGAGGGAAAACGCCAGCACGCGTCCGTCGATGACTGTTTCGCCGACGCGCGGGACGGGCAGCGCCCGGAACAGACGGAGGCTCCACGCCGCGACGGCCAGACCCGCGGCACAGCCGATCGCCGAAAGCGTCAGGCTCTCCGTGATGAACTGCCTGACGATTCGTCCGCGCCCGGCGCCGATCGCGGCGCGCACCGTAAACTCACGCGCTCGCTCTTCAGCGTGCGCCAGCAGGAGATTGGCGATGTTCGCGCACGCGACGACCAGCACCACGCCCACGGCGGCCAGCAGGATGAAAAGCGGCCATCGGGCATCGCCGATCAGATGGTCGATTTCCGGCCGCACGTACGTGCCAGGTTGGTTCTTGTTCGAATCGGGGTATCGCGCGGACAGCGAGGCGGCAATCGCGTCCATCCGCGCCTGTGCCTGCTCGATCGACACGCCGGGCTTGAGCCGCGCCATCGCATTCAGCATCCGCGCGCCGCGCTGTTTGGTGACGGGCGTGACCGTCCCCGACGCCGCGTCCCTCGCGACCGTCGTCCACATCTGGGCGGGATCCTGCGTAATCGGAAACTCGAAGCGTGGCGGCGCCACTCCGACGACCGTGTGCGGCTGCCCGTCGATCATCAGCGTCGTGCCGACGATCGCCGGATCGCCGCCCAATCGCCCTCGCCACAGCTCGTGGCTCAGGATCACGGCGCGTTCCGCCGCGTCTTCTTCGCGTGGCAGGAACCCGCGCCCCAAGGCGGGCTGCACGTGGAGCATCGGGAACAGATCCGACGAGACGATCTGGCCTCGAAGATGGATGGGCTGGTCTGTTCCGGTCAGCGTGAATTCGGAATCGCGGTAGCTGACGATGTGCTCGAAGACGTTGTTCTCGGCGCGGAAGTCGAAGAACGTGGGATACGACAGGTCGGTGGGGTGCGGCGTGCCGCGGATGTCGCGTGACTGGACCGAGACGAGCCGGTCGGATTCCGGGTACGGCAGCGGGCGCAGGATGACGGCATTGACGACGCTGAAGACGGTGGTATTCCCGCCAATGCCCAGCGCGAGCGTCAGGATGCCAGCCAGCGCGAACGCCGGGCGATCCGGCGGTGCGGGGAACTGCTTAAGACGCTTCAGGCCGGACCGCAAGGCGGACGCGAAAAGGAAACGGTGTGAACACCACACCGTTTCCCCAACCGTCTAACTCGTTTTGTTCTAGTGGGCGTCGATCAGGTCTGGGATGCGATCAACCGCCGCCATCCGCAACGTGCGGCTGGCGCCAAGCAGCGGCTTCGTAGCGAATCGCGTAACTTCGCTCTTGGTCGATTCTTGCCACTCGGTTTCCGACGAGTCGTCTTGTGACTGACCATACGAAATCGTGCGTACGGCAGGTTCCAGCCTTCAGAGAAGCGTGCGTAGCCGAGTTCCGTGGCGACGCGCTCGCGACTTATGGACTCGTCGCATTGTGACATCGTTGCTTCGGTGAACTCATTATGCAGCGGCTTGGTAGTCACCCACGCCTCGACACCGAGAGACAGCGCGTTCAAGCGGTCCTCGATGTCCTTTAGGGTGGTGTTATTGCGATCACGTCCGCTTCATAAAAAATCCGCGACTTGATGAGCCGGTTTGAGGCGAAGCTTCGCCTTTACGCCAAGCCCATCTGCATGGAATACATGATTCCTGCGACGAACGACGGAGCGGTCCTCTTGACCATGGAGAGTGACAGTGATTTCGAACAGGTGTGTGTTTTGATTCTACACGGTCCCCTTTGCCTCTAGAGCACGGAGTTCGAGCCTGTTCCTTCGTGGCGCTCGACTCTTGGGTGGCACACACGGGCACCGGGCTTGCGGGAATCAGGCGCGCTCTCGAGGCCGAGTTCTTCAGGCGGCCACCTGAGCGGAAGGGGGTTGTATGCGCAATACCAGCGGCCGTACTTTCGTCCTGGCGATCGCGCTGATGCTCGCTGGGATACTCCAGGGATCTTCGTCTGTCGGCAGCTTCGAGATCGACGGCAACCTTACCGACGATAGCGGGCCGGGCGAACCACTCGATTGGAACTCGCCTCCGCCTAACGTCACCACCTTTATCGACCAGACGGGAAGCGGCGACGACATCTTCAATCTGGGCTCCAAGGAACTCGACCAGAATGGCTGGGTTTGCGAAACGGGGTCCGCACCTCCCAAGGGTGACATCGTAAAAGGTGCAATCTCGTTCCGGATCCTCGCTCGTAAACAGTACCTATACTTCAGCTTCTTCCGGCAGGCGACGACGGGCGACGTTCACATGGACTACGAGTTCAACCAGCTGACCGCGACCTCCGCTCCAGCCAGCCGGAGCTGTGCGACGCTCCCGCGGCGCAGCGCTGGAGACGTCGTCATCACATTCGACACCGATGACGGAGGAAAGAACATCCAGGTCCGGGCGTTCAAGTGGAACGGTGCCGGCTTCATCGAATTTCCCCTGGGAGTCAAGGGAGTGTTTTGGGACGCGGCGGTCAATATCCCAAACACGATTCCGGGAACCGCCGCGGGGGCATTCGGTGAGGGCGCGCTGAACCTCACGGATACCGTGGGCAACATCGGATGTGGAGACTTTAACGGCATCTACATGAAGACCCGCGCGTCCACGGCGATCGACTCCGCGCTCAAGGATCGCACGAGGCCACAATCGCTGACCGTGGTGGTGCCTACGCCTGATCTCTCAAAGGCAAAGGCGAGTGGGAGCGCCTTCGCGGCTCACGTCGGGGACACTGTCACGGGCGTCCAGCTGACCTTGCCGAACAACGTCAATCCGGCCGGCGGGGTTGCAAGCGGCCAGGCCGGAGAGGGATCGAACACTCAGAGCGATGCAGTGCTGAGCGTCGCGGTTCCTGGTGGCGCACTCGAGGCGCAGGTTCTGTCGGCCTCCAGCAGCAGCAACGTGACAGCAGAGCCAGCCGGAGCAGCAAACACGAGCAGCGCTGAAGCGACCGACGTCAGCATCCTGGGCGGGTTGGTCACCGCGAAAAAGGTCACGGCTGATGCCGAGACTGAGTCCTCAGGTACCGCCTCGACGTTTAGTTCGCTCGGATCGGCATTTCAGGATCTGTCCGTGCAAGGCGTTGCGCAGAACAACGTGAACCCGAACACCACGATCGGGTTGCCGGAAGCGCTCTACGGGCCCGGCAGCTTCGTGAAGCTGTATGAGCGGATCGGGTCGACGGGCACCCCACCGCCAGGCGATCTCACCGGTGGTCTCTTCACGGCGGACCTGACAGTCAACATGATCAGAATCCACATCACCGATTATCTCCCGGCGGTGCTGGGAAACCAGACCGTAGATGTGATCGTCGCGAGCGCCACCTCCCACACCGAGTTCGCGCAGATCCTCATCTGTCCGCCTCAAACGGTTAGCGGACACGGATTCGTCCTGCGTGAGACCACTCAACCCGCGCTGGTGCCGGTCGTGGTCGGTTTCGTCGACATCCAGGCGAATGGTGGGTTTGATCATCAGAACCTCGACGCAGTCGCGGCTCCGACCGCTGACAGTGGTGCCGGTCTTCCGGCCGGCTCAGTACTTACGGCCGGCGCATCTGTCAGTGAGAGCCAGGGAGCGAGCTTCACCGACGCCAGTGCGGCTTCGACCTACGCCGAGGTGGGCGGCGTCCCATGTATCCTGAAGGCCGGCGTGTGTACGGTCTCTGCACAAGTCATCAGGTCACAGTCGAACAGCCAGGCAGCCGCATCGGGTACGTTCTCGAATGCCGACGGGACCCAGCTGCTCGGCGTGACCGTGCTGGGGACTGAGGTGTGCGCGATGCTCGGGCTCGAGTCGACTTGTACGCCGCCAGCCAACACTAGGATCGACCTGGCCGGGCTTGGTTTCGTCATCTTGAACGAGCAGTTTTGCGACAACGATGGCACGCTCGCGAAAAAGTGCGCCGACGGCTCCGTCGCCGGCCATGCGGGCCTCACCGTGCGGGGGATTCGCCTTGTGGCAACCGTGCCCAACGTGCTCGGGCTGACGCCCGGCGCCGAGATCATCGTCGCCGAGGCGCACTCGGACGCCAAGTTCGTCAAGCATTAGACGATTGCAGCGCGAACAAGGGGCCCTGTTGTACAGGGCCCCCAACACTCAATCGACATTTAGCTGGTGCGAAGCCGTCTCATTGGAGTCTGTATCTGTGGCTGGCCGAGCGCGCGCCAAGCCAGGGCGCGGCTTGGTTCAACGGTCTCGAGCAAGCGATTCTGTCGCTCGCTCAAAACCCAAAAACGATGCGGGATGGCGCCCGAGAGCTTCGACCCGGATCATCCGGTTCGTGTCCTCAACGTTCACTGGACGCACTGCAAGCGGCACAGTCTGGCAGCCAGGTCACGGGCCGGCTGCGAGCCGGGCGCGGTCGAGTGCGATCGCGATTTCGGGATTCTTCATGAACCACGTCCATACACGGCCAGTCCGCAGGTTTTCAGCGCTCAACAGCGTGATGCCGAGATCGATTCCGATTACGTCCGGATCGACCCACCCGGTCGCCGGATGAAATGCGTCCGCAAAACTGTAGCGCGCGTAGATGCGATCCCCGAACGTCCGGTGCATCTCGCGCAGCGCGGGCAAGGTGATCTCGGGCGTGAACATGAGAGAGCCGCCGGCCGCGGCGGGCACGACGGAACCGTCGATGGCATGATGCCGGGGTGGACCGCCCCAGGCGACGTACCCTTTCTGGCTGTCGGACGCGGTGATGCCCCAGACCGTGTCGGTATAGCCTGGAAACTCGGTCGAAAGGCTCAAACAAAAGGCCTTGTGCGCGCGTGTCGCCGCCACCGAGTTCTCGAACCAGTCGACGTACGGCGCCTGGCTCTCGCGGCGCCCCCGAAAGTCGACCCACGCGTGCGAATACTGGTGCACGAACAGTGGATCGCCGGCGCTGACAAACGTGTAGCCCTGGAACGTCATGACTGGACGCGACCAGGCGCGCCAGGACGCCGCAGGCAAGGGATGCGTCGGCGATCCGATCCCGAGCAGATACAGAATCATCAGCTCGCAGTAGTGATCCCACCGCCCTTGGAGAAATCCGGATTCCGGCTTCCAGCCGTGCGACAGGACGCCCGGATGCCCGGCCAGCATCCACTGAAAATCTACGCGACGATAAATCGTATCGGCCGCTCGCACGACTCCAGGATCGTCTTCGAAACACCGTCGTACGGTGAGGACGCCCCCCAATAGCAGCGCCGTGTCGATGGACGACAGTTCGCTCTGCCACTCCCGTGCTCCAGTGCGCAGATTCACGAAGTGGAAGAACCACCCGTTCTGATGATTCATCCGCACGGCGAAGAACTGGAGCGTTGCCCGGGCCCGATCAACCACCGATGCCCGCGGCAACCAGCCGCGCTCGGCAGCAATGCACAAGCCGCTCAGACCGAATCCCACTGCCGCGATACTGCCGACATCGCGCGCCGACTCGCTCGGCGAGCCGTCCGTCCTCGCGCGGTCGCGGATGATGCCGGTTGCCGGGTCCGCCTGCTCCCAGAAAAACTGGAACGACCGGTGCGACAGGTCTTCGAGGAAGCGATCGTCCTGGTCGGTCAGCAGGTACGGTGGCGACTGCGGTTGCGCGCGCTCGCGTGCGCGGCGCGCGGTGCACGCATTCGCAAGCAGCACGAGCAGCCCGCCGAACGCACAGGCGATCAGCAGGGCAATCGTTCGCGTTCTTCCGGACATGATCGCCATCGATGGATCCCGCCGGCGGAACGTAGCCCGGAGCCTGCCCACGGACCTGTTCGAGACGCGCACCCGGAACTCGCCGGCTCACGGTCCACTTCATCCGCAGGGACGGAACGGAGGCGACGGGTCATCGCGGCATCTACGACGCGCTCCGCTCGGCCGACAGGCACGAAGGCGGGCCGTTCGACGAAGGATCTCGCACGGCCCGGATTCTCTTCGCTAGAACGTGTACCGCAGGCCCAGTTGGAAGCGCCGCGAGCTGCTATCCACGACGCAACTGGCCTGACCGAACTTCGGGTTCACGTCGGGTGCAGGCGGCTTGAATCCCTCGAAGCACGAATCGTTCGCGTAGTTGAAGACATTGAATGTCTCGGCCGCCAGCGAGGCGCGCTGGAGGTGAGCGAGCTTGAAGATCCTTTCGAGCCTCAGGTCGACGGTCCGGAACGCGAGATTGTGATCGGGACGGCCCGCGTTGTTCAAGACGGTGAATTGGCCGAACGCGAAACCCCGCGTAGCGTCCGCGATCGT
>QHWJ01000192.1:0-2645 GCA_003222535.1 Acidobacteriota bacterium | reverse complement strand
GTTCATCGCTGGGTGCCGGGTGTCGCGGATAGTCCGCCGGGGTCCGATAATCGAGGCTGAACAGATCACCGCCAATGGCGTCGGCTTTGCCGATCGTGTACGCAAGGCTCAGGCCCCACCTTCCGTCGAATGGCCGATCGGCCGTGAGGTACAAGGCATCGAACCAGTTCTTCTTGCCGCTGCTCGACAGCAGCAGGTTGCTGAAGGGCGGAACCTGCCGGCAACATCCGCCATCGGGACTGCGGTTGCCGAAGATGAACGTGAAGCCGTTCCGGCTGCGGACTCCCGCATAGTTGGCCGTCAGCAGCACGCCTTTGGCCGTGGTCCGGACGCCGGCGTTGAACTGGTCGGAGACCGGCGGCTTTGTATGGTTGTCGATCAAGAAGACCTCGGGGGTCGGCCCCTGACCACTGCGTACGATGGAGTCGAGGCCGGCCTTGCTCAGGAATTCGGGCTTCCAGGCGATCGTCGGGTTCCCGTTCGGATCGGGCCGGCCGTCGGGCGAGAAGCGGAAGGTCAGCACCGAGTATTGGAGCCGGAATTGCTCGTCAAGCCCGGCGTTGTAGATCACACGATCGTAGTAGCGGCCATATCCGCCGAACAGAATGTGCTTCCCGGCGCCCGTCAGATCGTAGGAAAGGCCGAGGCGCGGCTGCCACGCGCCGTAGAAGGGCGGCCGATTGCTTCCATCCGTCAGGTATTGATTCGGGTCGACGTTGAAGTTGGGAGCCCACGCCCGGATCGCCGGTGGCGTCACATAGTCGTTGTTGAGCATGTCGGACTCGTAGTCCCACCGCAGCCCCGCATTGAGCGTGAGGCGCGTCGTGATCGCCCAGTCGTCCTGGGCGAAGAAGCCGAACTGCTTGTTGCTGGCGCTCTCGGTCGGGTTGCCGAAGCCGTAACTGGCCTGTGACGGCAACGCGAAGCCGGTATCCGATCGGAACTGGAACAACGGGTTGCCGTTGAACAGCTTCGTGGCATCGTACTTGAGGAAGCTCAGTACGGTGCCGGCCTTCACCGTGTGCGTGCCGTTCCACTTCCCGAACCGGGTATGGTCATTGCGCAATGACGTTCGCTGCTGAACGAAGTCCTGCGTCGTGTCGCGTCCGCCGACGCGGATGACGCCGACGTACTCGCGCCCGATCAGCGTCGGGTTCAGCGGCTGCGGGTTCCAGTTGAATCGCTGATGCGTGAGCGTGAGCTCGTTGAGCCACTTCGCGCCCGGCATCTGCCAGCGTCCCAGCACCGAGTCGATCTGTTGCTGAACGTCCTCGGCCGATTCGAAGCTCGTCTTGTCGCCGAAGCCACGGACGTCCGACTCAATGCGGCGGCTGTAGCTCACGTCCACGTGGTGCCCCGCCCGCGGTTGGTACGTCCCTTTCGTGAAGAAGAGACGTTCGCGGAACTCGGCCGGGAAGGTGCCTTCGAACCGGCTCAAGTTCAGGCTCGGAGGAAACGATGTGCCACCGAGGAACACCTGCGCGTCCCTGTTCTGCCGGTTCTCTTCGTAGGCGCCGAAGATCAAGAGGTTGTCCTTCACGATCGGACCACCAATCGAGACCCCGGGCTGGAATCGTTCGTAGGTCGGCTTGGGTAGAGCGCGCGCCCGGGAGTACTTGTCCAACGACACGAGGTTCTTGTCCTGAAAGAACAGGAACCCGTCTCCGGACCATCGGTTGGTCCCGCTTCGCGTGACCGCCGTGATGATCGCACTTGACGCCTTCTCGTGCTCGGCCTTGTAGTTCTGGGTCAGGACCTGGAATTCCTGCACCGCGTTCTGCGGGAACGGAGATCCACGGCTCGCGTCCTGGCCGACGACGCCGCCCTGCAGCACGTCGTTCTTGTAGCTGACACCGTCGATGAAGACGTTGACCTGCGCCGCATCCTGGCCGCCGGCCGAGATCTCTTTCCGTTGGTCATCCTGCGACACCTTCACGCCGGGCGCGAGGTTCGCGAAATTGAGGAAGTTGCGCTGGTTCTGCGGGAGATAGCGCACCTGTTCGGCGGTGACGTTGGTGGAGATCTCCGCGGTCTTCGTTTCGACGAGCCTGTTGGCCGTGCCGACGACCGTCACGTTTTCGCTGTATACGAGGTCGGCGGTGATTCTGAAGTTCACGGTGACATTCTGGCCGACCAGTACCTGGACGGTCTTCGCCTGGGGCTTGTACTGCGGCAGAGCAACGGTGATCTCGTACGTGCCCGGCGTCAGACCCTTTAACGCGAAGAAACCGACGCCGTCGGCGAAAGCCTCGTACGTGAAGCCGCTCCCCGTGTCTTTGGCGACGATGGACGCACCCGGCAAGGGTCCGGTGTCGTCCGTAATCGTTCCCTGGATGCCCGCCGTGGTGCCCTGCGCAGCCACGGGTATTGGGCCCACCGCGATGAGCACCAGCCCCGCCAGGTACCCCGCCCACCAGCGCGATACACGACGTTTCATCGGAACGCCTCCCTTCGCGTAGCGCGCGGCCACGCCGGCGCCACCAATGGAGCGTAAAGCGCCCTGGCGGGTCCTGTCCGCGAACAGCCCACTCGGGTGCTCGGCGAAAAGCCCTGGTCACGGCTGAACGCCTCCGCGCCCGAGCGGGCGCCCGTTCGCGGCCACCCGCGAACCGCGCTGAACAAATAATCTTCACGACGGTCCACTA
>QHWJ01000191.1 GCA_003222535.1 Acidobacteriota bacterium | reverse complement strand
GCGGCCCATTTCGCAAGCAGGACGCCACACACGGCGCCCAGCAGGGCCAGGAGCAGACTCTCTGTGAGGAGCTGGCGCGTCAGCCTCGCCCGGCTTGCGCCCAGTGCCACGCGTATCGAGGTCTCGGCGCGCCGGGCCGCGGCGCGGGAGAGGAGCAGATTCCCGACGTTGACGCACGCAATCAGCAGAACAAGGGCGACCACGGCAAGCAACACATGGAGCGGCGCCGAGTAGACCTGACGCAGGCCCGAGATGCCTCCCGCGCCGTCCACGAGCTCGACACGTGCCTCTTGAATCTCGCGCACCCGATCCGGCGTCGGCTTCGCCCCCGCCCGGTTTTCGAGGAATTGTTTCAGCGCCACTGTTGTGGCCGTTTGCGCCTGGACGCGCGTCGCTCTGCCCGCCAAGCGGCCGACGAGGCTCAGCCAATAGGCGTCGCTGCGCTCGAGGTACGAAGGACGCAACTCGATCTGCGGCTGAAAGACGAGCGGCGTCCAGAAATCGGGTGGACGGCGCACACGTTCACCGAAGAATTGCGGCGGCGCGACGCCGACGATGGTGAAGGCTGTTCCGTTCAGCATCGCGGTCCTTCCGACGACCGCGACGTCGCCTTCGAGGCGTTGTTTCCAGAAACCATGACTCACCACGGCGACCGGTGGGACGTCCGGCCGGTCGTCGTCCGTGCTCAGCGTGCGACCGAGCGATGCATCGACGCCCATCGCCGCGAAGTAGTTTCCCGAAACGAGGTGCACGCGACCGCGCTCGACACGACCCGAGCCGGTCGAGCCGCCGCCCACGCGCACCGACACGGTCGCCTCGCCGCTGCGGACGGCGGCAAGAGACTCGTACGGAAGCGGCTGCCTGCGCAGGAAGTCGTACACCTCGGCGGAGAACAGCGTCCAGCGGCCTCTCGGGGGATTTCCGGTGGCCGTGCCCTCCCCCGGGCTCGCGCTGAACAGGACCAGACGCTCCGGCTCGCGCACCGGCAGCGTCTGCAGCAGGACGGCGTCGACCAAGGCGAAGATCGCCGTGTTGGCGCCGATGCCGAGGGCGAGTGTCAGGACCGCCACCGCAGTAAACCCTGGTGTTCTGCGCAGCATCCGCAGCGCGTACTGTACGTCCCGCCGGCTGTCGTCCATCCATCGGAACGACCGCGCGTCGCGCTGCAGTTCCTTCGTCTGCTCGACTCCGCCGAACGCACGTCGCGCCGCGAGCCGCGAGTCCTCGGGCGTCATGCCCCGGCGTTGAAACTCGTCCTCGAGCAGGGTGAGGTGAGACGCGACCTCGCGCGCGAGCTCTGGTTCCGCACGTCCGGACCGAAAGACGTTCGACAGTCTGAGAAAGAATCGTCTCCACCGTGACATGCGCCGGCCCGTCCTATTCGTGTCTGAGGGCTTTCATCGCGTCAATCAGGCTTGCGCGTCGCGCTGGCACGTACGCCGCGATTGTGATGCAGAGAATGAGCACGAGCGCCGCTGCGGCGCAGTTTTTCGGATCGGTCGCGCTGACACCGTACAGCTGGTTCGCGACGAGTTGAGTGACGGCAAATGCGGCCGGGATGCCAATCAGTAACCCGACGACACCTTGAGCCAGAGCATCCCGGATCATCATCCCCATCACTGCGCGCGGGCGCGCACCTAAAGCGATGCGAACGCCGATTTCGCTGGTTCGCCGTTGAACCACGTAAGCCATCAAGCCATACAGCCCAATGCAGGTCAGCATGAGCGCGACCAACCCGAAGAACACCGCCAGATCGGCAATGACGATCTCCTGGCTCAGCGCGCGGCCGATCTGGTCCGATAGCGCGTCGATGCGCAACACGGGAAGACGAGGGTCGATGTCGGCCAGGGCCTGCCTGACTTGTCCCGCAATCGCCGTCGGATTGCCAGCCGAGCGCACCTCGATGGCGTTGATAAACGTGGAAGACACCTCCTCGCCCGGTTTCACCTGCAGCAACGGCAGGAATGCCATCGGCGCCGGCTCTTCACGGGGATCGTCATACTTCGCGCCCTCGACCACGCCGACGATCTCGAGATCGCCGCTGTTGCGGCCGCCAATGCCGAAACGCCTGCCAATCGGATCGCCGGTGAGCAGGAAGCGGTGGAGGAACGCTCCGGTCACCACGGCGACCCGCCGCGACACCGGCGTGTCGTGCGCATCGAAGGCACGGCCTCGCAGAACCTTCGTGCCGAGCGTCTCGAAATAACGCGGCGAGACACGGTTCAACAGCACGGACGTGTTTTCCTGCGGTTTCGGCGTATAGCCTTCGACCGCGACGGTGAACGCCCAGCAGCAGCCGTTGAACGGGCTGTAGCGCGAGAAGCTTGCGCTCTTCACGCCCGGCAACGAGCTCAAGCGAGAATCCATCTGCTGATACAACGGCGCAAGCCGGCTGTATTCATAGCGGGCGAGCCCAGGATCCACGTCGATGATGAGGACGTGCTCGTGATCGAAGCCGAATGCCTGGCCAGCGACGTTGGCGAGGCTGCGCGCGAACGAGACGGCAGCAGCCAGCAGGACCAGCGAAAGCGCCACTTCTCCGATGATCAGCGCCTGGCCCAAGCCAAATCTGCGATGAGATAATACGGAACCCCTGACGCTTGGAGCTCCGCCCCTCATGGCGGGTGCAATGTCGGAGCTCATGCGGATCGCCGGCAGCAACCCGAACACGATGGCCGCGCCGCACGAGAGCGCGAACGTAAATGCGAGAACGCGGACGTCGGGCACGATAGGAATGGGGACATCCTCCGCGCCCCGGAAGACAAGGACGACGAGCAGCAGACGTCCCCTGCTGGCTCCCAATGAGAGCCGGACCGAGCGTTCGGCACGGCGCGCCGCGCCACGGGCGAGCAGGAGACCGGCGAGATTCGCGCAGGTGATCAGAAGAACCGCAGCCGAGATCCCCAGCAGAAGTTGCAACGTCTGCGAATAATTCCGCTGCACATGAGGGACGCCGCTCCGGCCCGGATTCAGTTCGACACGACTGTTCGAGATCTCCCTTCGGCGCTCTGCGGAAACGCTCGACCCTTCACGCGTGAGGAGCCAGCTCTGGAGCGCCACGGTCAGCCGGGCCTGCTCCTGCGCCGCGGACACGTCTGGCATCAGCCGGCCCATCAGATACAGCCAATACTGGTCGGGATCGTCGACCACCATGCGCTGAGGGTCCAGTTGGCGATCGGCGGAGATCGGGAGCCAGAAGCCGGGTGGATCGGGTTGGAGCCTGTCGCCGTAGAACTCGGGTGCGGCCACGCCGACGATCGTCACGGCCACACCGTTGAGATCGATAGTGGATCCGGCGACGGACGGATCCCCATTGAGCGTGTCCTTCCAGTAGCGGAAACTGACCACGCTCACCGGCGGCGCCGACGGCGAATCGTCGAAAGGGGCGATGGTGCGACCCGCGGCCGCATTCACTCCGAGCACCTCGAAATAGTTCCCGGATACGAGCCTGGCTCCCGCCGGCCGCGCCGCGCTCCAACCGGAGCGACGTACGCTCACCTGGGCATCCGCGCTCTGGAAGGCGCAGAGGCCGTCGAGCACGTTCGCATCCCGGAGATGTTGGTAGAGCGCATGGGAATACACGGGAAAGGACCCGTGCGGGCGGGTGCCAACGCCCGAGCTCCGGGCGTCCCCGAGCATGACCAGACCGCCCGGATCGTGTACGGGCAGCGACTTCATCAGCACGGCATCGATCAGCGTGAAGATTGCCGCGTTGGCTCCGATGCCGAGCGCGAGCGTGAGAACGGCCACTGCCGTGAAGCCCGGCGCTTTGCGGAGCGTTCGGACTGCGTACTGCAGATCCCGCCGCGCGTCGTCGATCCAGCGGAACGAGCGTGCGTCCCGATGGAGCTCTTTGGTCTGCTCGACGCCGCCGAACGCGCGGCGCGCCGCAAGCCGCGCGTCCTCGGGCGTCATGCCCCGGCGATGAAAGTCGTCCTCGAGCAGCGTGAGATGGGATGCCAGCTCACGCGCAAGCCGGTCCTCGGCTCGGCTGGGGAGCACAGCGTTGAGGATCCTCATGAATAACCGTTTCATGATCGCGTCGCCGCTCGCCTGCCTGCCCCCGAAGCTCGCTGGACTTCCACCGAGTGGAGGGGGAGAGGCTCGCGCTCCATCTCCCTCATGACGGCGAACATCGCTATGACTCGTCGAAGAGCAGCTTGTCCACGAGACCGGCGAGCCGGCGCCATCGCTCCGCCTGTTTGTCGAGCGCCCGCATCCCCGCTTTGGTGATCGCGTAGTACTTCGCTTCGCGATTGTTCTCGGTCGTCTGCCAGGTGCCCCTGATCCAGCCCTTCTGCTCGAGCCGCACGAGCGCCGGATACAAGGTGCCCTGGTTCAGCGCGAACGTGTCGTCGGCCACCTGCTCGAGGCGTGCCGCCAGGCCGTAGGCGTGCTGCGGTCCCATGGTGGACAGGGCCCGCAGGACGATCAGGTCCAGCGTCCCCTGCAGGAGCTCCACGCGGCCGTTTCGTGCACGGGCCATCCAGGTGAAGCGGAGACTCTCACAGCATCCACTGGCATGTCAAGTGGAGTGACGACGGCTCGTCTGCCGCCTTCGCGTCTCCGATGCTTCGGCGGGCCCCCGAAGCCCGCTGGAAGACGCCAGCGAGCGGAGAATTGAGAGCCCACAGGTGACGCGTCGCCCGGGCGGGATGTTGCAGCGCGAAGGCTTCAGCCGAGCGTCAGCGCGCGATCGATATCGAGAACGCCACCGTGACGCGAGCCAGCACGGCGCGATCGTCTCGTCCGCCACTCCGGACACGGGCGCGTGATGCAGCCGGCGACGCGCAACTGAATAGTTGCACAACGACATGACCTGGCGTAAGCGCGTTGAACGGAGTCTGGCGGGCGCCGTGTTGCTGTTCGCGGCGCTCGGCGACCCGACGCGGCTGACCCGGCTGCAGCGATTGTCGGATGGTGGTCCGGCTTCGATCTCGCTGCTCGCGGAGAGATTCCGGGCGATGACGCGGCAGGGCGTGAGAAAGCACCTTCACGTCCTTGCCGCCGCCGGGCTCATTAATGGGAGTCGTCAGGGCCGCGAGCATGTCTGGGCGCTCAACCCGAAGCGGCTCGCGGAGGGTCGCCGGTGCCTCGAGGTCATCGCGAGCGGGTGGGACGATGCCCTGGCCCGTTTGAAACTGCACGTCGAAGAGAGCTGATCGTCGCGGGATGGGCATACCTGATGGCGAGCCTTTCAGGCGAAGCGGGTCCAGCCTCGCGTTCCGATCGGGCGACGGATGACAATCCAGCCCGACCGGGCGACAATGGGGCGCTTCGTACAGGATCGGCTGCCGACCGTTTAATGGAACCTTCATGACACTCCTCCACGATCTCAAGTTCGCGCTCCGCTCGCTCGCCCGCGCCAAGGGCCTCTCGGCCACGGTCGTGCTCACGCTGGCCCTGGGCATCGGCGCCAACGCCTCGATCTTCAGCGTCGTCCGCGGGGTGCTGCTGCGGCCCCTGGTCAACCGTGACGAGAGCCGCCTGATCTACATCCGCCAGAGCGCGCCCGGCAGCGGTAACGACAACGCCGCGTTTTCAGTGCCCGAGATTCTGGACCTCCGCGGCCGCATGAAAACCGTGGTGAGCATCGGGGACTTTTCGCAAATTGGATTCACCATGGTCGGCCTCGGCGAGCCGCGACAGATTCGCGCGGGCGTCGTCGGCGGCTCGTACTTCGACGTGATGGGTCTGCATCCCGTGCTGGGACGGCTCCTGAATGAGGGGGACGACGGGCCGAACGCCGCGGGAGCGGCGGTGCTCACCCATCGCTTCTGGACCGCGGGGCTCCACAGCGATCCGACAGTTCTCGGCAAGACGATCCGGCTGGGCACCCGCTCGGCGGTCGTCGTGGGCGTGCTGGAGCCGTCGGTGCCCTATCCCACCGAAACCGAGATCTTCGCGAACATCGTCACGAGCCCGCACCATTTATCGGCCACCATGGTGACCGGACGCGAGCACCGGATGACGGAGCTCTTCGGCCGCCTGGCGCCGGGCGCGGATGTGGAGTCTGCGCGCGCCGAGCTGCGCGCGGTGCATGGCGCCATCGTCAAGGAACATCCGGAGGCGTATCCGGCCAAAGCCGGATTCCGAATCGACGCCGTCCGGCTTCGCGATCAGATCACGGCGAGGGCGAGGACCGTGCTGCTCGTCCTGCTCGCGGCATCCGCGCTGGTGTTCGTCATCGCCTGTTCGAACGTCGCGAACCTGATCCTCGCGCGCAGCGTGCGCCGCGAGTCAGAGCTGGCGGTCCGCGCCGCGCTCGGCGCCAGCGCGTCCACGCTCCGACGGACGCTGCTCGCGGAAAGCGTGCTGCTCTGCGGGAGCGGCGCGCTGCTGGGCGTGGCGATCGCGCAGCCGATGGTCGCCGTGCTCGCGCGGTACGCCGCGCGCTTCTCCGTCCGCGCCCTCGACCTCACGCTCGACGCGAGCCTGCTGTGGGTCGGCGTCGGCCTCGCCCTGGCCGCGTCGATCCTGCTCGCGTTCGTTCCGCGCCTGCCGTCGACCGCTGCTTCGCACGGGTTCGGCCTGTCGAGCGGCGGGCTCCGCATCAGCAGCGGCACCGCGCGCCGTCTGCGCGCGTTCGCCGTCACACAAATCGCGGCGTCCTTCGTGCTGCTCGCCGGCGCGGGCATGCTCCTCGGCACGCTGCTCGCGCTCCAGGCGACGAAGCCCGGCTTCGAGACGCACCACGTGCTCGCGGTCAACATCCCGGTGATGTCTTACGGACGCACGCCCGAGCAGATCCGCGGGTTCTACCGCGAGGTTCGGCGCCGCCTGAGCGAGGTGCCGGGCGTCGAGCAGATTGCGTTCGGCAGCACGGTGCCGTGGCGCGACGCGGGCGGCCCCGGCGGCGGCCTCGCGTTCACCGTCGAAGGCACCAGGCACGAGAACGCGGCGGACGACCCACACGCGCGCTCCCGCTCGGTGACGCCGGGCTTCTTTGCGGCCCTCGGCATCCCGATAGTCGCCGGCCGCGACTTCAACGACCGAGACCGCGACGGCGCCGAGCGCGTCGTGATCATCAGCAGCAGCATCGCGCGGCAGCTCTTCCCGGGTCAGGACCCGCTCAACCGTCACCTGATGTGGACCGACGGCATCATCAGGTTCATAGGCGTCAGCGGCGACCCTCGACGCATCGTCGGCGTGACGGCCGATATCGACGATGCCAGCATCGAGCCTGCGACGGTGATGACCGTCTACCACCCGTTCGAGCAGGAGATCGGGGGCGGGCGGCTGTTCGTGCACGCGAGCACGGACCCGTACGCGCTGGTCCCGATCATCACGCGCACCGTGCGCGAGATGGCGGCGGATCAGCCGGTCGAGCGCGCCGCGACGCTCGAAGACGTCCGCGCGGAGGTGCTCGCGCCGGATCGGTTGAACGCGATCGTCTTCGGTGGCTTTGCGGCCGTCGCGCTCGCGATTTCGATCGTCGGCGTCGCCGGCGTGCTGGCGTTCTCCGTCAGCGGCCGGACGCGCGAGTTCGGCATCCGGCTCGCGATCGGCTCACAGCCGCGCACGATTCTCACGGGCGTGCTCGCGGAGGGATTGTGGATGTCGTCGGTCGGCGTGGCGGCGGGCGCAGCGGGCGGGTTCGCGCTCGCCCGTCTCGTTGGCAGCTATGTCCAGAATGTGCGTCTTCCCGGTGCGCTCCCTCTGATCGGATCCGCCACCGTGCTGCTCGTCGCCGCCGTCATCGGATCGCTGCTGCCGGCGGCCCGCGCCGCGCGCGTCGATGTCGTGCAGGCGTTGCGCGCGGAGTGAATTGCGAATTTGGAATCAGGAATCTGGAATTCGTGCGCAGATTCCAAATTCCAAATTCCAAATTCCTACTTCTTAATTCTGAAGGAGCCGTCGTCGAATCGCTCGCGGTAGGCGCCGTGGCACTGGGCGCACGCCTGCCCGACTGTGGCCGCGTGCGCTTTGGCTTCGTCCCACTTCCCGGCGGCGATCGCCGCCTGCACCGCCTCGACTTCCTTGCGCGCGTTCTGCGCCCAGAGCGTCGGCTCCGCTTTCTTCGGCTTCCAGAACGCTTCCGTGTCGGTGAACGCCTTCTGCAGCACGGCGGCGTTCTTGCCGGCAGTCTCGGCGTTCGACCCGTCCACGGCGGGCCGCAGCGCCGCGAAGGCGGGACCGACCTGCCGCATCACCTTCTGGTACGCCTCTTCTTCCGCGTTCAGCGGCGGCGGGAGCCGCTTGGCCAGGTCCACGAACTTCTCGTTGATCACGGAGGTGGCCAGCAACGCGGGCCGTCCGCTGTACTTCGCAACGACGTCGGCCGGGAGATCCAACTTGTAGTCCTTCGCCTTTCGCGCGATTTCCGCCGGGTCGAACTTGACGAGCTCGCCCATCACGGTCACGTAGGCGTGGAGCTCGACCGGGGACTGAATCGTCGGCACCAGGACCAGCACATCCGTCGGATCGTGCTTCACGTCCGCGGCGGCGCCCACGCGGCGCTGATCGACCGAGAACGCCGACTTCGAAAGAATCTGCTCGACCGCGGCGTTGATGGTGACCGCCAGGCCATAGTACGCATCCGGATGGGCCGTCACGGTGTTGGTCGCCACGGGCACGAGCGGTTTGGCCGGTGCCGGTGCCGCCGGCGCCGGAGTTGCCGCTGGAGGCTGCTGGGCTCCCGGGACGGCGTACAGCGCGATCAACAGCCCAAGAGCGACGGGCGCCGCGCCGTGTGTGGTTTTTAAGGGTCCTCGCATGGGTGAGCTCCTCCTTGAACCAAACCGGATTCACGGTCCAACGGCATTGTAACCCTGCTGGTGCGTCTGACGGCTTCGGACGCTCGCTCACTTGCCGACTCGAGCAGGAGGTCAGGAGGCCAGGCGTCTTCGCTCGTCCCGAGCCTGTCGAAGGACGAGCGGCCTGGCTCGCGTCGACAGGCCTGTCCCGACCCGGGACGCGGATTGATCTAAGCTACGAGGCAGGATTCGTGAAGCAGACTACTCAGCCACCGGCCAGCCGAGCGCTGGAACCGGCGTCGAGCCGCGATTGGAAAACCGACGAGGCGTGGACCATCGTTCTCGAGGCAGCCAGCCTCGCCGAACACGCGGCAGAGGTGAACCAGTCCGCGGCGTTCGGGCGGACGAATGAGGAGCCGCTCGGACCCGTTTCCGAGGGACATCCCGATGCGGTGATCGCGTGGCGTCCCGGCGCCGGCTGGATGCCGGTGCTTCCGCCGGACGACCCGCGCCATGCGCTCATCGATCTCTATCTGCCGATCTGCAGCGCGACGATAGCCCGGCCCATCACGGTCGGTCACCTCGGCCAGAGTCTCGACGGGTTCATCGCCACGCACGCCGGCGAGTCGCAGTACGTCACCGGCGAGGAAAACATTCTGCACCTGCACCGCATGCGCGCGTTGGCCGACGCGGTCGTGGTCGGCGCGGGCACCGTCGCCGCCGACGATCCGCAGCTCACGACACGCCATGTCGCCGGCCCCAGCCCGCTGCGCGTCGTCCTCGACCCCACACGACGGCTGGCCGATCATTACCGGGTGTTCAATGACGATTCGGCGGTCACCTTGTATGTCTGCGCCAAGTCGCTCGCGCGAGAGGGCGAGGCCCGTTTCGGGCGGGCCGCCGTGGTCCCGGTCGAGGACTGCGCGGACGGCGTCGACGTCACGGAAGTGCTGCGGATCCTGCGCGCGCGGGACTGCCGCCGGATTTTCGTCGAGGGCGGAGGCGTCACGGTGTCGATGTTTCTCGAGGCGAACCTGCTCGATCGGCTGCAGATCGCAATCGCGCCGCTCCTCATCGGCGACGGTCGGCCGGCGATTCGGCTGCCGGCCCGGACCGCGCTCCGCGACTGCCATCGCCCGCGTTATCGGGTCTTCAGGATGGGCGCGGACGTGCTGTTCGACTGCGAGATCGGCCCGGACCGGACCGACGGCATCAGCCAGCCCGACGCGCAGCCGCCGATCACGCGGGTGATCTAGAAACGCGAGGGAATTGCAGATTGCTGATTTCTGATTGCTGATTTCAATCATCGGTGTCGCCGGCTATCTTCCGGGACCACGAAGATCGCGAAGAGTCCGCGAAGGGCACGAAGAAGAATATTCTGGTTTTCTTCGTGTGCTTCGTGGATCTTCGTGTTTTCGTGGTGAGCACTTGGACATGACAGCAATCTGAACTCTGCAATCTGCAATCTGCATTTCCAAGTAACAACTATCCAGCCCGTCCTAGCCGTCCTACCCGTCCAGCCCGTGCCGCCCCGTGAAGCGGCCACGCCGCGAGATCTTCGTGGCCGACCACGAGGTGGGAGCGGTTCGCATCGACGTGCGCGACCCTGCGGCTGCGCCAGCCCTCGATCGACACCGCGCGCGCCGGCGCGATCTCGGCCGCCGCGTGGGCCCATCCCTCGATGAGTTGTCGTTGCAGATCGTTGGACGCGGGCGGCAGCACCCAGTCGCTCGGTTCGCGCTGCACGCGGTAGCCGAGGTTCGCCAGGCATTGTTCGGCGTAACCAGTGGCGTCGGGCCCGAGTGCAGGGCCGAAACCCTTGTCGGTGCGCTGGTGACTGTTTACGAGCTCGCGAATCGCCTCGTCCTCCGGTTCGTCGGGCGACCAGCGTATCCGGCCATCATAGCTGAGCGCGAAGAGCACCGAGGCGCCGCCCTCGTGACATCGATCCGCAAGGCTGCGCAGCCAGTCCCGGGACACGAGGTCGAGCAGCGCCGACGCCGTCACCAATGCGGGGCCGTCGAGGATGCGGGCCTTGACAAACTCGCTCGGCGTGGCGAGATCCACCTGTCGCGTCTCGACGCGGCACCTCAGAGGTCCGCCCGGTGCCGGTACGCGTGCGAGAAGCGCCGCATCGCGATCCACGAGCAGCCAGCTTTGCCGCTGCACACGAACGCCGCTCGCCTGAAAGGCTCCCGCTCCGTGAGAGGCCAGGTGCTCCGACAGGTAGCGCATGTTGGCGCCGGTGCCGGCGGCCAGGTCCACGACGCGGAGCTCGGCGGTGTCTGCAAGCACGTCGGCGATCGCGCGCGCCAGCCGCGACGAGCGCGCGGCACGGTCAGCGGGTTCGCGCAACGCCAGCCAGTCCGCGCTGAAGTCACTCATGGAGTCATCGGAAGGTCGGATTTGTAAGATAGCTTCTTGTGTCCTCAGGGTCTCGCCACGCGTTCAAGCACTCGCTCCATCGCGGCAACCGCGTCGTCCCAAGTCGGCAGATTGTCGCGTGCCTGTTGCGCGCCTTCCGCGAGCTGCTCGCGAAGGCGAGCGTCGCCGAGCACACGCGAAAGCGCCGCGGTGAGGGCGTTGAGGTCTCCCGGCGGAACCACGACGCCGGCGGGACGGCCCGGCTGAAGCCGGGCACTACCGGTATTTGCGGGACGGTCCGGCTGAGACGGGACACCACCGGTATTTGCATGACCGCCATCGTCGTGGATGCCGACGAGCTCCTTGATCGCGCCGGTGGCCGTGCTGACAACCGGCAGCCCACGCGCGAGCGCCTCGGCCACGGCCATGCCGTAGCCCTCGTGCAGCGTCGGCAGGACGAACACATCGGCGCGATCGTACTGGACCGCCAGCCGAGCGGCGTCCAGGTCGCCGACGAGCTCGACGCGATCGTCGATCCCATCGGCCTCCAGTTGAGCGCGGAGACGCTCGACGGTCGCCGGATCGCGCTCGGTGCTGCCCGCACAGATCAACCGCCAGTTGCGGTGCGGGATCGACGCGAGCGCACGAAACAGCAGATCGTGTCCCTTGCGCGGGATCAATGTCGCCACGCACAGCAGAGACACTTCACATGGCTGATGGCTGATGGCTGATGGCTGATGGCTCTCTAATGGCTGATGACTGATGGCTGATGGCTCAGGGCATAGAGCATCGGGCAACGTCGGCGACGTGCGCTGAGATCCTCGCGCGAGTGGCGCGGGATCCGTGCCGGGCTCGACGACGGCGACTCGATCGGATTCGACGCCGTAGCCCGCGAGCGCCGCCGCGGTCGCCGGGCTGGTGGTGACCACGAAGCGGACGGCGGCAAGCGCCAGGCGCTCGCTGTCCTCGAGCTCCGCGGCCACATGCGGATCGAGTCCCGTCTCAGCCGCCAGTGGATGGTGCACGAGCGCGACGATCTCCAGCCGCGCAGCTTCGCGCGCCACCTCTTCCGGCAGCGATCCGAGCGCGAGCCCATCGACGAGGACGGTGGTCCCGTCCGGAATCGCGGCGAGCACGCGGGCCGCGTGCCTGCGAGCAGTGGCTGTCGGCCACGGAAAGCTGTCGTCGAGCCGCTGCACGTCGACAGACCAGCCGCGCCCGCGCAAGCCGGCGATGATGCGACGGTCGTAGCCGTAGCCGCCGGTCCGCGTCTCGAGATCCCCGGGAACGAGGACGACCAGCAGAGGCATTCAAATTGGGTAATCTGGTAATCTAGTAATCGGGTAATTGAATTGTTCGGTTCGTTCGATTGCCCAATCCAATTACCAGATTACCCGATTACCCGATTACCCGATTCGGCGTCACCGACCGCTCCTTCGAAGGACGCCGCCGCAACGTGGGACTCGTGCAGCGTCACGCGAAGGCTCTCGATCCGGTGCGCTCCGGGTCCAAGGTCGCCTCGACGGATCGCCGCGACGATCCGATCGAATATCACGCGTGCGAGAAACTCCGTGGTCGTATTGCGGCCCTTGAAGTCCGGTTCCTCGTCGAGGTTGCGATAGTTCAGCCCGCCGAGCACGGCGCGCAGCGCCCCGGTCGCACGGCCGATGTCGACGACCATGCCGTCCGCGTCGAGGTCCGGCCGGCGACATTCCAGATCGACCACGTAGGTAGCGCCGTGCATGCGCTGCGCCGGCCCGAACGCATCGCCGCTGAAGCTGTGGGCAATCATGAAGTGGTCGCGCACTGAAACTGTATACATGATGAATCTGGTAATTGGGTAATCGGGTAATCGGGTAATTGAATTGGTAAATGGGGTAATCGGGCAATTGAATTGATCGATTGCCCAATCCAATTACCAGATTACCCGATTACCCGATTACCAGATTCTGCTTCACAGGTACCGTATCCGATGACACAGTGTGTCGCCCGGGGCGGTGGCGAGCCGCGCCATCACCTCCGGCAGCGTTTCGAGCTCGCTCTCGCCCGTGATCAATAGGTCGAGTGCCGGATCGGTGAGCATCGACAACGCGAGTTGCATTCGGCGGCGCGCGTCCCAGCGTGCCCGCTGCGAGGTGGCGACGCTGCCGACCTGTGACGACCGCACAGTCAGACGGCGCGCATGAAATCCTTCGCCGAGCGCCAGCGGGACCGCTTGATTTCCGTACCAGCTGATCTCGACGATGGTCGATTCGAATCCGGCGACGCGCAGCGCGAGCTCGAGGCCCGCCGGCGACCCGCTGGCGTGAATCACGACGTCCGCGCCTTCCGTCGGCGCACCGGCCGCGGCGAACCGGACGCCGAGCGCTCCGGCGATCGCCGCGCGGTGCGGGTTGATATCGACGAGTTCGACCTCGCATCCCGGCAGGCGTCCCGCGATCCACGCGACGAGGCAGCCCACCGTGCCGGCTCCGATCACCGTCACGCGATCGCCGACCTGCGGCCGGGCGTCCCACAGCCCGTTGATCGCGGTCTCGAGGCTCGCGGCCAGCACCGCACGCGACGCCGGCACGCCCTCCGGCAGCACATGCACCGCCTGCGCGGGCACGACGTACCGCGTCTGATGCGGATACAGCACAAATACGGTCCGACCCTGCAGGCCGGCAGGTCCGACCTCAACCTGCCCGACGCTTGCATAGCCGTACTTGATCGGCGCCGGAAACTCCCCCGCCTGAAACGGCGCCCGCATACGTTGCCGTTCGCTGTCCGGCACGCGTCCGTGAAACACGAGGGCTTCGGTGCCCCGGCTGATCCCGCTGAACAACGCGCGGACGACGACCTCATCTGCGGAAGGCGCCGGAAGCGCCTCCGCGCGGATCTCCCCTCGTGACGGCGCGGCGATCCAGAAGGCGCGGGCCTCGGCCATGGCCGACAATTCTCTGGCTTTGCCCGACTTGATACAATTCACAATTCAAGGTCCATTCAGAACCTTGAACCCTGAGCCCTGAGTATGAACGTGTCCTTGTGGCGCCTTCCCGACGCGCCGCTGCGCGCGAGCGCCGTCACTTCGACAATCATCGGCTTGCTCGCCCTGATGGTTCTGGCGTTGACGGCACGCACCGCTCTTCCGCTGGGTGATCTGTATCCGCTCAAAGCGAGCGCGGCGTTCATGGCCGTGATGCTGCTCTCATTCGGTTTCCTGCGCCGGCATCATCCGTTCGAGTACTTCGGGGCGGCGAACCAGATCACGACCGGGCGGGCGATGCTCGTTGCACTCGTCGCGGGCCTGATCGGCGAGCCGCGCTTCCCGATGATCGCCGGCAGTGCCGCCGCGGCGAGCCTGCTCGCGACGGCGCTGGATGGTGTCGACGGGTGGCTCGCGCGCCGCCACCGGATTGCGAGCGACTTCGGCGCGCGGTTCGACATGGAGATCGATGCGCTGCTGATCCTCGTGCTGGCCATCCTCGCGTGGCGAAACGAGAAGGCCGGCGCCTGGGTCGTGCTGTCCGGGCTGCTGCGCTACGCCTTCGCCGCTGCGGGTGCGTTTGCGCCGTGGCTGAGAGCCGCACTCCCGCCGAGCCGGAGGCGGCAGACCATCTGCGTGATCCAACTCGTCGCGCTGACTCTTGCGCTCCTGCCGGCCGTCCGGCCGCCGCTGAGCGCACTGCTGGCGGCCGCCGCGCTCCTCACCCTCGGCTACTCGTTCCTGGTTGATGCCCAGTGGCTCTCGCGTCACGCCGGCTAGCGCTCGTCGCGACCGCCGCGGCGGTCACAGTGCTCAACGCGTCGCTCTCCTTTCAAAACGTGTGGCCGACGCCGGCGATTCGCTGGGAGGGCGAGTTGTCCATCGAGCTCGCCGCGTGCCTGCTCGTGCTGGTGATCGCGCATCGCCGGTTCGGGCCGCCGGCGCGCGCGACGCTTCGCTGGATCGCCGCGCTCTGGCTGCTGCTTGCCGTCGGCCATTATGCGGACGTGACGGCGCCGGCATTGTACGGACGCGACATCAATCTCTACTGGGACCTGCGATACATGCCGGACGTCGCCGCGATGATGGCTCGCGTCGCGCCGCTGTGGCTCCTGGTCCTGGTGGTGTCGGCGGCGGCGCTGACGCTCGTCCTTCTGTATCTGCTGTTCCGATGGGCGCTGCACCGCGTGGGCGATGCCATGGACAATTCCCGCCAGCGCGTGGCGATCGGCGTGCTCGCGACAGGGGTCGTGCTGCTCTTTGCCGCTCACTGGATTCCGGCTCTGAGCGCGTCTTTCCCCGGAGTGCCCACCTTCTCGACGCCGGTCACGCAGACCTACGCGCGCCAGGTACGCTTCGTGATCGACGCGCTCGGCGGTTCGAGGTCGCTTGCGCCGAGCCCGCCGATGAACGCCGACCTGCGGCTCGTGCGCGGCGCCGACGTCTTCCTCGTCTTCATCGAAGCCTACGGCGCCGTGACGTACGAAAGGCCGGACATCGCACCCCGCCTCGCCGTGAGCCGCGCCGATCTCGAAGCCGCGATCCGCTCGACCAACCGCGGCGTGGTCTCGGCGTTCGTCGAGTCCCCCACCTTCGGCGGGTCGTCGTGGCTCGCGCACCTGAGCCTGATGTCGGGCGTCGAGGTTCGCGATGCGGAGACGAATGCTCGGCTGATGACGCAGCAGCGCGAGACGATGGTGACGACGTTCGCGCGGCGTGGCTATCGGACCGTCGGGCTGATGCCCGGGCTGCGGCAGCGCTGGCCCGAAGGCGCGTTCTACGGCTTCGACGACGTCTACGGCGCTGCGCGGCTCGACTACCACGGGCCGGAGTTCGGCTGGTTCGCCGTCCCGGATCAGTTCTCGATGGCCCGATTCGACCTGCTCGAGGTGAGCCGGCCGGCGCGTCCTCCGCTGTTCGTGTTCTTCCCGACGATCAGCACGCACTTCCCGTTCAGTCCGACTCCGCCGTACCAGCCCGACTGGCCGCGAATGCTGAACCCGCGACCGTACGACGGCCCGGCCATCGTCCGCGCCTACGCGCGGGAGCCCGACTGGAAGAATTTCGCGCCGGGGTACGTCGACGCCGTGTCGTACACGTACGCGACGCTCGGCGGTTATCTGCGCGCACACGCGGATCGCGACCTCGTCATGATCCTGATCGGCGATCATCAGCCGGCGTCGGCCGTGAGCGGCGAAGGGGCCCCGTGGGACGTTCCGGTGCACCTCATCGCCTCGAAAGCCAGTCGACAACAGATCCTCGATCGACTGCTCGCCCGCGGGTTTCACGCCGGGATCACGCCGGCGCGTCCCGCGCTTGGACGTATGCACGCGCTGCTGTCCCTCCTGCTCGACGTCTTCAGTGAACAGGAGCCGACTGTGTCCGGCCCTCATTAACAGCCCGTGGTGAACTCCTGGTCTCCTGACCTCCGATGCTCGCCACTGGAGGTGGCCGGAGGCAAACGCGGTCGTCGCGGCGGCACCCACACGCGCACCGGCACATCTCACCACGCACGTCGCGCTCTCGCACGGAAGCGGCAGGTTTTTTGACGGAGACGCTAACTCTGAGGGCTCTCTGCCAGCAGCTTCTCCGCGAGCTCGCGCAGTTCCTGCTTCAACCGTCCGTGCTCGGCGCCCGTCGCCGGGCTGGCGAAGCCCGCGTGCACGCTGCGGACCCTGCCGTCGCGTCCGAGATAGATCGTGGTGGGATAGGCGCCGAAGTTGATGAGCTGCGGCAGCTTCTCGTTGATCATCTGCGGCGTCCCCGGGATCAGCATCGGATAGCGCACGCCATACCGCTTGATGAAGGACTGCACCCGCGGCCGCGAGACGTTCGGGTCCGGATCGTTTTCGAACATCAGGCCGACGATTTCCAGCCCGCGCGCGTGGTAGGCGCCGTACAGCTCCGAGAGGAACGGCGCTTCGTCGTGGCAGTTGGGGCACCAGCTCCCGCCGATGGCGAGGATCACGACCTTGCCGCGAAAGGCGGCGTCGTTGTTCGAGACCATTTTGCCGGTCACGTCGGGAAAGCTGAATTGGAAGGGCGTGATCGGATCTTTGACATTGGTGTACCGGGAAGGATCCGGCGGCTCGGGAATGCCCCGGGCGCGCGCCTCGGTGGTTCGCGCGGCCAGGTAGTTCGCCGTCCGATTCAGTGTGACGGCGAGCGTTCCGTCACTCTTCACTATCGCTTCGAGGACGTTCGGACGTTCACCGGCAAAGTGGCTCAGCACCAGCTTGTCGTGCTGCCAGTGCCCGACGAGAGTGCCGGTGTCTCCGTCGATGCGCAGGATCGCGCCGGTAACCTCGGGGCCAGACTGCCGCAGGATCAGGTGCCACGTCCGCGTGTCGCGTGACGCCGTCGCCTCCTCGGCATTCCGCCGCATCTCCCAGTCGCCAGCGACCTGTGGCGGATCGTCGGCTCCAGGCGGCACGGGCGTGAACCGCTTCGCTCGAATCTCCTGAGGCCGCGCATTGGCGCGCTTGTTCCTATAGGTCCCGCGCAGCTCCTCGCCGTCCAGGGTGGCTTCGAGGGTCGTGTTCAGGAAGTCGTACTCGAGCGTCAGCACGCCATCTGCAAAGCCTCCCGAGGTCGAGCCGACCTTGCGGTCGCCCTCGAAGAAAAAGCCTTGAGCATCGGCCCCGTTGGTCGCGATCTCGAAACGAAATGGGACCTCGACACCATTGGCAACGACGATCGCGTCCCAGAGCCCGTCGATTCCGGATGCGGCGTGCGCGGGCCGTGCGACAGGGGCTGCCGCGAGCAGCACGGCAGCCAGCAGGAGTCCAGTTCGAACGTGAACGCGGGCGCTGATCGGCATGCCGTGATTCTACAGCCGGTTCAAAACCGCAGGACGATCATTTCTGTCAACCCTCGATCGAGAAGGACACGGGGAACCGCGGGTACCCGGCGATGCCGCCGGACGTGTATCGGCAGATC
>QHWJ01000190.1 GCA_003222535.1 Acidobacteriota bacterium | reverse complement strand
TCACGAGCTCTTCGTTGAACTTCCCCATCTCGGTCAGGATCTTCTCGTCCGGGAGGGCGCCCGCCTCGCTGTTCTTGTCGGCCTTGACTATGATCATGAATCGCACGTCGTATCTCCTTCTGTCTATCCGGAGCCCGGCGGCCGAAGAGTCTCGACCGCCTGATTCCGGGTCCTACTTGCACGTCGAACGAGCGGGCACGAGATCGACACGTTCAGAATCTCGAGCTCGTTTCAAAGACCCGATGGTCGTGTCGTGACCCCGGGCGTCAGGTTTTGAAACGGGTTTCCGGAAATATCAGTACAGTTGAGCCGGAGGACAAATGATTCGAGCAGTGTGGTTGGCCGGTGCCCTGCTTCTGGCAGCCGGCGCGACAGAGATGGCGGCGCAGCCCGCGCGCGTGGTTCCCCGTCCGCCCGCTCAAGCGCCCGGCCCGCCGAAGCCCGAGGACGGCAGTGCGGCGCCTGACGGCTACGCGCCGATTCCCGAATGGCTGGGGCAGACTCGCGCACCCAGGCCGCCGAAAACCGCCGCGTACGTCGTCGAGACAGTGGCCGAGGGACTCTCGGGCGCATTCTCTTTCAGTTTTCTTCCCGACGGCCGCATGGTCGTCGGCGAGCGACCCGGCCGCATCAGGATCGTCGGGAAGGACGGGAAGGTATCGGAGCCGATCCAGGGGCTGCCGTCGGATGTGTGGGCCCGCGGCCCACAAGGGCTGTTCGAGGTGAGGCCGGACAGGGCGTTCGCGAGCAATCGAACGCTGTACATGACCTACACGGTGCTGCCGGAAGGCAGCAACACGGCGGCGCTCCCGCGCACCCCAGGTGTCCTCCTGGCGGCCAGCGCGAAACTGTCATCCGACGACAAGCGGCTCGAGAATCTCAAGGTGCTGTTGAACGCCGAAGGCATCGGCGGACGGCTGATTCAGGCGCCGGACGGCACGCTGCTCATCACGTCCACGATTCCCGCGGGCATCGGCATCAACTCCGTCGACTGGCCGCAGCCGCAACAGCTCGACAGCAACATGGGCAAAGTGCTGCGGATCAATCCGGACGGATCGATCCCGAAGGACAACCCCTTTGCCGGCCGCGCCGGCGTGCATCCCGAGATTTACGCGCTCGGCTTCAGAGACGTGCAGGGCGTGGCGATTCATCCACGCACCGGCAGGCTGTGGACGAGCGAGCACGGGCCGCGAGGCGGCGACGAGATCAACGTGGTCGAGAAGGGCAGGAACTACGGCTTTCCCGCGATCGGCTACGGACGCGAGTACACGGGAAAGCCGATCAACGACGACAGGACGGCGCAGGAGGGCATGGAGCAGCCCGTTTATTTCTGGACGCCCGACATCGCACCAGCGGGCATCGGCTTCTACACGGGGAAGCTTTTTCCTGCGTGGCAAGGCGATCTGTTCGTGTCGGCGCTGGTCGGGCGAGGGCTCATTCGGCTCGTGCTGAAGGACGAGCGGGTCATCGGCGAGCAGCGGCTGCTGACCGAGCTCAACGCCCGGATCCGCGGCGTCAGCGAAGGTCCGGACGGCGCGCTCTACGTGATGACGGATGGCACGGGAGGGAAGATATTGAGGCTGGTGCCGAAGAAGTGAAAGTCTGAAGTCTGAAGTCCGAAGTACGAAGTACGAAACCCAGATGCGGATCAATCGACGCCGGTTTGGAGAGATCGCCGGCCGCATCTTTTCGTCGTTTGCGTTCGGCAGCGCGTGCCGCCTGAGCGAGGGTTCGCTCGCAGGGCACCGCTTCAGCGGTGCCGGTGAAGCAAACGATGGGAGGCTCGCCGCACGTCCTCGCGCGAACGTCAGCACGTCCGCGAAGGGAGAGCGGCTCGGGCTGGGCGGCGCGCGCGACGCGATCCTCCGGCTGCCGGCGAATGCACCTGCGGCTCCGCTGCCGCTGCTGGTCCTGCTCCACGGCGCGGGCGGGAGCGGCGAAGGCATACTCCGGCGTCTCGGCGCCGCCGCGGAGGAGGCCGGAGTCGCCGTCCTCGCGCCCGACTCGCGCGGCTCCAGCTGGGACGGCATCCGCGGTGGTTTCGGCGCCGATGTGACGTTCGTGGACCGCGCCCTCGAACGCGTCTTCGAAGACGTGTCAGTCGATCCCGCGCGGATTGCGGTCGGCGGGTTCTCGGACGGCGCCACCTATGCGCTCTCGCTGGGACTCATCAACGGCGATCTGTTCCGTCGCGTGGTCGCGTTCTCTCCGGGCTTCGTGGTGAATGGCACCGCGCACGGCAAACCGCGGTTCTTCATCTCGCACGGGACGATCGATCAGATTCTTCCGATCGACCAATGCAGCCGCGTGATCGTTCCGTGGCTGCGGACGCGCGGCTACGACGTCACGTTCCGCGAATTCGGCGGCGGCCACGAAATGCCGCCCGCCATCGCGGGCGAAGGGATGCGGTGGGTGGCCGCGGCGCCGCCGGCCTGACGGGTCGATCGCCACTCTCATCCACGAGTCGCCGTTTACCCGAGATCACTTGACCTTCAGCGCCATCCAGGACAGATACGGTTCGAACGCCTCCAGGCCCTCAGCACAGAGCAGGCTCGGTGGAGCGATCTCAATGCTCGCCTTGACGAACTGGAGCGGCTGCTTGCGCCGGTTCCCCGGCGTCAGCGGCAACGCGGCTCGGTTTTCCGCTTGACACGCAGTAGTCAAGTAGTTTAATAATTACTTGACTATGACGCCCGACGCGCATCGCCAGTTCAAGGACCGCCTGTACGGCCAGTTCGCGCGGATTGGCAAGGCGCTCTCGAGCCCCCACCGGTTGGAAATCCTGGAACTGCTCGCTCAAAGCGAGCGCACCGTGGACTCGCTCGCCACCGAAATCGGGCTGTCGCTGGCCAACACCTCCCAGCACCTGCAGGCGCTGCGGCAAGCGGCGCTCGTCGAGAGCCGGAAGGACGGTCTCTTCGTGTACTACCGGCTCGCCGGCGCCGAGGTGTTCGAGCTTTCGCGCGTGCTTCGAACCGTGGCGGAACGGCGGCTGGCGGAGCTCGAACGGCTCGTCCGCGAGCACTTCTCCGGCCGGGCGGACGCCGACGCGGTGCCGATGGCCGAACTGCTCAAACGCGCGCGATCACACCGGGTTGTCATTCTCGACACACGGCCTGCGAGCGAGTACGTGGCTGGGCACATTGCCGGTGCGATCTCGGTGCCCGTCGACGATCTTCACCGGCGGCTGCAGCAACTCGCCCGAGGCAGGGAATACGTGGCCTATTGTCGCGGGCCGTATTGCGTCTACGCCGACCGCGCCGTCGAGCTTCTTCGGGCGAGCGGACGACGGGCGCAGCGCCTGCTCGACGGATTTCCAGAGTGGCGCGCGGCGGGTTTTCCGGTGGCGAGCGGCGTTCAGCCTGGAGCATTGAAATAACGTGGTCCTGGCGACGGTAATCTGCACGTACTCAATCCGGTGCGTGTCTGCAACACGAGGTGAACCAGTATGGCCATTGCCTGTCCTGTCGATCTCGACACACTCAAACTGCGTGCGGAAATCCAATCCATCTATGCGCGCGTCGCCAGGGATCCCTCCGGCGAGTTCCATTTCCATCGTGGGCCCGAGTACGCCGCGACAAGGTTGAATTACGACGCGGCCGAGCTCTCGAAGCTTCCTTACGCTGTGACCGAGTCGTTCGCAGGCATTGGGAATCCCCACGCGATCGCCCCGCTGCCGCCGGGCGCCACCGTCGTCGACATCGGATGCGGTGCGGGGACCGATCTCCTGCTGGCGGCCCTCCATGTGGGACCAGAGGGACGTGCGATCGGCGTGGACATGACGGAGGCGATGCGCGATCGCGCGCGGCGCGGCGCGGCGGCGTGCGGACTGGCGCACGTGGAGGTGCGCGATGGGGAGGCCACATCGCTGCCGATTGAGCCCGGGAGCGTGGACGTGGTGATCTCGAACGGTGTCCTGAACCTCGTGCCCGAGAAGCGAGCGGCGATCGCGGAGATTCGGCGCGTCCTGACACCAGGAGGCCGCGCGCAGATCGCGGACATCGTGCTCGGCGTCGACTTGCCGGAGAGCGCCCGAAAGGACATCGATCTCTGGACCGGTTGAATCGCCGGTGCTCTGCTGGAAGCAGAGCTTGTCGCGGCGTTCGCGGAGGCGGGGTTCACCGACGTGCGAATCACGGACCGGTTCGACTGCTTCGGGGGCACGTCGAAGGAGAAGACGGCACGGCGTTATGGTGTCATCGGCGTGAACGTGTCGGCTATCCGCACCTAGTGGACCCAGCGGGGGTAAACCGTTATCCGTCCATCGGCCGCGCCTCACGTGCCAGCGATTCGATCTGACGCGCCACGCGAATCCGTCCGTCCCTCACGTAGGCCTCGTGGTTGCGCTCGAGATCGGCCCGACGGTAGACGTAGTTCGCGGTCATGCCCGCGGAGCGGCGCATGCCGGCCGCGGACGTATCGCCCAGCCAATTGATCCGTTCGAGCCGCGCGCCGTTGGACAGATGAAAGCGCGCAACGGGATCGGCAGGCCCAGTCCCGTGCTTTACTCGAAGCAGGTAGTGGGCGCACAGGGGGACGAGCCTTCGCTCCAGCTCGGCGCTTCGCGCGCCGTCCGAGAACCAATCCGGCTCCCCGAGCGCTCCCAGCAGGCCGGCGAGCTCGGCGTCGATGCGATGGCCTGCCCCGGCCCCGGCCCCGCCAGCCAGCCACGGCCGGAACCCTGGAACCGGCGACAGCGTCGCAAAGGTCTTCAACTGCCGCAACTCACCGCCGAGCTCCTCGACGACCTGCCTGATCAGGGAATTGCCGAACGAGAAACCGCGCAGCCCTTCCTGGCAATTCGAGATTGAATAGAAAATCGCGGACGTGCACCGAGCCGCGTCGAGCACGGGCGTGTCCGGGTCGACCAGCGGTTGCACGTTCGGGCTGATCCCGACGGTGAGCGCCAGCCCGGTGAAGATGATCGGGTCGTTCGGCAGCGCCGGGTGAAACAACGCGTAGCAGCGGCGGTCCGCTTCGAGACGCCGGAGCAGATCGCGCCGGTCCCGAATCTGGTGCACCGCCTCGCACTGGATCAGCTTCTCGAGGACGGCGTCCGGCGTTCGACGGTCGATCCGGCGACACTCGAGGAAGCCGTGGTTGAACCACGATTTCAGCAATCGGGCGAGTTCGGTCTCGATGACGGCCCAGGCCGGATGGGTGCCGAGACCGCGCAGGCATTGCGCGCGCATCTCGATGAGCGCGCCGGTCCCGCCCGCCCCCAGATTGAGCCGCCGGAACAGCTCCACGCGCGGCGTCTCGAACGCCCGCTGCAGTTGGATGAGGTGGGCGGGTGACGGGTCGGCGGAATATGCGTCTGCCCATCTCCGAAGATCTTCCGGATCGGAGGAGTACTCGGCGACGAGCCGATCGAAGAATACGTCCCTGTTCGACGCTTCGAGCGATCGATACGCCAACAGCGCCTCGGTCGCGAGAGCTGCTCCAGACACGTCGCCGCGCTCGGACAGCAGCGCGTGGCAGCGTTCGATCAATCGCGACGCCGGACTCGATTCATCGACCGCGCATTCGTTTTTCGCGGGGAACGCCCTGCGGGTGGGGGACCGCGCGGGAGCCTGTGCCCCGGCGACGTTCGAGGCGCCGATGGCCCGAGGTTGCGGCATGGTTCGGTACGTGCGTACTTGTGCAACGGACATACCAGGCTGGATGGCGTGGAACGGCCGTCAAATGACAACGAGGGCAGGAAGTCGGGCCCACCACGGGCAAAAGTCCCTCGAAGACTCGCCCGAACAACGGTTTTGGTCTTCCCGCGAAAGGCGAAAGGCACGAAAAAGACCGTCATTCTTTTTCGTGTTTTCGTGGTTTCGTGTCTTTCGTGGTCGTGTGTTGTCGTTCGCTACACCCAGTGGCGTGGCGGCGTGATGCCGTTCTCAGGGGTGGGACCCGGACTCGGTCGCGTGATCGGGTAATCGGGTAATTTGATCGCTCAAATTGCCCAATCCAATTACCAGATTACCAGATTACCCGATTACCAGATTGCTGAGTTCACCGCTTGGGATACCAGTCGCCGTCTCTGACCTCTATCGGCTGGCCCTTGAGCGCGTCGCGAAACGCCTGCAGGCTCGCCGCGATGTTCGGGCCGGTCCCACTGGTGCCCGACGCGCCGCTCGCCGGGTTGGTCAAGCGGGCCGCGTAGCCCTGGTCGTAGTGATACACGTAGACGACCCTGGGCTTGATTGCGCTCACGCATTCGGCAGCCGCCGCCGGCATCATCCGATCGAGCGGAAGATTCATCGGCATGAACGCGACGTCGATATCACGAAGGGCGCGGATCTCGGGCACGCACTCGGTCACCCCTGCGATGTAGATCCGCTTGCCGCCGAACGAGACGAGGTAGCCATTCGCCTTGCCTTTCGGGTGCGACGGCTCGCCGGGCTTGATGTCGTAGGCGGCGATGGCCTCGACGGTGATTCCGGCCACGGTCTTCTTCTCGCCGTTGGCGAGCACTGCGCCGTCCGGGAACTTCGACTGGGCTGCAGCCGTGAGAAGGACCGGCGCGCCGGGCTTCCGGAGCTGCCGGATCGCTTTGGGATCCACATGGTGACCCGGATCGTCGGTGACCAGAATCAGGTCGGCCGGCTTGGCCCGCGTGAGATCGCCAAGGCTCCACGGATCGACCTGGATCACCTGGCCCCCGTACTCGAGCTGCACGCTCGAGTGAATGATCGGGGTGATCGCGACGTCACCACTCGCCGCCCCGCGCTGGAGCGCGCCAGCCGTTGCCCCGAGTGAAACCAGCGCCAAACCCAGCCACGCCAAAGATCTGATGTTCATCACAACCTCTCCGCAATCCGCAATCCGCAGTCCGCAATCCGCAATGCAGTGACCCGTGCTCTGCGGACGTCTGCTCGCGACGAGCAGAGAAACAAAACTCTTTCTTCGAACGGCTGCCGAGTGCTCGAGCGCCTTCAGCCGCCCCTGCGCGGTCCGAGAGCACGGATCGGCCGTGGCACTGAGAAGCGACTCGGCATGGAGAGTCGACCTGCAAAGACTACCGCAGCGCTGGCGGTTGGTCTATAGTGCCAGCTGACCGCGGAGGCTCATATGCTGAAGAGAACATGCATCGTGGCGGTGGCAGTCGTCATATCGGTCGTCTACCTGCCGGCCCAGACCACGAGCTGGCGGCCGACGATCGTCGCGCAGCACGGGATGGTGGCGGCCGGACATCCCCTCGCGGCGGAGGCGGGGATGCGCATCCTGAAGGCGGGCGGCAACGCCATTGACGCGGCGATGGCCACGTGGGCCGTGCAGGGTCAGGTCGAGCCGGGCATGACCGGTCTCGGCGCCGACATGTTCGTCCTTTACTACAACGCGAAGACCCGTGAGGTGAAATTCATCAACGGCACCGGCTTCGCGCCGCAGGCGGCCACGATCGAGCTGTACAAGAGCAAGGGCGGAATTCCGGAGGACGGCCCGCTGACGATCGCGGTGCCGGGCGCGGTCGGCGGCGCCGCGTTCGCCGTGCAGAAATACGGAACCAGGCCGCTCGCCGAGGTCTTGGCGCCGGCCATCGAGATCGCCGAGCAGGGATTCCCGATCACCGAGGCGCTCGCGCGGGGCCTCAAAGGCAGCCGGGCGAAGCTCGCGAAGTTCCCGTCGACGACGAAGATCTGGTTCAGGGACGGCAAGCCGCTCGAGATGGGGGACATCCTCGTCAACACGGATCTCGCGCGCACGCTCCGCGCCATCGCGTCGCAGGGCGCGGATCCGTTCTACCGGGGCGACATTGCCAGGAACACCGCCGCGTTCATGAAGGCGAACGGCGGGCTCATCACCGAAGCCGATCTGGCGAGCGTCCGGGCGTTCGAGGATCCGCCAATCCGCACCAACTATCGAGGCGTCGACGTCTACGAGTGCCCGCCCAACTCGCAGGGATTCGTGATGCTCGAGGCGCTGAACATCCTCGAAGGGTTCGACCTGCACGCAATGGGTCACAACAGTGCCCCGTACCTGCACGCGGTGACCGAGGCGCTCAAGCTGTCGTTCGCGGACCGCAACAAATACGTGGGCGATCCGAAGTTCGTGCCCAACATTCCCATGAGGGGGCTGCTCTCGAAGGAGTACGCGGCGGCGCGGCGCGCCGAGATCGATCCCAACCGGGCGATCGCCGGCGAGCCTCGGCCGGGCGATCCGACGCGCTTCACCTCGTCCACCGCCGTCGCTGACGGCGCGCGAAGGCTTGACGGAGCGCGAAGGCTTCAGCCGAGCGATCGGTACGCCGATCCGCAACCCTCTCCGTCCACGGTCGCACCATTCGATCCCGATCAGATCTTGAACCTGACCACGTACCTCGCGGTGGTCGACAAGGACCACAACATGGTGTCGGTCACCTCGAGCCTGTTGAGCGGGTTCGGCAGCGGCATGGTGGTCGACAAGGGCGGGTTCTTCCTGAACGACCGCATGAAGTACTTCTATCTCGATCCGCAGGACGTCAATTCGCTGCAGCCCGGCAAGCGCGTCAGGCAGACCATCAACCCGGCGCTCGCGCTCAAGGAGGGCAAGCCGTACATCGTGTTCGGCACGCCGGGCGCGGACACGCAGCCCCAGACGCAGCTCCAGTTCTTCCTGAACGTCGTCGAGTTCGGGATGACGGTGCAGCAGGCGCTCGAACAACCGTCGGTGATCAGCAACAGCTTCCGCGATTCCTACTATCCGCACAACGTCCTCGGGAAGCTGCTGACGCCGGCGATGCTCGCGCAGAACGTGCGCGACGGCCTGGCCGCGAAGGGCCATCAGCTCGACGTGCGCGACGTGCGCGGCGTGGGCTCCGTCAAGGGGATCATGATCCACCCGCGAACCGGCGCGCTGATGGGTGGAGTCAGCCCGACCGGCGACAGCTACGTCATGGCCTGGTGACCGTATCTCAGTCCCTGGTCCTTTGTTCTTGGGGCCACTGTTTTTCCGCCAAGGAGGCTCCATGCGAGGCGCGCCACTGGTCGGATCCGTCCTCGTGCTCGCCAGCGTGGCGATCGTCGCGCAGCAACCGCCTGCGCCGGCGCCGCGGGATCCACAGCGCGAGCTGACGATGAGCGTGGTGGACGGCTTTACCGTCGCCGCGGTCGGCGATTGCATCATCGCCAGGCCGGTGTCTCAGACGCCGGGGTTCGCGCCGGTCGGCAAGATCATCCATGACGCCGACTCGGCGTTCGGCAACTTCGAGGGGACCGCCATCGATCTCTCGCGCACGCCTGCCGTGCCGCAGGCCGAGTTCGGCGGCGTCTGGATCATCGGCGCACCGTCGGTGGCCAAAGATCTCAGGGCGATCGGATTCGACGTGATGTCCCGTGCGAACAACCACGCGACCGACTGGGGTCTCGAAGGCATGCGCCAGACCAGCCACGTGTTGGACGAGGCGGGCATCGTGCACGCCGGCGTCGGTGAGCATCGCGCCGCGGCGAGAGCCGCGCGCTATTTCGATACGGGTAAGGGCCGCGTCGCCCTCATCTCCATTGCGTCCACCTTCACACCGCTCTCCCGATCGGCGCCGCCGCTCGGCCAGGCGCCGGGTCGTCCCGGCGTCAACGCGCTCAGGACGACACGGTCCTCGCTCGTGACGGCGGAGGAATTGCGCGCGCTGCGGAAGATTCGCGACGAGCAGCCGGCGGGCTCGGTGCGCGTGCCCGAACAGGAGGCGGCCGACGAGCTCGAGCTGTTCGGCGTCCATTACAAGGCGGCAGACCACCGGGGCTTCACCTACACGATGGATCCGGTCGACGAGCGCGAGATCCTCAAAAGCGTCCGCGCCGCGAAGCAGCTGTCCGACTTCGTCATCGTCACCATTCACGCGCACGAGCCGGGGAACTGGAGCCAGGAGCCGGCCGACTTCCTGCCGAAGCTGGCGCGTGAAGCGATCGACGCCGGCGCGGACGAGTTCGTCGGCCACGGACCGCACCAGATCCGCGGCATCGAGGTCTATCAGGGCAAGCCGATCTTCTACAGCCTGGGCGATTTCATCTTTCAGCTCGATCTCATCGAGCCGGTCGCGAGCGATCTCTACGAGCAGTACAAAATGGACGCGGCGGCGGCGACCGACGCGGAGTTCAACGCGATGTGGAATCGGCTGATCTTCGGCGGCGACGTGTGGTATCAGAGCGTTGTCACGACGAGCCGGTTCGAGAAGGGGCGGCTCGCCGAGATCCGCCTGCAGCCGATCGATCTGAGCTATACCTCGCGCGGGGCCGATCGCGGCGTCCCGCGGCTTGCGACGCCGGAGGTGGCCAGGACGATCCTCGAACGGCTGCAACGCCTGTCGCAGCCGTTCGGCACCCGCATCGCGGTCGAGCAGGGGGTCGGAGTGATCCGGCCGGCGGCGGGACCTTCGAGCGAAGTGCGCAAGTGAGCGTCAGTGCGGGGCTGTGAGAAAATCGTGCTCACGTGGTGTCCGTCTTCAGGCGGACCAGACAGGTCCGATCACCGATCTCCTCCGCCGAAGACGTGCATTGGCGGTCTTCGGGCCCGGTAAGAAGCTGCATCTGACGAAGGCGGGATGGACGCGCCGCTTCGTGCTCGAGGCGCGCGGCTGGTGCGAGGACATGGATCTCCATACGCGGGACGGCGACACCGTGGAGCCGCTGACCGGAACGCGCACGGCAGCTGCGGCCGAGCTCCAGCGTCGCTCTACGACGCGGCACGAGTCCGGACGATGACGGCGGGCCGGCCGGCCGGGTCAGCCGTCGGCCCGCGTCTTCGCTGGCTGCTGGTCGCCGTGCTGACCACGGTCGCCGTGTTGTCGGCGAACTCGACCTATCTCGCGGCGATCACGCTCGTCGAATGGGCGACGGATCGGCCGTTTCAGAATTACTTCTACCAGTACATGTTTCTGGCGCATCTGGCGCTCGGGCTCGCGGTGGTCGTGCCCTTCCTGGTCTTCGTGATCCTCCACCTGCGCGCCGCCCGGCGCCGCAGAAATCGCCTGGCGCTCAGAACCGGATACGCGCTCGGGAGCGTGAGCGTGGCGTTGCTCGTTACCGGTCTCGTGCTCGTGCGGTTCGGATTCTTCGAAATCCGCGACCCGCGATTCCGGGCCGTGGCGTACTGGTTCCACGCCGTGCTCCCCGTGGCGGCGGCGAGCCTGTACATGTGGCATCGCGAACGAGGAGGGCGATTCCGCCGCGACCGGGCCTGGGCGTCATTCGCGGGCGTCGCCGCGCTGTCGGCCGCGCTCGGTCTCATCCACGCGATGAATCCCCATCCGAAGAGCGGCACGCCCAAAGAGGGCGAGCGCTACTTCAGCCCGTCGCTCACGCGCAGCGGCGAAGGGCGCCTCGTCCCGTTGCGCGTCCTGACGATGAACGACTATTGCCGCACGTGTCATGCCGACGCCTACGAGGCCTGGTCCCACAGCGCGCATCGCTTCAGCTCGTTCAATAACCGTTTTTATCTCGCAAGCGTGAAGGAGGCCCGTCAGGTGATGCAGCACCGCGACGGCAGCGGGCGGGGCAGCCGCTGGTGCGCGGGATGCCATGATCCGGTCCCTCTGCTGAGCGGAACATTCGACACCGCGTCGCTCGAGGAGCCGATCGAGCCAACCGGCCAGGCCGGCATCACGTGCACGGTGTGTCACGCCATCACGCAAGTGAACAGCACCCGCGGGAACGGCGATTACCTGCTGGAAGAGCCGCTCCAGTATCCCTTCGCCTTCAGCACGAGCCCGTTTCTGCAATACCTCAACAGGCAATTGGTGAAGGCCAAACCGGCCTTCCACAGGCGCACGTTCCTCAAACCGGTGCATCGCACCGCGGAATTCTGCTCGGCCTGCCACAAGGTTCACATTCCAGCAGAGGTGACGAAGTACAAGGACTTTCTGCGCGGCCAGAATCACTACGACCCGTTCCTGCTGAGCGCCGCATCCGGCCACGGCGCCCGCAGCTTCTACTACCCGCCCGCCGCTCAGCGCGCCTGTGCCGGATGCCACATGCCGCTCACGCCCTCGACCGACTTCGGCGCGCGGATGTTCGAGGGGGCCGACACGCTCAGCATTCACAGCCATCTCTTTCCGGCGGCCAATACCGCGCTTCCGTTCCTTCGACACGATGAAGGGACGGTTCGGGCGGCGCAGGCGTTTCTCGCCGGCGTCGCGCGCGTCGACATCTTCGGTGTGAAAACCGGCGGCACGATCGACGGTGAGCTGCAGGGCCCGATCCGCCCCACGGTGCCCGCGCTCCGGCCGGGCGCGACCTACCTTCTCGAAACGGTCGTGCGAACGCTCAAGGTCGGTCATCCGCTGACGCAGGGAACAGCGGACTCCAACGAGCTCTGGCTCGACGTCACGGCCACCAGCGCCGGCCGCGTCATCGGGAGAAGCGGGAGCCTGGACGAGGGCGTCGTGGATCCGCGATCGCATTTCATCAGCGTCTACATGCTCGATCGACAGGGGCGGCGGGTCGATCGGCGCAATGTGCAGGACATCTTCGTCCCGCTCTACGATCACCAGATTCCACCAAGCGCTTCTTCCGTGGTGCACTATCAGTTGGAGGTTCCAAGCGGCATGACCGCGCCGATCGAGGTCGAGGTGAAGCTGCAGTACCGCAAGTTCACCCGCGGCTTCACGAAGTACGCGCTCGGCCCGGACGCGCCCTCGCTGCCCATCACCACCATCGCCGCCGACCGCGTCGTGTTTCCAATCGCCGGCTCGCAGGACACACCTCCGCCAGCAGTCGCTCCGGCGACACCGGCCTGGGAACGGTGGAACGATTACGGAATCGGGTTGCTGCTCGAAGGGACCATCGGGAGCGAGAAGGGCGAGCTGCGGATGGCCGCTGATGCGTTCAGCGAGGTGGAGCGGCTCGGGCGGGCGGACGGCGCGCTGAACCTCGCCCGGGTGTTCTACAAGGAAGGCAGGCTGGACGAGGCGGCGGCCGCGCTGCATCGCGCGGCGGGCGCCACGCCGTGGACAGTCGCGTGGCTGAGCGGGCTGGTCAACAAGGAGAACGGTTTTCTCGATCAGGCCATAGACGACTTCACGCGCGTGCTCGCGTCCGGCCCGGCCGCGGGCGCCGCCAGGCGGTTCGATTTCAGCAGCGACTACGAGGTGATCAACGAGCTCGGCCAGTCGCTGTTCGAGCGCGCGAAAGTCGAGCGCGGCGCCGGGCGCGAGGAAAGCCGGCGCCAGTATCTCGGCCGGGCTGCGGATCAGTTCGAGAAAACGCTCGGCATCGACGCCGAGAATGTGACCGCCCATTACGTGCTCAGCCTGATCTACGGCGAGCTGGGAGACGCCCGGCGCAGCGCGGAGCACGCCGCGCTGCACGCGCGCTATAGACTCGACGACAACGCGCGCGACCACGCCATCGCGGTGCACAGGCTCGCGAATGCGGCGGCCAACCACGCTGCACAATCGATCGTCATCTACCCGCTCCGATGACGCGACCCAACAAATTGCGGATCTCGGATTGCGGATTGCGGATTTCCGGTCGCGGATTGCGGATCTCAGATGGCGGATCGCGTGTCTCGGATCGCGGATTGCGGAAATCGGCGGTTGGGCTCGCGATGCTCGTCGTCCTCGCGATCGCTGTTGCGGTGACGTGGCGGATGCGCCCCTCTTCCATTCCGCCCGCTGCCCCGTTACCCGTCCGGAGTGGACCGCCGGCCATCGCTCCGCCCGACGTCGCGTTCGTCGACATCACGCGACAGGCCGGCGTCACGTTCGAGCACGAGAACGGCGCCGACGGACAGAAACTGCTGCCGGAAACGATGGGCGGCGGCGTGGCTTTCTTCGATTTCAACAACGACGGCCGCCCGGACCTGATCTTCGTCGACTCGCGGCCGTGGCCCTGGTCGGCGCGGGTCACGAGCCACGAGCGGCAGTCACGCCTCGTGCTGTATCGCAACGACGGCGGCGGGCACTTCACGGACGTGACCAGGGCCGCCGGCCTGGCGGTGGACCTCTACGGAATGGGCGTCGCCGCCGCCGACTACGACAACGACGGCTGGGTCGATCTCTTCGTGACCGCCGTCGGCGCCAATCGTCTCTTCCGAAACATCGGCGGGCGCTTCGTCGACGTGACGCGTCCGGCCGGCGTGGAGGGGCGCGCGGATCAATGGAGCACGTGCGCCGCCTGGCTCGACTACGACCGCGACGGCGATCTCGATCTCTTCGTCTGCAACTACGTGCGCTGGTCCAGGGACATCGATCTGCAGCAGGATTTCCGGCTCGTGGGCATCGGCCGCGCCTACGGTCCGCCTCGCACGTTCGAGGGCACGTTTCCCTATCTGTACCGGAACGATGGCCACGGACACTTCACCGACGTCTCCGCGAGCGCGAGGGTGCAGATCCGGAATCCGGCTACTGGTGTGCCGATGGCGAAGTCGCTCGGCGTCTCCCCCGTCGATCTCGACGCCGACGGCTGGCCCGACCTCGTCGTCTCGAATGACACGGTGCAGAACTTCGTGTTCCACAACGAGCGCAACGGCCGGTTCATGGAGATCGGGGCCCGCTCGGGCATCGCGTTCGACGCGTACGGCAACAGCCGCAGCGCGATGGGCATCGACGCGGCCGATTTCCGCAACGACGGCTCGCTGGGCATCGCGGTCGGCAACTTCGCCAACGAGATGACGGCGCTGTACGTCTCGCAGCAGGCGCCGCTGCAGTTTGCCGACGAGGCGATCATCGCCGGCATCGGGCCCGCGAGCCGGAGCGCGCTGACCTTCGGCGTGCTGTTTTTCGACTACGACCTCGACGGCCGGCTCGATCTCGTCACGGCCAACGGTCACGTCGAGGACGAGATCAACAAGGTCCAGGCGAGCCAGCAGTACGCGCAGCCGCCTCACCTGTTCTGGAATGCCGGCGCCGGCGGGCCGGCGACGTTCGTGCCGGTGGCGCCCCGCGCGGGCAACGATCTGTTCGGGCCGATGGTCGCACGCGGCGCCGCCTTCGCCGACATCGACGGCGACGGCGATCTCGACCTCGTGCTGACCTCGATCAAAGGCGCTCCGAGGCTCCTGCGCAACGATCAGCATTCGGGGCATCACTGGCTGCGGCTGATGCTGACCGGCACACGTGCGAATCGCGACGCGATCGGCGCGGCGATCGAGATCCG